>JAZDFW010000099.1:0-31287 GCA_043807505.1 Candidatus Omnitrophota bacterium | reverse complement strand
AAGGATATCGAATTCAATATTTACTTTATCTGAGGCTCCTTTAAAACTTAAAGTAGTATTTTCCAAAGTGTGCGGGATAATATATACAAAAAAGGTATTTGATTTTTTATCCGCAATAGTTAAGCTGATGCCATCAACAGCAATGGAGCCTTTTTGTAGAACATACTGCATAAACTTATGTGTTACGGCAATTTCAAAACAAAGGTTTCCTGAAATATAATTTTTGTTGCGGATAATTCCTATATCATCAATATGCCCGGTAACAAAGTGCCCTGATAACCTATCGCCAACTTTTAAAGCGCGCTCTAAATTTACTTTCTCACTGATTTTTAAAGCGCCTAAATTCGTAATCTTAGCGGTCTGAAGCATAACCTCAAAAGTTAAAAAACCATCTTTATTGTTAGTTAAAGTAAGGCATGCTCCGTTTACAGCAATACTATCGCCAATTTTTATATCTTCTTGTATTTTAGCAGCCTTAACCCCTAATAAAAAAAATTGTCCCCGCCTGGAAATACTTTTTATTTCCCCTAATTCTTCAATAATCCCGCTAAACATAAGTGAAAATATAATTTATTTGTTTAAACTATATATCCCTCGAATAAAAAATCTTCGCCTATTGCTTTTAATTTAATCTCTCTTAATTTAAAAGCCCTATCTATTCTTGTAATCCCCTGCCCCATTACAGAGCTAATTGCATCTTTACCGCCAATTATTTTAGGGCTAATAAAAAATAAAATCTTATCTACCAGGTTTTCATCAAATAACGAACCGACTAATGTGCCTCCGCCTTCTACTAAGATATTAGTTATGCCTTGTGAGGCTAATTTTTTCAACATATCCTTTAAATTTATCTGTCCTGCTTTTTCTTTTACCTCCAGAATCTTTGCCTTGAGAGATAAAGTTTTTCTATTTTCTGTTTCCTGCCCCGGTTTAGTCGGCAAGGTAACGATTATGACTTCAGACGCCGGAGAAAATATATTTGCCCAAGCAGGGGTGCTTAATTGACTATCAATAATAATTTTTTTAGGATGCCTCTTAGAAAACCAGGTATTAAGCGTAGGGTTATCTCTTAAAACCGTATTGACACCAACTACAATACCATCATAATTAGCACGCATGCGGTGAGCAAGCTCGCGTGACTTATCAGAGGTTATCCATTTGGAATCGCCGTTTTTAGTAGCAATCTTACCATCTAAGGATTGCGCAATTTTTACCGTGACAAAAGGCATGCGCCGGCTAATGCTTTTGATAAAAACTTCATTTAATTTTTTAAGCTTTTTTTCCAAAACACCTACACTAACCTTAATCTTGTGTTCTTTAAGTATTTGAATGCCTCGTCCATTATTTAACGGATTAGGATCAATCATCCCTACAATGACTTCTTTTACTCCGCTTTTAATGATCCTATCTACGCAAGGAGGCGTCCTGCCAAAGTGTGCGCACGGTTCTAATGTCACATAGAGTAAGGCGCCCTTTGCCTTTTCTTGCACTTGGTTTAAAGCAATAATTTCTGCATGAGCAAGGCCCGGTCTTTCATGAAACCCTCTACCAATGATGCGGCCATTTTTTACAACAACAGCGCCCACCATTGGATTAGGGCTAACCTTGCCTTTACCCTTAAGAGCCAGTTCAATAGCTAATTCCATATAATATTCGTGATTTTTTATCATGACCGATTTAAGTTTTGCGCTTCAATTAACTTTTCTACTAATTCATACGGCAACTTAATCATGCCGATTTTAACCTCTGGCTTTGCCTTTCCATGACAGTCAGAACCGCCTGTCACCAGTAAGTTATATTTTTTTGCCATATTCAGGTAGAAATTTATCATCGATTGTGTATGCTCAGGATAATATACTTCTATCCCCATTAATCCGTAGTCGACGAATTGAGGGATTAAATCATCTCGATTTAAAACGTAGGGATGGGCTAAAACTGGGATGCCGCCAAAATCTTTGATGAATTTTATCGCTTCTTGAGGACTAAACCTAAAACCGCAGACATAAGCAGGACAATTATCCCCAATATATTTCTTAAATACCTCTTGAGCTGAAGGCACCAAACCTTCATTTACCAATGCCCGGGCAATATGCAGCCTTCCGACTGTCCCATCTTTAGCCAGATTAAATACTGCTTTGGGGTCTAATTTTATACCTAAGCCATTTAACTTATCTAAAATTTTATAGATACGTTCGGTGCGAACTGCGCTTAAATCCTTTAATTTGTTTTTAAACAAAATATTTTTGTAATCAATGAAATAACCTAAGATATGGATTTCCAGGCCATCGAAATCCGCAGAAAGCTCAATTCCCGGAATTATCTCAATACCTTCTTTTTTAGCTGATTCTATTGCCGGCTCAATACCACTGACAGTGTCATGATCAACAATAGCAATCACAGATAACCCTTTTTTCTTTGACTGCCGAATCAATTCTACGGGGGTATAAGTACCATCAGAAAATATGGTATGAAGATGTAAATCCGCAAACTTCATAAATTTTTCTCTTTTTTTATTTTATCCAGAACACCATTTACAAATTTTCCCGCTTCCTGGCCAGAATATTTTTTGGCAAGATCTACGGCTTCATTGATAGAGACTTTGGGAGGTATATCATTACGGAAGGTTAATTCAAAACAACCCATCCGTAATACATTCCGGTCTACGACTGCCATGCGTTTAAGCTGCCAATTAGTGGCAAATTGGGCGATTATCTTATCTATAGCCGCTAAATTATCAAAAACACCATTAACTAGAAGATTTGTAAAGTTTTTTACTTCTTCCTCGATATGTTCTTCTAAACGCGTTGCCCAAAAATTACCCAAAGATACTTGGCAATTATCATGCGTTATATCCATCTGATAAAGTATCTGTATAGCAAACTCGCGCGCTAATGTCCGTTTACGCATAACTCTTTTTTAGCTCTTTTTAAAAATCTTTTTTAATTTGGGTTAATAAATTTGCCATCTCAATGGCATTCAAAGCTGCAGCAGCGCCTTTATTACCGTCTTTTGTCCCGGCACGTTCAATAGCCTGTTCGATTGTATCTGAAGTAATCACACCAAAAATTACAGGCAAGCCCGTATCCAAAGAAACCTTGGCAACCCCTTTAGAAACTACTGATGCAATATATTCAAAATGAGGAGTAGAACCGCGTATTACTGTACCCAAGCAGATTATCGCATCATAACTTTTTGATTTAGCCAATCTTGAGGCGATAGTCGGAATTTCAAATGCACCCGGCACCCATGTGACCACTAAATCTTTGTCATCCGCACCATGCCTTACTAACGCATCAATACAACCGCTTACTAATTCTTTAGTAATAAAATCATTGAAACGCGAAGCAATTATGCCAAACTTTTTGCCTTTGGCAATCAGGTTTCCTTCAATTATCTTTGTCATGTGTTCCCTCCTTGCACAGTAAGTGCACACCGGCGCAAATCCGATAAGCGCCGGGTGCTATATTTTCAAATCATGTCCCAGTTTTTCTTTTTTTGTTTTTAAATATTTATAATTCATCGGATTAGGTTCAATTTCTAAAGGTATCCGCTCAATCACGTGCAAACCGTAACCTTCTAAACCAACGATTTTTCGCGGATTATTAGTTAAGAGCCTTATATTTTTTAATCCTAAATCTGCTAATATTTGTGCGCCTATTCCGTAATCACGCAGGTCCGGCCCAAAACCTAGTGCTTCGTTTGCCTGAACCGTATCCATGCCCTGATCCTGTAAATTATAAGCCCGTATTTTTTCTGCTAAGCCAATACCACGGCCTTCCTGATACATATAAAGGATCACTCCTTTTTTCTCATTATGAATAAGCTGCATTGCCTTATTTAGCTGCCTGCCACAGTCACACCTTAAAGAAGCAAACACATCGCCGGTAAGGCACTCGGAATGCACGCGTACAAGCATACAATCGCTATTTAGTTCACCCATAGTAAGGGCGACATGGATTTGTTTCTCTATTAAATCGCGGTAAAGAATTAATTTGTATGTGCCGAATTCTGTCGGAAGCGCAGCCTCAGTAATTCTCTCAACTAATTTCTCGGACCGCCTGCGATATTCAATCAAGTCGGTAATAGAACAGATTTTTAAATTATGCCTCTTGGAGAATTCAATTAATTGCGCAAGGCGCGCCATTGTCCCGTCATCATTCATAATCTCACAGATTACCCCGGCAGGATAAAGCTTAGATAAGCGCATAAGGTCAAGCGTTGCTTCAGTATGGCCTGCCCTCACTAAAACCCCTCCCTTACGAGCCCTGAGAGGAAAAGTATGCCCGGGCCTAATTAAATCTTCGGGTTTAGTTTGCGGATTTATTAGAACTTCGATCGTGCGCGCGCGGTCATAAGCGGATATCCCGGTAGAAATACCACGGCTGGCGTCCACTGAAATCATCCAGGCAGTAGAAAACGGATCTTTCTTCCCATGCAAATCCGCTTCCTTGAGCATAGGCTTTAAATCTAATTGCCTTAATCTTTCTTCCTCCATTGGCACACAAATAAGCCCCCGGCCAAATTTTGCCATAAAATTTATACTTTCGGGTTTCACAAAAGAAGAGGCCATAACAAGATCCCCTTCATTTTCGCGAGACTCATCATCAACAACAATAACCATTAAGCCCTTTTTTAAATCCTCTAGTATCTCTGGAATCGAATTAAACATAATATTTCTTGCTCCCTTAAACAAAATAACCCGAAGAGATAGTCCTCGGGTATAAAAGTAGCATCGACCTTCTCCCATCTGGACTTTACCATCGGTACTGGATTAACACCAGTTCATATCCTGACATAACGTCAGAACTCGCGGACTTTAACACCTGGCGCTAAAGGAAGCGCCAGTGTGCGCTTTCTGCGCAACCGCCGGTTAGGATTTTCACCTTCCTGCCAGGTATTTATGGCAGGAACCCCGAAGATCAACTTTTATAAGTATACCACAAAATCTCCTCTTGTCAATATAATTAGAAGTCATTATAATATAGTTATGATAGAAAACATTGTAAAACAAGTAGATAAGTTTCTCTTAAAAAATAAATTGACCGTAGCTGTAGCAGAATCTTGCACTGGCGGACTAACCTCTAATCTTCTTACTCAAATCCCAGGAAGCTCGAAATACTTTATTTTAGGCATAATTGCCTATCACAACAGTGCAAAAATAAAAATCTTAAAAATTCCAGCTTCGCTTATAATTAAAAAAGGTGCGGTTTCACAAGAAATAGCGGTTAGAATGGCAAAATCTGTAAGAATTTTAGCTAAAACTGACTTTGGTATCGGTATTACCGGTATTGCAGGGCCCACCGGCGCTACTGCCGCTAAACCCGTTGGCACGGTATTTATTGCGTTAGTAAGCAAAAATAAAATAATTTGTAGAAAGTTTAATTTTGCAGGCAGGCGCTTATCAGTCAAAAAATTAGCGGCTGTAAAAAGCTTACAATTATTAATAACTTTATGAGGACATTCATTGCCATTGAATTACCGCAAGAAGTAAAAAATGCGTTAGTAAAATTACAGGAGCAGTTACGTAAAACCGGCGCAGATGTCAATTGGGTCCAGCCTAATAATATACATTTAACCTTAAAATTTTTAGGCGAAATTGACGAAAAAAAACTGGATAAAATAAACTCGATTCTAGAAAAAGCCGCAAAAGAATACAGCTGCTTTCAAGCCGAAATTTCCACTTTAGGGGCATTTCCTAAAATTAATTACCCGCGGGTAATCTGGGTAGGAATTGAAAAAGGGGGTATCGAAATTAAGAAAATCGTTCAGGAATTAGAAGAGCAAATTGAAAAAATCGGCATAGCAAAAGAAAGCCGCCCTTTTTCGACACATATCACTATCGCAAGAGTTCGATCAGCTTTAAACCAGCAAGCATTGGCCCAAGAATTGAATCAATTAATTCATTACTTTGATGAAAAAAAACTGCAATTTAAGGCAAGAGGAATCACTCTTTTTAAAAGCATTTTAGGCCATGGAGGCGCTGCCTATGAGCCTTTAAAAGTAATAAACCTAAAAGATAGCTGAAGTGTGATATTCGTATATAAAGCCGCCAGTAAGTCGTCACTCATTACACCGCTGCCTCCTTTTAAATCCTGAATCCTACCGATAGGAAATGGCTTTAACGTATCGAATATTCTAAAGACTAAAAAACCAAGGATAAATACCTTATAATCATAACTTGGCAAGAATAAAAGCGATAAACACATACCGCTAACCTCATCTATCACAATATACTTAGGATCCTTTTCTTTGAATAACTCTTCTGCTTCGGTGCAAGTCAAGAATCCTAAAATAACTAAAAATAAGGTAACTGACAAAGAGGCAATTAAGTTATCTTTTAAAAAATAGAATATTAATACACCTATGGCGCTTGCAAAGGTTCCCGGTACAAGAGGGAAAAAACCCGCGTAAAAAAATGTGCTGATTAACTTCACAAGCTGCTGACGAACGCGCATATTAAATGGAACCCCACAGTTTTATAAATGCATGGTGGCGACATCTCGCCAAAGGCGGATAAAATTATAATTTAGTGATTACTTTGCGATTATCCCAAAGATAGTATGCTCCTGAATAAAGAGTAAAACCTACAGTAAAGAGCATCAAAAGATATATCCCCTGATGGAAGAATTGTTCCCACCCCGGGCTCCAGGTAAAGAACGTTAGCATCGTCTCTTTTAATACGATAAAAATCAATATTAAAAAGATAACAGCCATCTGGGATACGGTTTTATGTTTACCGGCTTTAGCTGCGGATAAAACTTTGCCTTTATTTAAAGCGAATAACCTTAAAGACGTAATTAATATCTCCCTGAAGATTATTAAAACAAACATCCACGCCTCAATTAACTGCATTTGGACAAATACGGTGAATGCGGCTAATACAAGGATTTTATCTGCGATCGGATCCATCAACTTGCCGAAATCCGTAACCATATTCCTTTTCTGCGCAATCCTACCGTCAAAAAAATCTGATAGAGCCGCAAAGATAAAAATGATAAAAGCAATTACTTTTGCCCATAAGCCATGTATCAATAGAAAAAACATGAATATAAAGGTAAGAATAATCCTCAATATTGTTAATCTGTTTGCAATATTCACCTTTTGCTCTTCCTTCCTTATTTAATTATGCTATCCTAAGAGCCAAAAAACACCTTATGGATATTTCTTTCCGATTAAATCGTATTCTAAGGTATCTGTAATTTTTACCTTAACCATATCTCCCGGTTTTAATTTTTTTTTAGAAGATACGTAAACCACCCCGTCTACTTCCGGAGCATCGTATTGACTACGGCCTAAATAATTATCCTTTATTGGCTCATCTATCAAAACATCAATCACTTTTTGCCGCATACTTCTATTAAATTCTGCGGCCAATTCCTGCTGACGCAACATAATTTGATTCAAACGTAATTGCTTAGTTTTTTCCGGAATCTGTTTTTTAAAATCATATGCTGGCGTATCTTCTTCGCGGGAATAAGTAAATACTCCTAATCTCTCAAATTTTACGCTTTCAATAAAATTAAATAATTCTTTAAACTCTTTGTCGCTCTCAGAAGGAAAACCTACGATTAAAGTTGTCCTTATTGCCGCCTCAGGGGCCCTTTTCCTAATTCTATCAACTATTTTCATTATATCACTTTTTGTGGATTGTCTATTCATTAATTTTAATATCCGGTCATTTATATGCTGAATCGGTAAATCGATATATTTACAAATCCTTGGCTCATCTTTCATTAAGGTTAACAATTCATCAACCAACTTAAAGTCCGGATAGAGGTATAAAAACCTGAGCCACTTGATAGATTTTGATTTCTTCAAAATCTTCTGTGCTAATTCGGGCAATTTCCTGCCCCCATATAAATCTATGCCATAAGCGGTGATATCCTGTCCGATTATATTAAGCTCCTGAATATCGTTTTTGTCAAATGCTCTGACTTTCTCAAGCAGAGACTCCATATCCTCGCTAGTAAACTTCCCTTTAATTTTAGAGATAATACAAAAACTGCACTTATTAATGCAACCCTCACAGATCTTTAAATAAGCGTAATGCTTGCCTGTTAAAGAAACGCCTAATACAGCCTTAGCGGGAAAAGAAGGAGTTCCTATAAATGCATCGATTTGGGGTAATTCTTTTTTTAAATAATCTTTGTAGCGCTGTACCAGGCATCCGTAGACAATTATTTTCTTAAGCCTTCCTTCTTCTTTTAGTTTGATTAAATCCAAAAGGACATCTATTGATTCGGTTTTAGCATCTTTTATAAAAGCGCAGGTATTAACTATCGCCACATCGGCCTTTGCAACATCTACGATACAATAACCTTTTTCCTTAAGCCTGCTCAATAGCTGTTCTGAATCTACCAGATTCCTTGGGCAGCCTAAACTCAATATACCGATAGAATTTTCTCTCATCTAGCAATACTTAAACCTTCTCTATTAATTAAAATCTTTTTCAAGGCCTGATTCTTTTTACCTAAGTTTGAAATAAGCTTGCCGTTTATCTCCAAATCAACAGCGCCGGCATTACCTACAGAAAGCTCAAACTTATCTTTTGCCTGCCAACTTTCAAATCTTCCTTTTTTTAAAACACCCTGAAATACGGCTTTTGTGTCTGCTTTTAAATTAATATAACAATTTTCTTTGGCACGGATGCCTAATCTTATCGTCGCAGCTACCGGAACCAAAACAACACTCTGGGCTTTCCCCTGCTTAGGAATTTCGTGCTTCTTAATATTCTTCTCAAAGACAATCTGGGTGGCTAACTTTTTCTTTGGCACATTTACTCTTAACCTATAAAAAACAGCCTTAGCGAAATTAAAAAATAGGACAATGCCAATAATTATTCCGATAGTTGCCAATACCGGTTTAACCTTAATATGCGGCCCTAAATTTATCAACCTTGCAGAAACGTTTTTAAATAATGAATCGGATTTTGTTTCTTCTTTTACTTTTATTTGCGCAAAGGCCTTTGTCTCTTTAAGATCCGGCAGGAAACTACGCGGATCAGCGCCTAATAATCTACAGTAAATTTTTATAAAACCTTTTACATAAATAGGATTCAAATTTATCAGGTTATCCTCTTCTATGGATTTAAGAATTTTAAGGTGGATTTTTGTTTTTTTATTCACCTCATCCAGGCTTAAGCCTTTTTCTAAACGTAATTTTTTAAGCCTTGCGCCAACGGAATCAACACTCATTTATTCTGCCCCACTTTTCATTAAATCTTTCTTCAACCACGCCTCCCTATCAATCAAAATCTTGCGTGGCTTACTACCTTCAAACGGCCCGAGCAATCCCTCAAATTCCATTTCGTCAATTATGCGGGCTGCGCGAGTATACCCCAAACGCAGGCGCCTCTGCAATATCGACGCAGATGCTTGGTTAGCTTCCATCACAACCTTTACTGCCTCATCATAAAACTCATCTTTATCTGTATTGATACCGCGAGATTTCTGTTGTTCTTTTAAAATTTCTTCGTTAAAAATAGGCTGTGCCTGTTTCTTGATAAATTCCATAACACGCTCTATTTCTTTATCGTTAACAAGTGAACCCTGGGCACGGATTAATTTTTCCTGTCCCGGCCGCAAAAAGAGCATATCGCCTTTACCTAAAAGCTTATCTGCACCGTTGCTATCTAATACGGTACGTGAATCTACTTTTGAAGCAACTTTAAAAGATATACGCGATGGAAAATTCGCCTTAATTACACCGGTAACTACATCAACCGACGGCCTTTGTGTTGCCAAAATCAAATGTATTCCGACTGCACGCGAAAGTTGAGCCAAACGCGTAATGGCAGTTTCAATCTGTTCACGGGCAACTATCATTAAATCTGCCAATTCATCAATAATCACGATGATATAAGGCATCTTGTTTTCCTGTTTTTCATTATATGCATCAATATTTCTTACGCCTTCTTTCGCCAAAAGCTGGTAGCGATCTTCCATTTCGCCTACTATCCAATTAAGAGCAACCGCGGCCTTTTTAGCATCAGTAACTACAGGGCACAATAAATGCGGCAAGCCATTAAAAGGGGCCAGTTCTACCATTTTCGGATCAACCATCACAAACTTCAACTCATTAGGAGAGGATTTAAAAAGCATGGATAAGATTAAACAGTTCACGCAAACGGTTTTTCCCGAACCCGTGGTTCCGGCAATCAAAAGATGCGGCATATCCCCTAAATCAGCAATCACCTGATGCCCGGCAATATCTTTACCTAAAACTATTGGGATCCTATAATCCGAATCTCCAAAATCATTGCAGGAAAAAACTTCCTTTAAATAAACAAGGCTGCCCACAGAATTGGGAACTTCAACGCCTACCCTTGCCTTGCCCGGAATAGGAGCCACAATTCTTACTGAAGTAGCTTTCATGGCTAATGCAATATCATCGCCTAAGGCGACAATGCGGTTTAATTTCACTCCCGGTGCCGGCTCAAGTTCATAACGCGTAATTACGGGCCCGCGTTCAATATCGGTAATTTTCACCGTAATACCAAAATCCTCTAAGGTTTCTTCTAGAATACGCGCATTTGCCTGAAGGTCATCTTTAATTTGCCTGGCTTCGATTGGCGGAGGCGAATCCAATAAATCCAACGCAGGTAAAATATAATCTCCAATTTTTAATTCCTCCGGCCTTGCTTTAATTTCAATTCTCTCTGGCTTTGCTTTTATCTGAATCTTGGGTTTTGAGATCAAAGATGGCTTCGGATTTTCTTCAGGCTTAGTTTTAATTAGAGGTTGTTTTTCAGGTTTTATTTCAGGATGCTTAAGCTTTAGATTAAATTTAAAATTAGGAATACCGCCAAGAGCAGATTTGAATTTATCTATAATTTTACGTAGAAAAGTCGAAATCAAAACTTCGGTTACCAAAGCAAGGGAAAGAAGCGCTAAGGTAATAAAAATGATGTATCCGCCCAATCGGCCGAAATAAGCACTAACTAAATTTGATGCTATAAACCCCAAGAAACCACCATGAGAAAATTTTATGGTATCATTTTGTAAACTGGATAATCCAATAATGGAACTAAAGGATGCCAACAAAACCAAGAGGCCTAGGGCTTTAGGGATGCGCAAATCAATTTCCCGCTGCCTGAATATATTCAAACCTACGTATAGAATAAAAAGTGGGATGATATAACTTGCCCAGCCAAACAAAAATAAAAATAAACCGCCTAAATTAGCGCCAAATGCCCTAGTGAGATTTTTCGGTGGGATATTTGGATGCGAGGTATAAAAAGAAAGATCGAAAGGGGTAAATGAAATAAGGCTGGCTAGAACTAAAAGCCCTAGCGCAACAAGGATAACGCCTTTTATTTCATTTAATCTTCTTTCTTTCACTTTTCAATTATCAAGTATTCTCTTCAGCTTGCTTCTTACTCAGGTTAATTCTGCCTAATTCATCAATACCGATAACCTTAACTTTAATTTCATCGCCAATCTTCACCACTTCTTCCACTTTTTTTACAAAAGTATTGGATAGTTCAGAAACATGCACAAGGCCTTCTTTTCTGGGTGCAATTTCACAAAAAGCGCCAAACGGCATTATACGTTTTACTTTTGCGATATAGATCCTGCCAACTTCAACATCTTCAGTGATTGCCTTAATCATTTTTATAGCATCGGCTGATTTTCCGGCATCAGTAGAGCCAACTAGGACCGTTCCATCATCTTGAATATCAATACTTGCTCCGGTTGCGGCAATAATCGCTTTAATCGTTTTTCCGCCTGGCCCAATAAGTTCGCCGATTTTTTCCGTATTTATTTTAAGCACATCAATGCGCGGGGCATAACTTGATAATTCTTCCCTGGGTTTAGAAAGAGACGCGGCCATTTTATCTAAAATAACAAACCTTGCCTCTTTTGCCTGTATCAGGGAATTACGTAATAAATCAAGGCTTATTCCGTCTATTTTTAAATCCATCTGCACTGCTGTGAGCCCGGATCTGGTGCCGGCAACTTTAAAGTCCATATCGCCGAAATGGTCTTCTAACCCGGAAATATCTGTCAGTATGATTTCCTTTCCATTTTCCTTGATTAGGCCTAAAGCAACACCGGCAACCGTATCTTTTATCGGTACGCCTGCATCCATTAAGGATAGCGCTGCGGCGCAAACCGTTGCCATGCTAGATGAACCGTTGGATTCAAGGATCTCAGAAACTACTCTTATGGTATAAGGGAACTTTTCTTTAGAGGGCATAATTGCCAGAAGCGCTTTTTCAGCTAAGGCGCCGTGGCCGATTTCCCGGCGGCCTGGCCCGCGCATCGGGGCTGTTTCTCCCACGCTAAAAGGAGGAAAACTATAGTGAATCATAAAAGATTTATATTTTTTCCCTTCCAATGCCTCAATCATCTGCTCATCTTCGCCTGTACCTAAAGTCGTTACCGCCAGACTTTGAGTCTGGCCCCTTGTAAAAAGGCTTGAGCCATGCGTACGCGGCAAGACTGAAACTTCGCAGGATATCGCACGGATATCTTTAAATCCGCGGCCATCAATACGTGTGTTATCTTCTAATATCTTTTTTCTTACCTGCTCTTTTTCTACTTCTACCAGTGCTGTTTTAATATCACTTGCAATAATAGTTTCGCTAAGCAACTCCTCCTGTAATTCTTTTGATAGAAGGTTTACCTCTTCTTCCCGCTCGTCTTTATTACTTAGTTTGTAAATTTCTTTTAATCTATTTATGGAAGATTCTTTGACTTTTTTCAGGAGATCATCGCTTATTTTTTTATATTCGATACTAGCCTTAGGTTTACCGAATTGTTTTTGTAAATCTTCCTGTAACCTTAATATATGCTCAAGCTCTGCAGTACCAATTTTTACTGCATCCATATAAACTTCTTCTGAAATTTCCTTCGCCTTAGATTCAAGCATCATTACGCCTTTTTTATTTGCGGCGATCACCACTTCTAAATCAGCTTTTTCTATCTCTGCATAG
Source organism: Candidatus Omnitrophota bacterium (assembly GCA_043807505.1). Lineage (GTDB taxonomy): Bacteria > Omnitrophota > Gorgyraeia > Gygaellales > Profunditerraquicolaceae > JAZDFW01. The sequence goes on along the minus strand of JAZDFW010000099.1, from coordinate 18,350 downwards.
CTGGGATTAATAATAAATTGGTTATCTACCCTGGCAACGCGGCAACAAGCTAACGGCCCTTCAAATGGGATATCGGATATTGATAACGCGGCTGATGCACCGGTAACAGCTAAAATATCAGGATCATTTTCTCCATCACTAGATAAAACAACAGCAATAATCTGAATTTCGTTTAAAAATCCTTTTGGAAATGATGGCCGTATTGGGCGATCAATCAACCTTGCAGTTAAAATTTCGCTGTCCGAAGGCCGGCCTTCTCTTTTAAAAAAACCACCCGGGATTCTTCCTGCAGCGTAAGTTTTTTCCTGGTATTCTACGGTTAAAGGGAAAAAATCCTGCCCTTCCCTGATTTCTTTTGACATACAAGCAGTAACCAAAACAACAGTGCCTCCATAAGAGATAGTAACTGCACCATTAGCCTGCTTGGCTATTTTGCCTGTTCCGATAATTAAATCTTGACTGCCAAATTTAACTCTTAATTCACTTTCTTGCATAATTAACCTTTCTCTAAGGATTTTAAAAAATGGTGTGATTACTTTCTCAAAGACAACTTCACTAAGATTTCTTCGTATTTTTTGATATCTGTTTTCTTGAGATATTTTAATAGCTTGCGCCGCTTTTCTACAAGCGCTAAAAGCCCTCTCCGAGAATGATGGTCTTTTTTATAAAGCTTAAAGTGCCCGCTCAAGGAATTAATCCTCTCAGTGATTAGCGCTATCTGCACTTGGGCCGAACCAGTATCTTTGGTGTGAACTTTGTAACTATCAATAATCTTCTTTTTATCTTCTTTTACGAGAACCAACTTTGCCACCTCCTTTATAAGAGGTATAGTATACGTTACTTTATAGAATTAGTCAATATAAACATATCCAACCATCCCTTTCTATATTTTTTCGTAAGGGCAGGGTTATTCATAGGATAAGCTGATTTTAAATGTCTGCTTATCTTGATCCAGGGATTGAGGGAAAGACGGAAACGGCGAGGCTGACTTTATTGCTTGTATGGCAAATGGGTCCAAACCAGAATTATCTGTTTTAAGAATAAGCGGGGCATCGAGCAGGCTACCCTTTCCTGAAAGAGTAAATGACAACTCAATTTCTCCTTTTTTATTTTTAGGCCGGTTAAGCGATGCTAACGCCTTAATCCTGTCTACAATTAATTTACAATATTCGGGAATATCTTCTTTCCCCGGCATGCCTGTTTGCGCCTTTACCCTTTCGGTAACAATATTGCCCTTGACCATGCTTGCTACGGCTCCATCCTTTGGCGGCACTTCTGAAAAACTACTAAAAGGATACTCTCCGGTAATAATATGCGGGGTGAGAAGTATGACTAAATCTGTTTTTGTCAGGTTATCGCTAGTGCTTCTAAAAAGAAAACCTAATCCCGGGATATCGCCCAAAAGAGGAATTTTTTTGACGGTTTTTTCTCTTTTATCTTTCCTTAAGCCGCCGATAATTATGGTAACGCCATCCTTTACCATAACCGTAGTCTCTGCTTCAGAGGTAGAAACAATAGGAATTTGGGTAATTTGACCGCCAGATGTAATAGAGGTACGGGTAGAATCGCTTATTTCGGGCTTGATTTTCATCGTTACAAAACCATCGCGATTAATGGTTGGCGTAACATAAAGCTGAATACCTGTATCAACAAAATTTACAGATTGAGAAGTCACCGCTGTGCCTGATCCGCTTTGAGAAGTAGTAGAAGTGATATAAGCATCCTTTACGCCTACGTGGATTTTTGCTTCCTGATTATTTAATACCATTATCCTGGGGCTAGAAAGCACCTTGGTATCGCCTATTGTCCGCAATATATCTATAACTCCTTTATACTGGCCAGTCCCGCTGGGCGCAGCTGTCTGCACGGTCCCCAAAAAAAGGCGATTAGTTGTCCCGACAGGCAATGAGAGCCGGGTCTCAAAATACTTTTTAATCCAGTAATCCCAGTCTACGCCCATTTCGAATAAATCAGAAGGAGCAACCTGGATGATCTGCGCATCAATTAAAACCTGCGGCGTTTTTTCGTCAAACTCAGTAACAATTTTTGCAATCTGCTCCAGACAATCAGGATAATCCATAACCACGATTTTATTAGTGCGTTCATCTATTCTTATAACGCCTATGCCCTTGGTAATTATCTCTTGTAATTTAGGCAGGAGTTTATCAACCTGCGCATAATTCAGGCTAAATACCCTGGTCTGAAGAGGTAAATCTGTATTTTTAATAAAATCTACCATCCTCTCTATTGCTTCCGGCGCATCTATAAGGGCTAAAGTATTAGAAGTTTCATCTGACACCACTTTGCCCATTTTGCTTTTAATCTGATTTAAGGCCTGCGCTAAAGGAAGCGCCTTGGCATACTTTAACTGAACGACTCTTGCCTCTTTCTTGTCCTGATAATATTCTCCATACTGTAACTCATAATCCCGCTGCGTCATCACATTGAGGATATTTCCTTTTTTATCGTAAGCTAAGTCATTAGATAAAAGCGTAATTTCAAAGGCGTCCCAAATATCTACATCCCTTAAAAACAGGGTTACTTTGCCGCTGACGTTTTTGCCTACGGCGATATTTACCCCTGCGCGCGCGGCTAACATCTTTAGGACATCCACTACGTCCATTCCTTTTACGTCCAAGGAGATTTTATTTTGCTCTATGGGCTTAGATGCCTCTTGGGCTGAAACTAAAGGTATAACAAATAATGAAAGGGCAATTAAAATCAAAAATAATTTATTTCTCATTCATCCCCCCTTTTTACGTAAATTATAGATAGAGTTCAAACCTCTCGCCATTATAATTTATAATTACTTTTCCTTCCTGTATATCCTCAATTTGAAACTCGCCAATAAATTGGCCTCTGGTCACATAATAAGTTTTTTGCGTCTTTTTATTTTCAATAGCTGCTTGTGGATTTTCACCCAAAATTATGCCGATAAGGCTTATGTCTTTAATGGAATCCGCAACCTGTCCGCTTACAGGCCTGCCTGCTTCCAGAGAAGCCGCACCGCCAAATACCCGGCGCCCCCGAATGGCTTCTGCATAGTATTCATAAGGCTTTAATTCAATCTTTAGCTCATTATCTTGCTGGCTAATTTTTTCTTCTTGCGGCAAGAGCGGCAGTTTGACTTTATATAAACCTACCCAGGGATAAATGAAGCAGATGATAAGATAAAGGCTTGCTCCTGCTAAGATAACTAGAATAATTTTACGCAGATAAACAAAAGATACGTAACGCCTGAATAAAGAGCAGGCAAAAGTCTTTAGCTCGGCTTTTACTTTAAGGATATCCTTAAAATCGGCAGCTTTATGATTAACATTACCTGTCTTTTCTTTAGGGGCATCTATTTTCTTTTGCGCCTTCTGGCCCCTGATTAATCTTAATAATTTTTCTTCGGGCGCGATATTATTCATAGGCATTCTCGTTAGCAATCAAACTTTTAATGATTTCCACATCCACACTAGATGCCTCCTGCATTACTGCTGCCTCTAAGGCGCTGTGACAAAGCATAGATATCTTACGCGGGTAGCCTTGAGTATGCTGATAGATTAATCCTATAGTCTCATCGCTAAATATGCCATTTTGCTTGTGATAGCCTGCTTGTTCTAATCTGAATTGTATCATTTCTTTGGTTTGTGATTCATCGAGCGGATTAATAGTGTATCTTAATGCTAACCTATCGATAAAATTACGCATCTTTTTTAATCTGGGAAGCAATTCCAACTGAGACATTATCACTAATTGCAATAGTTTATATTCATTAGTTTCATAATTTAAAAGCGTCCTTAAAATCTCTAAATTTTCCAAAGTCATTTTCTGCCCTTCGTCAATAAGCAAGACAATAGTTTTATTTTCTTCCACGCCCTTTTGAAATAGGTATCTTTCCAGGGCCTCTTTCAAATCCAAAGTAGACCTATAGGCCGGGGCGATATTAAATATTTTTACCAGATTCAGCAGGAATTGGTATTCGGATTTAAAATTAGGGCTTAAAATTATATGGAACTCAAAATCCTCTTCTTCCTTGAATAGCTGCAGGAGGGCGCGTAGAAGCGTAGTTTTACCTGTGCCGATATCTCCTAAGATTAAGCATAATCCCCGGCGCAGCCTAAGGGCAATCTCTAAACGTTTAAGAGCGGCATTGTGGCTGTCTGAACGATAGAAAAAATCAGGGTCAGGGCTGGTAGAAAACGGCTCTTTTTCTAAACCCCAGATATTATAATAACTCATTCCTGTACAGAATGGCCGGTTAACCGCGCTAAATCTTTAATTAAATATATATTATGGATAGGCCTCTCACTCTCTACTTAGAGAGTAGATTAATATAAAATAAGAAGCCTGTCAAGTTTTTTTAAATTAATTGTTCTTATTTCTCTAAGATAGAGAGTTGAGAAATAGAAAAGCTGCCATCTAAGAGGATGGCATAGGGTTTTGCGGTGAGTTGGAATTTTTTTATCCTTAACAAGGAGAGCGAATTTTCCAGGTCATAAATAAAACGCAGATAACCTTCCATTGCCCCTTCCGTGCGCAAGTCAATCAAAATTTCTTTATATCCTGCCAGATTCCCGGCAAAGCCTTGCGGCCTTATGTCAATGAGCCTGATACTTGCGGCTTTCGTCAAATTCTCTAATTCAGATAAGGCGCTTACAAGGGTATCTTCCTGCTGTTCAGATACTTTAAAGGTTGAGGAAAATTTATTATACTTATTTTGAATATAATTCTCTTGCTTTAAAAGCCAAAGATACTTTTTTAATTTTATGCGCGCCAGGTCAATCTCCCTGTTTAAATTTTCATTTTTAGTTAAGACAGGCGCGATTAATAAATTAAAGATGACGGCAAAAATAATCGTGCCAATAGTAGAATAAATAATCAACTTTTCTCTTTTTTTAAGAAACTGGGGCATAGTATTTACCTTTCAGAACAAACTATCTCAAAATCTATCATATCGCCTAAGGGCGTAATTTTTTTAGTAGCGTATTTTACTTTTATATTAAAGTTTTTAAATACCTCGGGGGTTTTTAATTGCAAGGCAAAGGCAAATACAGAATTTAATTCCCGGCTTTGGCCGCGTAAAATTATTTGTTTATCTTCCTCGTAATTTAAATTAACTAAGGATATCTGCGCGGGAACCAAATGATAGATCTCATAAAGCACATCCAGAGTTGAGGGCTTTTTTTGTAAACGGCTTTCCAATACCTTCAGCCTCTTTTCCTTGTTCTCCAATGACTTTGCCTCTTGTGTAATTTTATCTAATTCTACTTTTAGTTTTTTAAGGTATAATGCCTTATTATCCAGATTTTTAACTACGCCCAATCCCAATATAAAAACCATACCCAAACCAAGGAGAGCAAGCTTTGTATAATCTTTGCGTTGAGAAATCTTTTTAGACTCTTCTTTTATATCCTTAGTGAGTAAATTCAAGGGCTCTTCTATTGCCTTTAGCCCCAAGCCAATCAAACTGGCAAATGAATTATCCTCGCTTAAAATTTCATTTAATAAATTACCGGAAAATTTAATCTTGTCATAAGATAATACTTCTACGGGCAGGCCCATTTGCCTATTTAAAACTTCGGTAAGCCCCTGGAAGAATTTAGCCCCTCCTGTAACCATAATTTTTACCGGGGGCTCCTTAGATATTCCTTTCAAATAAGCGTCCCGGCTTTTGCTTAACTCGTCTATAAATAAATTTTCCCATTGAGGCAAAGAGCGGTCAACTTTAAATGAGCGGCTAAAAATAAGCTTTTTCCGGGATACTATCGCTAATTCCGACTGCGAAGCATCGATATCTATAATCATTACCGGCTTAAACGCGTCTTGCTTAAGATAATCATATAAATTAACCAAGCCATAAGAACTTAAGGCGATAGTAAAGTTTAAAATTTTTAATTCTTTAAATATTTTTACATAACGCTCAATTCCATCCTTGTGCACAATGACCAGATTAATGTCTGAATACCCTTCCGCGTCAGCAGAGAGGAATTGATAGCCCGTAATTAATTCTTCATTGGGATAAGGCAGGTAGTGAGATGCCTGCAGAGAGCTGATTCTTTCTATTTCCGAAGGTATTTGCGCCGGGACTTTTAAATACCTGCAGGTTGCTTTCTGGCAGGGTAACGACACGATTACCGGATTATTACTATATCCTAACCTATTAAAAATCAGGGTTAACTTTTGCGTTAAACTTTTATCATCTATATCCGCAGGTACCGCCTCAACTGCTAAATCCACAAACTCTCTTTTAGAGTCATCGCCAAGGCATTTTATTACCTTTAGCGAGCTATCTGTAAGCTGGCAGATAAATATTGTTTTTTTATTTTTTTTAAGTTTCATGCCAATAGATTATTTTTTGTTTGTCCCGGTCATACATACAATTAATTACAGCCATTAATTTATTACATATTATACCATTAGATAGAATATAAAAGCAAGATGATTTCGTATCTAACCTTGCCTCTAATTGATTAAGGACATTAACCTGACTGGAGCTTAAAGGAGCTTCGTTTTCCAATTTGGCGCGCAGGCCCTGCCAGGACTCAAACGGCCCGCTATTCTGACGCAGCCCTATGATTCTATTTATTAAATCTCCGGGGACTCTATCCTGAATGCCTTGCGCTTCTAATTCTTTAACAGAAGTATCCGCAAAAACCCCTAATACCTGCTCTGAAACAGTATTAATATTCGCCTTAAGGCCGCCATAAACCGTAATTAAATCTTTGAGTGAATCATAAATTTCCGCGGTAACATCTTTAACCAGCATTAATTCCTCAAGGTTAATAAATCTATTTGCCTTACAGCTATAACCTAAATTATCATAATTTTTGGCATCTTCAGGAATATCCGGCTCCTGGCTGCCTCTCCATGCGCGTATATTATTGGCTATTTTGGAAGCATCAATAACTTTACATTTTTCTAAAAGGGCAACGAGCAATTCCTTTGCTGCCTCATTTATATTTATCTTTCTTTCCGCGTCTGTTATAGAAAGATTAAAAAAATCGCCTGTATCTGCCTCAAGTTCTATGTTTTCGAAGATAGCTTTATCCTGGGCGTCACGGCCGGTGCTCCATGTTTCATTAATACCGTCATAACTATTAGAACTTTTATCTTTTTCTAATTCTACAATCCCCCAATTTATACCTGCCTTGGCTAAATAATGCGCCTTTAGCCTATTTCTTTGGTACTTACTTAACCTTAAGGCCAGAGATACGCGATAGCCAAGGCTTACAGTCAGTAAAGTAATAATTATCAGCACCCAGAGAATAATAATTGAGGTTTGGGCTTTTTTATTCATCCTGCCTTAAGGGTTAAAAAATATCGTGCGTTCAAAATCCTGCTCGGCCTTATTATTGCTTAAAATTAAACTTACCTTTACTGCCAGAGGCAGGCTTTTAGGGTCGTCCCATAGATCTTTCCATTCTAAGGGCTGTTCAGGAACACTAATATAGCCGTAACTAAAAGTTACCTCTTTTATATTATCCGCCATCTCATCCGGCGCTGCTTCTGATTTATTATTTAAGGCCTCCTGGTTTTTCCGGCATAACCGCATCAGCTTAGTTCCGTCTAACTTATAAGAAACTAAGGCATAATCCTGCCTAATCTTATCCTGGCTGAAAGTATCCACCAGGCTCAAAAAACTAATTTCACTTTTAGCGCCGCTAAATTTTGATTCTTGCGCTGAATAAGAAAAAGAATTCGCCAGGTCCAGGTTAATGCGTTCTAAAATAAGCCCGGCAGTTTGATAGATGTTAACGGCCTCTTTAATTTTCCTATAACCGAAAATCCCCGTATGAAAACTAGAATAAACGGTTAGCATTATTACTACAAATATTGCTGAAGCAACGAGTAATTCAACCAGGCTAAAGGCTGTATTTTTTTTCACTTTTTGATAAGATAGGTATTTAAGCTTAAATTCTCTTCTCTATTTGGCCTCTGCCAGGTTATATTAAGGCCTAATTTATAAAGAGTTAAATCCGCCTCTGGAGTAAGGACGTATTGCCAGCTAAATTTATCCTGTTCACCCTGTGCCTGCGGGGGTTCTTTACTGATAAGTTTTTGTTTCTCTTTGAATTCTAAATCCTGCATTTTATCTCTGGCCAAAAATACGGCTTTTATGATATCGCAAGAAAGGCCTGCGGCCCGCAGCGAAAAAGAAAGCGCCTGTAAAACTGTAATAATTCCTATTGATAATATGGCGATGCCAATGATCAGCTCCAATAACGAAAATGACCTATTCTTCAGGTACGAGCTTGACACCGGTAAATACTCCTTCCGTGGTTAAAGAAATGGTTTGATTATCAAGATTAACCACTTTTATGGTTACTTTATCAATGCCGCCATCGGGATAAAGGTTTATTTCTTTTTGCCCGGATTCTATTTTTATCTCTTTAGGGATACGGCAGGTTTTTATGTTTTTAGAATCGTCTTTTATCCTGGCATAATATTCATGATTATTAGTATCTATATTAAACTGGATGATTTGGCCTTCTACAACCGCCCTCTGGCTAAAATAATTCATCGCGCTCTGCAATTCAGAACAAAAACTGTTTAATTGTAAGTAATTAAAGGTTTTTCTGAAATTAGGCAGAGCAATCCCTATTAAAACGCCGATAATAATTACAACCAGAAACAATTCTACGAAAGTGAAACCTTTTATTTTACCAGTTGCCGATGTCATCATTATCACTTTCAATGCCGTTTTGCCCGCTGGAATACAGGTCGTAGTCGGTATTGTGCATGCCTGGAGACTTATAAAAGTAAGGCTTTCCCCAGGGGTCTTTGGGTTCTTTTTTTAGGTAGGGGCCTTTCCAATCAGGCAATGACGCGGGGTTAGCGCGTAATGCGGCTAATCCTTCTTCACCAGTAGGAAATCTTCCGATATCCATTTCAAACATATCTAATGCTAAAGGGATATTGGCGGTAATATCTGCTCTGGCAGCGGAAATGCGGGCTTGTTGAGAGCGGCCCACTAAGCGCGGCATTACCATCGCCGATAAAATACCTATAATTATTACTACCAGCATTAATTCAATCAACGTAAAACCTTTTTTTTGCATAGCTGCCTCCTGGCCTATCTGACAATTAAATTAATCTCAAATATAGGGAGCAACATAGACAAGACAATAAAACCAACTACCAATCCCATAACAAGTATTATTGCCGGCTCTAATAACCTGCTCATGGCCTTTAAAGTGCGATTAACCTCTTTCTCGTAATCCTGCGCTATTCCTTTAAGCGCTTTATCCAGTGTGCCGGTTTCTTCTCCAATGGCTACAACGCTGGTTACAAGCTCGGGAAAGAACCGCGAACTCTTAAATGCGATAGATAAACTCGCGCCATTATTAATTTGTTCTTTAAAATTTTTGATTTCGGATTTTAAAACCTGGTTCTTTACAATGGAGCTGGATATCTCCAAGGAAGATATAAGCGGTATGCCGCCTGAAATCAATAAAGCTAATATGCGCATCAGCCGGCTAATCTCGGCCTTAAGTATAATTTCTCCAAAAAACCAGAGTTTTAGTTTAAATCTGTCCAAAAAAATCCTCGCCGGCGGATTATTATTTAGCCGGCGCAATAAAAATATCAAAATAAAAATTACGGCAGCAATCAGCCAGCCATAACCGCGCAAGAATTCAGAAGCGCTGATTAATATCCTGGTAGGTAAAGGCAGGGCCTGGCCCATATCTTCAAACATCGTGATAAGCCTGGGGATAACAAACGCCAAAAGCACAAAAACAGTTACTGCCCCCACTATCAGGATAAAAAAAGGATAAATTAAGCCGGCGCGCAGGGAATCCTTGAATTCCTGCTGTTCTTCCAAAAAGTCCGCTAAGCGCCTTAAGGTAAATCTTAAATTGCCGCTTGCCTCTCCGGTGTGCACCATAGATGTATAGAAACCAGAGAATAAATCAGGATGAGCGGCTAAACTATCGGATAAAAATTTACCGTCTTTTATCCTGGCGGTAACATCGTCCAATACGGCCTTCAAGTATTTATTGCGGGCCTGATTAGTTATAATATTAATGCCTTTCACAATATTTACTCCGCCTTCGATTAAGCCTGCCAACTGGCCGGTAAATAAAACCAAATCCCGGTTAGAAATTTTTCCTAAGTACCCCGGCCTTTGTTTGTCCGGAGAAAGGGTTTTAACCCACAATGAAATGGGAAAACACCCCATTTTGGTAAGCTTGTTTATGGCGCCTTGTTCTGACTCTGCTTCTATTTCTCCATGGATGGTTTTATAGGGATGGGGTTTTGCAGTATAAGTGTATATAGGCATTAATCTTTAAGGTAATTCTTCCTGTTGGGTTACGCGCGCAACTTCCATTAGAGTGGTAAGGCCTTTAAGAACCTTTTGTAAGCCATCCTGGCGCAGCGTGCGCATACCAGCCAAGACAGCCTTCTGTTTTATCTGCTGGCTGGAGGTGCGGTTTAAAATTAATTCCCGGATGGGCTCTGTGATAGTTAATATTTCATATATACCGGTTCTCCCATAATATCCGGTAAACCTGCAATACTCACAGCCCTTGCCTTCGTATAACTCTACCTCCTTTACTTCTAATTCTATGCCCCTAAACTGCTCTAATATCTCTTTTTTATATTTCACCGGCGTTTTACATTTAGGACAGATTAACCTGACTAATCTCTGTGCCATAAGGCACTCCAAAGATGATGCCACTAGAAACGGTTCAATACCCATATCTAATAGCCGAGTTACCGCGCCTACGGCATCGTTGGTATGTAAGGTAGAAAAAACCAAATGTCCGGTTAAGGCTGACCTGATGGCAATCTCGGCAGTCTCATAATCCCTTACCTCTCCCACCATCATTACATCCGGATCATGCCTTAACATATGCCTAAGCGCGGTAGCAAAAGAAAATCCAATCTGGGGGTTAACCTGGACTTGATTCACCCCTCTTAATTGATATTCTACCGGGTCTTCAATGGTAATGACTTTTACGGCGGATGAATTTATGCGCGAAAGGCAGGCATATAAAGTGGTGGACTTTCCTGACCCTGTAGGGCCGGTAACAAAGATAATTCCGTGCGGCCTAGTGATTACCTTCTCAATAATCTTTAGGTCCTCGGCAAGCATGCCTAATTTTTCTAATTCTAAAAAGAATGTCGAACCCAAAATCCTAATCTGTATGGATTCCCCGGATATCGTGGGGATTACCGATACGCGTAAGTCTAACTCCTGCTCATTTATCTTTATTTTTATCCTGCCGTCCTGGGGGAGCCTGCGCTCGGCAATGTTCATATTAGCCATAATCTTGATACGCGAGACTATCGCAAGGTGGAAATATTTTATGGTCTCGGGTATGTTTATGCCGTAAAGCACGCCATCGATTCTAAACCTGGTGCGCAGTTCATCCTGAAACGGCTCAAAGTGGATATCGGTTGCCCTTTGTTTAACTGCCTCGGATAATATCTGGTTTACAAATTTAATAATAGAGGCATCCTCGGCCAAAGCCTCGAGGTCTTCTATATTTTCAGTTTCTATCTTTAACTCTTCGCTGGCTGGCTTTTGAGCGATAATCATTTCTAATGTTTCAGCGCCCACGCCATAATATTTCCGGATTGCCTCCTGGATTTCTAATTCGCTGGCTAATACGCCTTTTACTTCTAAATTCAAAAGCAGCCTTAAATCATCAAGCGTACGCACATCCAAAGGGTTTACCATGGCAATTATCAAGGCATTATCCTGGTATTCTATGGGAATGACTTTATAGTGGTTAGCGAATTTGGCGGGAACTTTCTGGATAATTAAAGGCTCTATATCCTTATCCTTTAATTTTACATAAGGGACATTTAACTTTTGAGAAAGAATAGTAAATATCTTCTCTTCAGGGGCAAAACCTAATTTCACTAAGGTGGTGCAGATAAAACTACCGGTCTTTTTTTGCTCACGCAGCCCGATTTCTAATTGTTCAGGTGTAATTACCCCTTTCCCAACAAGCATCTCCCCGATAAAAATATTATCTCTTGTTAACATATTATTTTTTTAAGCGTTAATTATTGTTTGTAATTGCTTAAAAAATTATACTTTATTAAGTTTAAAATGTAAAGATTTATTTGTGGGTCCTGGGTGCCTAAGATATGGTTGACACAGGCCTAAATATTACATAAAAATTTATTAAAAATTTATTATAATTTGACTTTTTGCGGTATCTATGGTATATATTTTTATAATGAATGTATTTTTTACTATCACCACGCCGTTGGGATATACTATTCGTACTACCAAGACATATTGGCAGTATCTGATTAAAGTTAAACACCCATGTATGCTTAATAAAGAGGGTGTCGTAAAAGAAGTTTTGAATAATCCGGACAAGGTTTACAAAAGTATTTTGGATGATACAGTTTATCTTTACTATCGTAAAATAGAACGTCTTTATTGTGTGGTGGCAAAACATAGTCCGCATAAAGAAGGCTTTCTGATTACGGCCTATCCTACGAACAAAATCAAAGAAGGAGGAGAAATAATATGGATAAAGTAACTGTGTATTATCATAAAGAAAGTGACACCATGGATGTATGGTTCGGTGATCCCAAAAATGAACACTCCTGCGAGGAGGTCGGTGAAGGCGTAATCCTAAAAAAAGACAAGGACGGTCATGTAATTGGCTTTGAGAAGCTTTATATGCATAAAGTTCTGAATCTTCCTTTAGCCGATACGCCACTTCCTTTTGAGGTTGTAGTAAGTTAAGGTACAACATCTGATAAAACCTCATTTTTCTATGCTCCTAAGATAATATTAACTATCGCCTGAACGTCTAAAACATTTACCGCGCCATCACTGTTGACATCAGCAGCAGCTCCCCAGTCCTGGGCGCCTAAGATATGGTTGACACAGGCCTGGATATTACATAAAAATTTACAAAACCCTTGACTAAGCCCTCTTCCTCCAAAGTTCTTTACCGCAATGAGCAGGTCTTTTATATCACGAACTGAAGCGAATATTTCCTTGACCTGTCTCTTTTTCTCTAATAATATAATTTTACTAATATGATTGAGCAAATTCGGGAAAAAATTAATGCCGGTGAATTAAAGAAGTAATTACTAAAGGTGAAATCATTGAAACCTATCCTACGGATTCTCCTTATCCAAGTTGCCTCATTTTCGGCCATGTCCGTGGTGTTGAACCTCTTTATGTATTGTGTGCTCTTGGTAACATTGTTCATATTATCACTGTCCATTGGTTAGATCCTGCTAAATGGCTGGATCCTAAAACCAGAGGGGAGAAAATGCCCTGAAAGATTCTTTGTGTGCACAGTGTGACGGAAGGCTGCATAAAAAAAAGACATCCCTTGACCGCATGGTAGAAAACCATCTTTATCTTTTTGAAGAGGTGTCTGTTCAGATTTGTGAGCAATGCGGAGAAATTTGGATTCCTGCTAGCGCGGCTGAACGAATGGACCAAGTTATTCAGGGTAAACTTAAACCTAAAAGGTATATTCCAATGCCAGTATATTTAAATTAATTATCCTTTCACCATCTCAATTCCTCATATTGCATTCTTTAAAAATATAGCCTACTTGCATTTCTGTTAATTTTTATTATGCATGACACCATGGATGTATGGTTCGGTGATCCCAAAAATGAACACTCCTGCGAGGAGGTCGGTGAATAAGTTAGGGCACAACATCTGATAAAACCTTCTATCCTCCCAAAACAATATTAACTATCGCCTGAACATCTAAAACGTTTACCGCGCCATCGCTGTTGACATCAGCAGCAGCTCCCCAGTCCTGGGCGCCTAAGATATGGTTGACACAGGCTTGGATATCCTGGATGTTGACCTGGTTATCAGCTGTGAGGTCGCCTTTTTGAGTTCCAGCCGGATTAACTTTGATTGACAAACTTTTGGATGCTGTTTTTGCGGAAGAATCCGCGACTTTAACCGTAAAACTAAATATTCCTTGCGCTGTCGGCGTGCCGGAAATTTTACCATCATTACTTAAGGTAAGACCTCCAGGAAGCGACCCAGAAACAATTTGCCACATAAAAGGAGGCGTGCCGTTCACTACTTGAAGCCCTGTATTGTAATCCTGGCCTACAGTCCCGTTCGGCAAAAATGAGTTGAAAATCATCATATCCGCGGCTTGGAGAAGCCATTCAGTAAAAAGATAAACCTGATTGGTGCGGCCGACCCATCCGTGGACTTTGGTATGGGAATTAGGAAACGTGCCTTCAATGAAGCTGATTTTTGATCGAGTATTTGGATTAGTATATTGGTTGCCCTGAGCATAATAAAACATGCTATCTTTAAAACTTTGTCTTGCCCAATCAAGATACTCGGAATTACCCGTGAGTCTATACGCATAGGCAAATAAGTCTCCCCAAAAAACATCCTTTACAACTTCTCCGCCAGTTCCTCTAAGGGCACCGTCAGGATCCTCGGCAACCCACAAGTATGGTACTTGAAGAGGCCTGTATTTTCCTGATGCGTCATAATCACCGCCAGACAAAAACTTATCTTTCATGAAATCGGCCATCCTGATGAGCAGGTCATTAAGTTCTGCATCCTGCGTTTCATAATGTATCTTGATTAATGGCTCAATCATATAAGCATACATAGTGTTCCATTGCGTGTTAACGCACGAAATTCGAGAATCGCAACCGCCTTCAATGCAGGAAAATGTTTTAAGTTGATTTTGTGTAGCTCCACCAGGATCAGCTCCCCAGTACCCTTCGCCACTAACCATCCTTTCTCTATAAAGGAGGCGGTTCTTGGCAATATTCTTGGCTACCGTTAGGTATTCAGGGTTGCCGCTTACCTGGTATAAATTGACTAACATAACAATTGACCAGCCCTCCTCTCGTATTTCATCGCTTGGGCACTTCTGTATATTTGCATCTCCGCGTCCTCCAGTACCATAATAGTTGTTCAGCCCCTTACCATTCTCTTCAGCCGCCTCCCATGCTTTCTTGTCCCCTGTTAACAAATAATAGAGTATTAGTCCTCCATTCCAAGTATGCGTGGGACCGCCCAGATTAGAGGGATGAAAGGGGGAGAGAGTCGGATCAGCATGACCTTCAGATTCATAGAATTGATAGCCATTCCTTCCATCATTACCGGCGGTGTCAGTTCTCCACCCATGATATTGATCTACATCATAGCGATGCTTTGCCATTTCAACTCCTGCATTAAAGAAATTTATCTTGCCGGTTCTGATGTAATGTAGAAGCATTGAGTAAGTCCAGTCATAATGCAAGGCGCAAGGTGAACTACCCGTCCACAATAAGTCGCCAAAATTCATCCAGTTAAAGAATCTATTTTGCTTTGATAACTCCCAATAAGGCGGATTTTTTATTTTAGTATTTAAAATAGTCCGACCATTTTCTGAATCTTCCTCATAAACCATAGCACTTTGCAGTTTTTCAAATCTTTGCATAGCTTCATTGATTTCTGTGTCAGAAGAGGTAATACCGGAAGGAGCAATCATTCCCATGGCTTTTGTCTGGGCATACCATTCTGAAGGAGCCAAAGCCATCAGAGGGCTTTCCAGAGATTTGGAGAGATTTTTAGTTTGGGAATCCTGGCTTCCGGGATAAAATCTCAAAAGCATCTCATAGGTTTTATGCCTTCCAGCGTCAAAAAGATAAACTCCGGCATCTCTTCCAGCTTTCTTGCAATATATGTCGTATTTAGGGTCAGAGAAATCTGAGTATTGGCAGTACGGATAATATCCCTCTTCCGGCCAGAGGCCAATTTTAATTTCTGAAGGAGTAACAGTGATTTTCTTGGGAAAATTCTGCCAGAATTGCCTGATAGCCAAACCAATACCTTGCGAACTATCATTGCTGTCAATCCAGCCTGGATTGGTTTTGCCTGTTGAAAGCTGGGAATTGTTTTTCTTGGTTGTGTAATATATTCCGTTTTCAAAAATTGGTTCCAAAGTATCCTTGAGAGTATCGCTTATATTTTCTTTCCAGTTTTGGTAAAGAGTGAAATTATCAGAAGATGATAATTGAGCGGAAGAATCTTCTGAAAGGATATTGGCTTGGGAAGAAAAATTTGATTTAATTACTAAGTTTACGCTGTCAAAGTAAACAATCTGTATGGGAGCCCAATATTGCTCGGGATTAGTTCTGCCATTCGCCCCATTATTCTCCAAAGTAAAGAATGTCTTCACATAATCCTTGTTGTTGTAGAAGTGAATTCTAGCATTGTAATAGACAAAGGAATGGGCGTAGGGCTGGCAGAATCGTGGATACCCGGCAGTTTTGCAGATTGAGGGAGCAAAGTATGTTCCATCCTGGGATTTAAGAACGCCTCTGATTTTAATAACTGTTCTCATCGGTCCAGATTCTTCAACAATAATTTCCTCCGGAACTTCCATTAAGGCCGTGAATTGTTTGCCATTGTCGTCTGTTAAGACTATGCCGCCTGCATTGGGCTGAGAGATGACAGCGTCATTGAACTGGCCGTCATTGTCTTTGTCAATCCAGACATAGTCAAAGAGGTTGAAATGAGTCTTGCTGATCTGGAATTTGGCTTTGCCTGTGGAGACGGTTATCTTGCCGCTGTCTTCCTGAATGCTAAGGTTGGTATCGGCGGTATTGCCTGTGCCGCCGCTCTTGAGGTAATAGACTGATGTTCCATTGGCCGGCGCATTGGCCTGGAAATCCAAGAGCACCCATTTAATGGCCTTTGACTGATCATCCGGGGTCCCATGCCACCTGGAAAGAACCGTAAACTGCGCCGGTATAGGACTGCCATTGCTATCGGTTATTTGGAGTTGTGCTATTGAGGTAATATTAGCGTCTTCCGGTAAAGGAATTCCCGAGGTCACCTGTTCATCAGTCCTTGGTAACCCCGCGTAATCAGATACGGTTAGGGGCAGATCAAGAGACGCAAAAACATCGCCTTTTGCGCATGAAATGAAAGTCAGCGCTAAAGCCAGCCATAGTACAGCCCTGCAAACTTTTCCAGGTTTCCGAAAATCAAAAACATGCATATTCATAATTTCGCTCCTCCTTTGATCTATCGACGTATTGTCAAAAAATAACCACAGAGAACACAGCGCGGCAAAGCCGCGACCAAAAGCTTTCACCGCAAAGGTCGCAAAGGACCGCAAAGAGAAAAAATCTGTTTCCTTTGGGCAAAGATAGTTAGATGTGTTCATAGGTACACCTTCCTTTCCTTTTTTAGCGCATTCTTCCTACTCAATCTCCAATTTACAAGGCAGCTCTAATTTCTTCCTGTTATGGGTAGTAATTTCTAATTTTAAATCAAATTTTCCCTTGACCCAGGCAATTCCTGAAACAATGCCTTTCTTTTTATCCAATCCTAAGCCAAAAGGAAGCTTTTGTTTTCCTGCCAGGCGCCAAGATAAAGGCTGAATAGCTCCTTCTAACTCTAATTTATACAGCCTCCAAATCAAGAACCCTTTCATTTGTTTTACCTTTACTACCGGGATTACTACCGGGGTTTTGATTGTTTCTTTTGGCTTTTCTGTTTCCTTTTCTTTCAAGGCCTCTTTGTCAGAAAGAGGCGCTTCAACCTTGGTTATTTTTTGTCCTTCTACTGCCGGGGCTGTAGGTAAGGTTTGAACCTCTGGCTGCGAGGACTCACGATAAGATTCACGGTAAGGCTCATCATAAACTTGCTGCTGCGTTTCTCTAACTATGCTTGGCGCAATAAAGCGTTTCTCCGGTTCTTTTTTGGTTTGCTTTTGCGCCTCTTCTTCTTTTTTCTTTATGCTTTCATAATTTTCGATAATAATAGGGCCGCCGGTATAAATAACTGTTGGCGATTCTTCTTCTGCAGGAGTTGTGGAAGCTGCTGGAGTTTCTACAGCTGCAGGAGGCAGAGATGCCGGCGCGGTATAATTTAAAACTAAGGAGGATGCGGCGCTATTGCCTGCATTATCCTCTGCTTCCACAAAAATGGTATTAGCTCCTTCGTTTAAATTAAGGTTAGCGGAAAACTCATCTTTGGAGAGAGCAGCTGGCTGGCCATTCACCTTGACAGATTTAACTCCGCTATCAGCATCTTTTACTTTACCTTTTAAACTGATGGGTTGAGAAGATAAGCTCTGGCCATCTTGATAAGAGCTGATACTAATCTTTGGAGGGGTCGTATCTAAGGTGAGCTCCAATTTATATTGGCCTCTATTGCCAAGGAAATCTTCGGCGCTAAGGTCAATATCATTGCTTCCTGCTCTAAGCTTAATCTTTTTAGTTCTTATCTCTGACTCGTCATCAATGGTATAGAGCGCGACAATATCCGAACTGCCGGAGATAAGGTCAGCGGAATTAAGATACTGTTTATTCGGCAAGATAATGGTAAAGCCTACCTTTGTCTTTAGTTTAACCTCTAAATCCAAAGGCGCGCTTTCATTACCCGC
>JAZDFW010000098.1:0-5517 GCA_043807505.1 Candidatus Omnitrophota bacterium | reverse complement strand
CGCAGGCAATCCCCGGGGTTTATCATCGCGTTGAAAAAGGCCAGACTCTTTGGAGAATTTCCAAAATGTATAATATTGATTTGGAGGAGCTGGTAGGTATTAATCACATTGCCGCGGTTACAAACATCGAAGTAGGTAAGTTGATTTTTATTCCCCGGCAAAAAAAACAAATAGAAAAAATTGACACTTTGCTTGAAGATTTTATTTGGCCGATAAAGGGCAGGGTAATAAACAGTTTCGGACAGAAGCTTGGTAACGTGGTTAATAAGGGCATAAATATTGAGCCCTCCGGAAAAAGTGATGTGGTTGCCTCACGCAGTGGGAGGGTTATTTTTTACAGCCAGGATTTTAAGGGATACGGAAAAACGATTATCATCGATCACCATGATGGCTTTATGACTGTCTATTCAAGGAATACAGAAGTATTTATAAAACCGGGGGATAAAGTTTTAAAGGGCATGGTTATTGCGCGCGTTAATAACTATTTACATTTTGAAATTAGAAAGGGTTATGTTTCCCAAAACCCAAATTTTTATTTACAATGATAGAAGATAAATTTTTCGGGCGAAAACAATATTTAGATATTATCGAAAAACGTGTCATCGGGCTCTTAAGCGGTTACCGGCAGAATTTGGCTATTGTCGGCGATGAGCTCGTCGGTAAGACTTCGATAATTTGTGAGTTCCTTAGCAAATATTACGATAATAAGGTTATCTTCATATATATACAAGCGCGGCCGGAAACATTGAATTCTTTTGCCAAGAGATTCATCGGTGTATTGTTATATAATTTTTTGTCTGGTAGCGGCCTCGAATTAAAAGAAGACCTGAATTTTTTGATTGATAAATCCGCTAAATTCATACCCCAGACAATTGAAAAAATAAAATTAATTTTGAATTCCCTTGAAAAAAGAAAAAAGAACAATATCCTTACAGAGTTATTTTCCTTGTCTGAGCTGATAAATTCTGAAACAAGCAAGTCTTCTGTTGTGATTTTCGATGAATTCAATAATCTAGAAAGCTTAGGGATCAAAAATCTTTATCAGGAGTGGTCGAAATTATTGATGACTCAAAAAAATACAATGTATATCATTGTTAGTTCGGCGAAATTTAAAACAAAATCTATACTTTCGAAAAATCTGTCTTTGTTATTTGGAAACTTTGAAGTTTTTGAGGTTGAGCCGTTTGATATAAAAACAAGCGGGTATTATCTAAGCCAAGCTAATGAGGTATTGAATCTAAACAACGGTTTAAGGGATTTTATTGTGCATTTTTCCGGCGGGTATCCCTTTTACTTAAAATTAATCCGCGATACCTTGTTAAAGGCAGTAAATCCTGATTTAGCTAGTGTCCTTCAGGGCCTTTTATTTGAATCATCAGGTATATTAAATCAGAGATTTTCCAACTATTTAAAACGCTTTTTAGATTCACCGAGCAGCCAGCAGTATTTATCAATACTTTATTTAGTAGCCTGCGGCCATAATAGGCTTAAAGATATCGCGCATATCGAGCACAAAACACAGAAAGAATTAAATCAGAAAATAAACAGTTTATTAGAAATTGATGCCATAACCCGCCTCGGAGATTTTTTAAAAATTAATGACCGCGTTTTTTCTTTTTGGCTAAAGTTTGTCTATCAGGAAAAATTAAATTCTTTAACCTTTGATGCGAAAAATCAAAAGGCGATATTTAGAGGTTATATCGAAAGCGGTATCAATGAATTCTTGGTTTCATCCCAGATGCCGCTTATGGAAAGAATTACAGAGGTTTTGCGGCAATTTAGCGATGATACCATACAAATAGAACAAAAAAGGATGCGCCTGAACCATTTTAGGGAAATTAAGCCGCTTGAGTTTAATAATAAGAATTTAAAAGAAGGCCTCATTGGCCGGTCGCACGATAGCCTTTGGATTATGGCCTTTAAAAACGATTCATTGACGGAGGATTATGTCGCGGATTTTTCGAAGGAATGTAAACGTTACCGCAATAAAACACAAAGAAAAATTATTATCGCATTAAAGGATATTGACGCGAATGCCCGTTTGAGGGCGCTGGAAGAAAGGATTTTAACTTGGGATTTAAATAATTTGAATCAAATTCTAGATTTATTTTCTAAACCCAGGGTAATTGTTTGATGATAAAAATAGGCATAATTTCAGATACACATATTCATGATTCGTTACAGGTATTGCCGGAAAAGGCCCTGCAGGATTTTAAAACAGCTGATTTAGTGATTCATTCGGGTGATCTTGTGGACTTATCTGTTTTAGGCCAATTAAGATCTGTATGTAAGAATGTTGTAGCTGTTTGGGGGAACATGGACCCGGCTGAAATTAAAAACGAGTTAGCTGAAAAAGAAATTATAAAGGCAGGTAAACATAGAATAGGGGTAATCCATGGATTCGGCCATCCCAGCAAATTAATAAAATTCGTTAAAGAAAGATTTAAAGATGATTGTGTTGATGTAATTATCTTCGGGCATTCACACGTTCCTTTTAATGAAAAAATCGGCAAGATTATTTATTTTAATCCCGGCAGCTTAACGGATAAGATGTTTGCCCCTTATAATTCATACGGTATAATTGAAATTAACGATGAAATTAAGGCAAAAATTGTGAAGATATAACTTATGAATCGTCTTTGGGCTCCCTGGAGAATAAAATACATACAAAATAAGAAGCAAAAGAAGTGCATTTTCTGCCAGGCAAGAAAAGAGGGCGTGGATTACGTTGTCTTTAGAAGCAAGTATTCTATTTGCATGCTTAATATTTACCCCTATAATAATGGTCATTTGATGATTGCGCCTCGTGCGCATATTAAGGATTTTTCGCAATTAAATGACGCGCAGATTCTAGATTTAATAAAGGCCTTAAATAAGGCGAAGGCACTTTTAAATAAGACAATAAAGCCGCAAGGATTTAACATTGGCGTTAATATGTCCGGGGCAGCAGGTGCGGGTATAACCGGGCATTTACATGTTCATATTGTACCCCGGTGGAAAGGGGATAGCAATTTTATGCCTATCGTTTTTCAGACAAAGGTAATTTCACAGTCCCTCAAGGAATTACATAAATTATTGATAGATGCTAAATCAGGCAATGATTAAAGATTACGAAGATAATTTGCTTGCTACTTATGCCATGAAAAGCTATAATAGCCGTGGCCGAATGCATAAAGAACAAGAACATGCTTACAGATCTTTATATCAAAGAGATAGGGATAGGGTAATTCATTCGGCAGCTTTCAGGAGGCTGGAATATAAGACTCAGGTTTTTGTTAACCACGAGGGGGATTATTACCGTACCCGGCTTACCCATACTTTAGAAGTTGCTCAGATTGCGCGGACAATTGCTTGTGGTTTAAGGTTAAATGTGGATTTGACAGAAGCAATAGCCTTAGCGCATGATTTAGGGCATACGCCTTTCGGCCATTCAGGCGAAGAAGCGCTCAATGAGTTGATGTTTCGCCACGGCGGCTTTAACCACAATGTGCACGGTTTAAGGGTAGTTGATGTTTTAGAAGAAAGGTATCCCGATTTTCGCGGATTAAATTTAAGCTGGGAAGTTAGAGAAGGTATTGTAAAACATTCTTCGTCTTTTGACAAGGCAGGCCGAGTTAAAGAATTAGCGCCCGGAGAATCTCCTACTTTAGAGACACAGATAGTGGATATTGCCGATGAAATCGCTTATGATAACCATGATATCGACGATGGTTTGGCCTCGGGTTTACTCAAGGAAGAAGATTTAGAGAAAGTTGCTCTTTGGAATAAATTAAGCAGGAAGGTAACAGAAAGATATCCGGATATAGGACAAGAGCTAAAAAAGTATTTGATTATTAGGTCACTAATTGACATGCAGGTAACGGATTTAATCAAACATACTGAAAAGCGAATAAAGAATTTAAATATAAAAACTTATCTTGATGTAAAGAGAACTAAGACTAAAATTGCCTCTTTTAGTAAGGAAGTAATTGCCCTACGTAAGCCTTTGCGCGGCTTTTTATCGGATAAATTATATCATCATTACCGCGTAATGCGCATGAGCATTAAAGCAAAGAAATATATACAAGATTTGTTTAAATTTTATTTGGAGAACCCCATGGCTCTTCCGGTAAAGATTCAAAGCAGGATTTCATTTGACGGAGTCCAGCGTGTTGTTTGCGATTATATCGCCGGTATGACAGACAGGTATTGTTTAGATGAGTACAAAAAATTATTTGACCCCTACGAAAAAGTATAAAACGTTGATTTCCGCGATTCACAGCGTATATCGGCTTGTGAATTCTACCTTTGAATTAAAGGAATTAATGTGTCGTTTAAGTAAGTTGGTCTGTCAGATATTTAATGCCAGGTATTGTCAGATTATACTATTGGACCCTTCAAAGAAATATTCTAATTTTCAATGTCGTACTATTAATAATAAGAGGCACCGTAACGATAAAAGAAATAAGATTTCAGGCAGGCTAGAAAAGAAAATCGTAAAAACTCTATGTTCGATAAAACAAAATCACCTGCTTGGCATGCCATTGGTTTCTGATGATATAATCGGCTTAATTATTGTCAGGAGAAAAAACAGCGAACTTCCTTTTGATAAGTTTGATATGGAAGTTTTAATTACTTTAGCAGAACAGGCAATTATGGGCATAAGAAATTTACAGCTCTACGAAGAACAACAGAAAATCGTTTTAGGCAGTATAAAGTCTCTAGTTACTTTGTTGGATATACGCGTGCCCCGGGAATATACACATTCTCCGTATTTCAGTAAAGTAGTTGTAGCTATAGCTCAACAGATGCATCTTGATGAGAAACAAATCGAAAGCTTAAAATACGCCAGCCTCTTACATGATACGGGAAAAGTTGATATTCCGTTAGAGATTCTGACAAAAACGACAAAATTAACGCCGCATGAATACCGGATCATTAAGCGGCATCCGGTTAAGGGCGCGCAGATCTTAAGGCCTTTGCAGATTTTAAAGCCGGTTATCCCGATGATCATGCATCATCATGAAAAGTTTGACGGTACCGGCTATCCCTCAAGGCTTAAAAAAGGCAATATTCCTCAGGGCGCCCGGGTAATGGCAGTTGCCGATGCCTTTGAGGCAATGGTTTATGGCAGGCCTTACCGTGAGAGGATGGATATTGCTTCAGCGGTAAAAGAGATTAAGAAAAAGAGCGGGAAGCAATTTGATCCTAAGGTTGTCGAGGCATTTTTAAAAGTCGTAAAGAGGATAAATTCAAAAAATTACTTGAAAAAAAAGAAGAGATAGGTATATAATTGTTTATATATGTTAGAAAAAAATAACCCCCAATTAGAATTATTCTCTAAGACAAAGGATGATTTCCAAAATAAGTTGAATTCTCGGCCATTTTTAAGTTATATCAAGGGATATGAGAAGATAATTTTGGTAATCATTGTTTTTATTATTACCGGTGTAGTTTCTTTTTCTTTCGGCGTTGAGAAAGGTAAGTCAATCGCCTCATCAAGAATTAATGCGCGCTTAGATATGGCAATTAATTCAA
>JAZDFW010000097.1:0-5952 GCA_043807505.1 Candidatus Omnitrophota bacterium | reverse complement strand
TAATTTAATTGAACTAAAGGAAAAAATGGCTATTGCCGATATTTTTGCTAAAAAGGGCGAACCGTATTTTCGTAAAGTCGAAACAGAGGTTTTAAAAAAAGTTTCTCAGGAGAAAAATTTTGTGGTTGCCTGTGGCGGCGGAATTGTTATAAAACCACTGAATATTAAAATTATGAAGGAGGAAGGTAAGATCATTTGTCTTTCTGCTTTACCTGAAGTGATATTAAAAAGGGCTTCTGGCCACACGCACAGGCCGCTCTTAAATACTGCAAATCCCAAAGAAAGAGTTGAGCTGCTGCTTAAATTTCGCGCTCCTTATTATGCTAAGGCGGATAAAATTATTGATACCTCTAAGTTGTCTATAGAGCAGGTTGTCCAGGTAGTTTTGAAAGTCACAAAGTCACTAGTAAAAAGGCAAGAAGATTTTCCTCGCAGGGGAAAATCGAGCGGTGCGGCGAAAACAAACCAAGACATGACCCATTAATGAACAATTAGAAATAATATAAGTTGACAAATTATACCAAATATGGTATATTATGAGTGAGAAAAGAATTATAAAAAGAGTAGATTTTGTAGGCTCCGCCAGAGAAGATCTCAAGGGCTTTCCGGATGAGGCAAAGCAGGATCTCGGATACGCTCTCTATGAGGCCCAAAAGGGTGAAAAGCCAGTAGCTGCAAAACCTTTGAAAGGCTTTAGTGGGGCTGGTGTTTTAGAGATTGTTGAGAACTTTAGCAGTGGCACATATCGCGCAGTTTACACAGTGAGATTCCAGAAGGTGATATACGTTTTACATTGTTTTCAAAAGAAATCAAAGCATGGTATTAAAACACCGCAGCAGGATATTGATTTAATTAAACAACGCTTAAGAGCTGCAGAAGAGGATTATAATACAAACTATAAGTGAGGTGAATAAATCATGAAGACAAAAGAAATGATCCACAGAGGAAGCGATAATGTTTTTGCGGATATCGGGGTTACTCATTCAGAAAGAGTTCAGGCTCGTGCCCAGGTAATGTTTCTTGTATCGGACATTATCAAAAAGCGGGGTTTGACCCAGAAACAAGCAGCAGCGATACTGGGTATTCCTCAATCAAAAGTTTCTTGTTTGGTGAATGGTAAGCTCAGTAACTTTTCAATGGATCACCTTTTTGAATTATTGAATGCTTTAGATACCGATGTAGAAATTATCGTAAAGCCAAAAACTAAAGAGGAAAAAAGCGCCACGACACATGTTTTACAGGTAGCTTTTTCATAAAATTTAATGTTAAGCCAAGAATTAACAGACTGGTTACGTTTAGTTTTGACTCCTGAGATTGGCTCAAGGCGGGGAAAAAGTCTTTTAGAAAGATTCAAAACCCCTAAGTCCATATTAGAGGCTTCTTTAGATACAATCGCAGAAGTAGAAAATGTAGGCAGGGAAGTTGCTAAAAAGATAGTTGAAGGCAGGAAAAGAATAGATTTAGAACGTCATATTAAATTAATTGAAAAGAATAACGTTACTCTTATTCCATTGGATAGCGAGTATTATCCTGCCAATTTAAAATCCATCTTTGACCCGCCATTAGTCTTATTTGTAAAGGGCGAGATTCTGCCTCAGGATTATTTTTCCATTGCAATAGTAGGTACACGCCTGGCTTCTTTTTATGGCAGGACTATGTCCGAGAAACTAAGCAGAGAATTAACTGAAAAAGGCTTTACCATTGTAAGCGGTGGCGCGCGCGGCATAGACACTTTTAGCCATCAGGCTGCTTTAAGAGCAAAAGGCCGCACCTTGGCAGTATTAGGATGTGGTTTGGACATTACTTATCCGCCGGACAATAAAAAACTGTTTGAAGAAATAGCTCAAAAAGGCGCAATGATTTCAGAATTTCCTTTATTCACCAAACCAGACAAAGGAAATTTCCCGATGAGAAATAGAATAATTAGCGGTTTATCATTAGGAGTGGTAGTGATTGAGGCTCCGCAGAGAAGCGGGGCATTGATTACCGTAACTCATGCCAATGAGCAAGGCCGCGAGGTCTTTAGCGTCCCAGGCCATGCAGATAATTTTGTAAGCCGTGGCACTAATCAGCTTTTAAGAGAAGGCGCGAAGTTAGTAGAAAATGCGGATGACATAATTGAAGAGCTGGAGCCAATATTAAAAAGTAAAATAAAGGAATTTAAGGCTAACCAGCCAGAACCAATACAGGAAAAACAAATTCCACTAATAAAGCCGGAATTAACAGAAGAAGAGGTTAAGTTATATAACTTGCTTACGTTAGGTCCGTTGGATTTTGATGATATTCTTGTTAAGAGCCAGCTATCCGTTAGCGCTGCCTCATCTGTACTTATGATGTTACAGTTGAAGAAGTTAGTAAAACAATCACCCGGTAAGATATTTGAGAAGGCGGCAATGCTTTATGATTAAGGCATTACTTATTAGGACACCCGGCCTTGTTAACACCCCGCCATATAGGAATGGCGGGTGCGCCGCCTTCTGCGGCGGGATCGGCCGGTGTTCACTTATTGTGAAGGAGTAATAATGGCAGGAATTAGTTTGGTTATCGTTGAATCGCCGACAAAGGCAAGAACGATCAGTAAAATATTGGGGGAAAAGTTTAAGGTTGTTTCTTCGATGGGGCATATTATTGATTTGCCTGAAAAAAAACTCGGGGTAGATATTGAAGAAAATTTTAAGCCGGATTTTGTCGTTATCCCGGGGAAAAAGAAACTTTTAGCTGAATTGAAAAAAGAAGCCAAGGAAAAAGATGATATCTATATTGCTACCGACCCTGATAGAGAGGGTGAGGCGATTGGCTATAATATAAAGGAAAAGATCTTTAAAAAGAAAAAAGTTAAGCGCGTGGTATTCCATGAAATTACAACCGTTGCAATTAAAGAGGCTTTTAAGCACGCGCGTGATTTTGATTCTAACATGGTAGAGGCACAAATTGGCAGAAGGGTACTAGATAGGATCGTCGGTTATTTCTTAAGCCCGCTGCTTTGGAAAAAGATTGCCCGTGGTTTAAGCGCAGGCAGGGTTCAGTCAGTCGCATTAAAAATAATTATCGATAGAGAAAAAGAAATTAATAGTTTTATTGCCCAGGAATATTGGGAAGTGGAAGCCATGCTAAAGAAACAAAACCAGGCAGAATCTTTTATTGCAAAACTAGATAAGATTGAAGACAAAAAAGCAGAGATAAAAAATCAGCTTGAAGCCGAAAAGATTGTTGCTGATATTAAGGGTAAGAGTTTTGTAGTTTCTAACATAGAAAAAAAAGAAAAAAACCGATACGCCAGCCCGCCGTTTATTACAAGTACCTTACAACAAGAGGCATTTAATAAGTTACGATATAATGGCAATAAAACCATGATTTTAGCACAACAACTTTACGAAGGTATCGATATCGGTGAGTCCGGGCCCGTGGGCTTGATTACTTATATGCGTACGGATTCGCCCCGTGTAGCGCCTGAAGCGATCACAGAAGTAAGGAGTTTAATTAAAAATAAATTCGGTAAGGAATATTTACCGGAAGAACCTAATATTTATAAAGTAAAAAAACATGCCCAGGAGGCCCATGAGGCAATTAGGCCCAGTTTAATTTCTCGTGATCCCCAAAGCCTGGAACAATTTCTTAGCCATGAGCAATACGAATTATACAGATTAATTTATAACCGGTTTCTTGCCAGTCAAATGACTCAGGCCAAGTATTTAGTTACGAGCATCGATATTTCGGTAGATAAATATATATTCAGGGCTGCCGGCTCAACGTTAATCTTTAATGGCTTTAAGGTAGTTTATGACACAGAAAAAGAAGAGAAAGAAAAAAGTAGCTTGATTCCTATTTTGGAAAAAGACGAGGTTCTAGATTTGGCGGAATTAATTCCTTCCCAGCATTTCACTAATCCGCCTCCCCGTTTTTCCGACAGTTCGCTGGTTAAGGCACTAGAAGAAGACGGCATTGGCAGGCCATCGACGTATGTGCCCATAATTCAGACTTTAATCTTGCGCGATTATATTCGCCGGATCAGAGGATATTTTCATCCCACGGAATTAGGCTTTAAGGTTTGCGAAATGTTGGTTGAATATTTCCCTAAAATTATCGATGAAAAGTTTACCGCGTTTATGGAAGATGAACTCGATGAAATTGAGGAAGGAAAATTTGACAGGTTAAAGGTATTAGAAGAATTCTATAAGCCTTTTAAGGAATGTTTGGATTTTGCGCAGGCAAACATTAAGAAAGATATAGTTTTGACTGATGAGATTTGTGATAAATGCTCTAAACCCATGATTATAAAATGGGGAAGAAAAGGTAAATTTTTAAGTTGCTCGGATTATCCTGCGTGTAAAAATGCCAAATCAATTACGACGAAAATTAAATGCCCTACAGCCGGATGCGGCGGCGAATTAATCGAACGGCGTTCCCGCAGGGGATTCTTCTACGGTTGTTCAAATTTTCCAAAATGCACGTTTATTTCAAAAGACCTTCCCGAAGAAGGGGCAAAAAGTGAATAAGCGATAATGCAGCGTTACATCGAAAAATTCATCCGTTATCTAGATATCGAAAAAAATTATTCAAAGCATACCATTTTGAATTATACACTGGATTTAGAAGGTTTCAGAGAATTCTTAGGTGAAATCCCGATAGAGAAGGTTGATTATTTGGTTTTAAGAAAGTACCTGGCATTGCTCAAAGAAAAAAATATGGGGTTAAGAACCGTTGGGCGCCACCTTTCTACCTTGAGGTCCTTTTTTAGATTCTTAACTCGTGAAGGCTTTCTAAAAACTAATCCTATTTTGGTTCTTTCCAGCCCTAAATTAGATAAGCACCTGCCTCAATTTTTAACTGAAGAAGAAATGATAAAATTAATTGATACGGTTGTCCCCAAAGACGATAAAGACGAATTAAGGTTTCGCGACCGTACGATTTTAGAAACATTCTACTCGACTGGCATAAGGATTTCGGAGCTTGTAGGTTTGAATATTGATGATATAGATTTTATCAGTTGCGTGGTAAAGGTTAGAGGTAAGGGTAAAAAAGAACGCATGGTTCCTATCGGGGACCACGCTGTTAGTGCAATAAGGAAATATTTGGAAATACGCAAGCAACAAACAAACGCATTATTTTTGAATAAGTCTGGCCGGCGCATAACTGACAGAGGGGTAAGGGATATTGTTGGTAAATACCTGCGCCTTGCCAGTTTTAGGCAGGGGATTTCACCACATACCATTAGGCATTCTTTTGCTACGCATCTATTAAACCGCGGCGCGGACTTAAGAAGCGTTCAGGAATTATTGGGCCATGCAAACCTTTCCACGACTCAGATTTATACTCACTTAACCACGGAAAGATTGAAAAACGTTTATAATAAAGCTCATCCCAGAGCGTAAACTTTTTTTAAAATATGTTTTTAGTGTATGATTTAATTTATTTATTATTTGTAATCATTTGCCTGCCGGTTTATTTCTTCAAAGGTAAAATCCATCGCGGATTTTTGTCGCGTTTTGGGGTATTGCCTAAAAAACTGGAATTAAATAACCCTATATGGATTCATGCCGTAAGCGTTGGGGAAGCGATATTAACCAAAGGTATTTTGGACGGATTAAAAGCAACTTTTCCCAATAAAAAATTCGTAATTTCGACAGTTACTCCTACAGGCAACAAAATTATTCAAAGCTTTGCAGCGCAAGACGACTTTGTGACATACTTACCCTTAGATTTTAGTTTTATTGTCCAAAAAGTTATAAACAGGATTAACCCATCCCTGTTTATTATTGCTGAAACCGAGATTTGGCCAAATCTTATAACTTGTCTTAAGTCTAAGAATATTCCTATTATTGTAGTAAACGCTAGGATTTCAGGCCGTTCATTTAAAAAATACTTAAAGATAAAATTTTTATTAAAACCAATATTAGATAAAATCAGCCTTTTTTGCGCGCAGACTGCGCGTGATGGCGAGAAATTGATTCG
>JAZDFW010000096.1:0-12546 GCA_043807505.1 Candidatus Omnitrophota bacterium | reverse complement strand
ATTAACTCTTTTTCCCCTCACCTTAATCCTCTCCCCATCGGGGAGAGGGAAGGGTGAGGGGAAATTAACGGCTTTCCCAAATCATATCTCAAAAACGATTTTCGACGGTAGATAACGTTTAATTTAGACACGTATGATTTCCAGCAGATTTTCATTGAGAGTATAGAAAATTATACTTTACCCCGATGTCGCTTATACTCTTCGGGGTCAAGTAAAATCCTTTGCGGATTTTCTTTGACATATAGGAAAATTGTGATATCCTATATCTATAAAAAAATGAACGATAATCCTTTGTGAGGGTATTATGGATACAAAAAAGAGAAAGCGTTTCGGAGAGAAAGAAATCGAGGTTATTTCCCGCCTCTCTTACGAGAAGAAACGCATTGTTACCAAAGAAGATTTGGATGCATTTTTCAAATTTGATGACATTGAACGCAATAAGATTGTCTATCAACTGAAAAAGAAGGGGATTTTTTCTACCATTAAGAGAGGGGTATATGTTTTTTCGCCTCTTGAGTATGGCGAAGGAGGAGCGGCTATAAATGAAATGCTCATCCCGCCTCAATTTTTCCCGCAAAACAATTATTATATTGGTTATTCCACAATGTACAACTACTATAATTTGACGGATCAGCTTTTTCAAGTGGTATATATCTTAAATACTTCATTGCAACAGAGAAAAAAGAAAATAAGCGGAGTTATATTTAATTTCTTACGCATTCAGGAAAGCCGGATGTACGGCCTTGAGAAGATTAGTATTGAAGGCAAAAAAGTGATAATTAGCTCGTTAGAGCGCACACTGGTAGATCTGGTGTATTTTAATAAGCCGGTTGGCGGCATTAAAAGCGCCCTTGAAATTCTCAAACGTGAGCTTAAGAAGGATCGTTGCGATATCAAGAAGTTTATTCGTTTCGCGGCAAAATTCCCTAATATTAGAACTCGTAAAAGGATCGGGGTTTTACTGGAAGAAATGGGCTATTCCGATAGCGATCTCATGCTTCTCGTTAAAAGCGTAGAGGATACGGCAATCAGTTCATTCACCGGCTCGTACAAAGGCAAGCTTAACAAGAAGTGGAGGGTTATCATCAATGATTCACAAGGATAGAGATCAATTCATTGACGTTTTAAACATGACGGTTCAGCGCACCGGATTCAGGGCGCCGCTTCTTGAGAAAGATTATTATCTGACGCTGATTCTGTCGCGGGTAAACGAGCTTTCAGAAAATCTTATCTTTAAAGGCGGAACGTGCCTTAATAAGATTTACTACTCGTATTATCGTTTAAGCGAGGATTTAGATTTCAGTATGCGCCTGCCGGAGTATACAGCGACTCGCGGTAATCGGCGCAAATCAATACAGCCGGTTAAGGATAAAATCGAGGAATTCGCCAAGAACCTCGGGTTTCGTATAGATGGCGCGCAAATCGCAGGGCGCAATGAGTCAAAACAGTACGTGTACTATTTCTTGTATAAGTCGGCCCTCCAACCGGCTGAGCAATTGATTAAATTTGAGATCGGGCTTAGATTTAATCCAATTTGCACGGTAGAGAATAAACCAGTGCAACACAATTTCTTGCATCCTTTTACTAAAGAGCCCTTGTTTGACGGCGGCAAGGTAAATTGCTTGTCGTTAAAAGAGATTGTGAGTGAAAAGATGCGCGCCGCGGCCTTAAGGGAGACTATTGCTCCACGTGATTTTTACGATCTTGATTTTATCCTGCGCCATGATTTCAAATTGGCAGATAAAGAAGTAGTAAATCTCTTTAAGAAAAAACTTGAGGAAGACGGTGCGGATACCGGTTTAGGGAAGTATCGCGTTAATCTTGGACGGACGGATGCGGAAGTCAAAGATATGCGCTCACGTATTGAGGCCGAGTTATTTGAAGTGCTGACTCCGGATGAACGTAAGAATTTTAATTTGGATACTGCTCTTAATCGGATTAATAAGGCGATGGAAGAAGTGGAGTGATGGTTAAGTTTGGAATTAGGCAATCGTTTGATAGAATCGAACAAGTTGAAGAGCGATATGCGAATTTGAATGCGCCTGTCGAGGTAGCCTTGCCTTATTACTGGGATATATACGAACCGGTTAGAAGGAATTTGGCTGAAATTGCTGAGAAGATTAAGTCTTATGGTACGACAGTGCTAAGTATACACGCTGTCCAGGCTCCTATTACGGATGAAAAATTTAAGATATGGGGAAAGGAAATAGCTGATTTCGCGACAACTCTCGGCGTAAAGACGATTACATTGCATCCTAACAATATAAATAAAGACAAAATTATGCAGGAGAAGGCACTTCAGAACTTGGAATACTTTGTAGATTTGTATAAAGACGAAATTGTTTTTTGCATCGAAACCTTTGAAGGTAAAAGAAGAGTATTTACGCCTGATGAAATAGTTAGCTTCAATTTACCTATGACTCTCGATACCGCGCACATAAGGGATGATAAAAAGATATGGGAGTTGCTCAAAGATTATAAAGAAAATATTAAGAATGTTCATCTTTCGGCTAAAGAAGGGGATAAACAGCATTTACCAATCGATAGTTTTTGCAAAGATGTAGTAAATTATCTTATCGAGAGCAAGTGGGATGGGAACTTGATATTGGAGTATTTATTTGAGTTTCACGATCAGATGTCGAAGGATTTGGAGCTTTTAAAAACAATGCAGTAAACGAAAAAAATATGATGTAAAAAAAGGCGCTGAAAGCTATGCCGCGCGTAACTTTCGTAATTTAAAAATACAGTACTCCAAGGTAGAGAATAGAAGAATGACAAAAGAAGCTAAAGCTACAGGCCAGAAGGCCGTGGTTTGCCCCAATAAAACGGGCATTTAATTAATTTCTTTGGAATAAATAAGTAGGGTGTCCCTGGAATTTTTCCAGTCAACGATTCAATTCTACTTTTGCTTCGGTAACATTTAATGTGAGTCAATTCGATGCCGGCAAAAATTCTTCTGTTTTTCTCGCTAATTTCTGATATAATAATGCCTATCCCAGAGTTAAAGAAACAATCATAAAGATATATCTTTAGTCAATCACTTTTAAAAAATGCCCTACACAGTTTTTGCTTTAAAATGGCGGCCGAAAAGTTTTGATGAGATAATCGGTCAAAACCATATTGTAAATACATTAAAAAGCGCTTTAGAAAAAAATAGGCTCGCGCATGCTTATTTATTTGCCGGGCCGCGCGGTGTCGGTAAAACCTCAACCGCCAGAATCTTAGCCAAGGCGCTTAATTGTAAAAACGGGCCTACTCTAAATCCGTGTTCAAAGTGTTCTTCTTGCCTTGAAATCGCCGAAGGCCGTTCATTCGATGTTATCGAAATAGACGGGGCCTCTAATAGAGGTATCGATGAAATAAGGTCTTTGCGCGAAAGCGTTAAATTTGCGCCCACCTCAGGAAAATTTAAAATTTATATCATCGATGAAGTGCATATGCTTACTACCGAAGCATTTAACGCGCTGCTTAAAACTTTAGAGGAGCCGCCGGAGTTTGTTAAATTTATCTTCGCCACGACCCACCCTCATAAAGTCATCCCGACTGTTCTTTCGCGGTGCCAGCGTTTTGATTTTCGCCGTATCCCTGTGATTGAAATCATTGCCCAGCTGGAAAAAATTATAAAATCGGAAAATGTTTATGTAGATAAAGAAGTCCTCTTTGCCATAGCCCGTGCCAGTGATGGCGCTTTAAGAGACGCTGAGTCGATACTAGATCAGCTGGTTTCTTTTTCCAAAGAGAGGATATCTTTAAAAGACGTGATTTCCGTATTGGGCCTGGTTGAGGAAGATTTATTATTTGAGATTACCGATAAAATAATCCAAAGAGATGCCCGCGGGATACTTGTTTTATTAAACAGCGTTATTGATGAAGGTAAGGATATCGCGGTTTTCTTGCACAGCCTCATAGAGCATTTTCGTAACCTGATGGTCGCGAAAATTACGCAGGCGGATCTTGAGTTGATAGATTTACCTAAAGATATCTGTGAAAGATTATTCAAGCAATCGAAAGAATTCACCCTGGAAGAAATATTTTCGTCTTTTAATATTCTGGTAGCGGCACAGGAAATGTCCAAGAGGCTGGAAAGTGTTCGGATCCCCTTAGAAATAAGTTTAGTAAGGCTGGTGCATGATAAAAAAGGGGCAAAGCCTCCTTTGGATACAAAGCCAACAGCGGTAAAAGAAAAGATAGAGGTTTTGGATCCGGTTAATTCGGTATCTTTGGAAGAAATAATCGAGGGATGGGCCAAGATTATCGATGCTCTAAGCAGGGTGAAAATTTCAGTGGCGACATATTTAAATGAAGGCGTCCCCGTAAGAATTGAGAAAAATATTTTAACAATCGGTTTTCCTAAAAATTATACTTTGCATAAAGAAACGCTTGAGAAAAAAGAGAATAAGGCTATTGTCGAGAATGCCTTTTTTGAATTATTTAATGTTAATATAAGGACAAATTTTATTCTCACGCAGGAAAAACCGCGCCATGATGATACTAGCGATAATCCAACTGTTAGGTCGGTCCTGGAAACATTTAAGGGAAGGGTAATTAAGCAAGATTAATGTCAGCATATACCGAATCAATAGAAAAATTAATAGAGCGGTTGATTAAATTTCCGGGAATCGGCAGGCGTAGCGCTGAACGAATCATTAATTATATTCTCGATGCTTCAAAAGATGAGATAAGGCTTTTGTCTGAGGCAATAAATAATGTCAAAGAAAATGTGTGTTTTTGTAAAGTATGCCATAATTTAAGTGAAGAGGACCTTTGTAGAATTTGTCAGGATGCGCGCCGGAAAAAAGATATTATCTGTGTTGTCGAAAAACCCAGCGATATTACCGCGATAGAAAAAGGGGGGGATTTCGATGGCGTATACCACGTTTTAATGGGGTCCATATCTCCTCTCGACGGCAGAGGGCCGCAGGATTTAAAAATCGATACTTTGCTTAATCGAATAAAACAGCAAAATATTACAGAAGTAATCATCGCCACAGATGCGGACACCGAGGGGGAAATCACCGCCTTATATCTTAGTAAGGTAATTAAGCCTTTGGGAGTTAAATTGAGCCGCATTGGTTTAGGAATACCTGTAGGTTCAAACCTGGAATATGCCGATTCCGCCACTCTGATTAAGGCCATCCAATCCCGCCGTGATATTTAGCCCATGATCGCTTTAACTTGCCTTTCCAAAATTTACGGTAAAAAAATCCTTTTTGAAAATATTTCTCTCTCCATTAACCGAGGCGAGAAAATAGGCCTTATCGGGCCGAATGGTTCGGGGAAAAGTACGCTTTTTAGTTTGATTTTGCAAGAAGTTGAGCCTAGCGCGGGAATTGTGCAGGTGCGCAAAAATATCCATATTGGTTACCTGCCCCAGGAGGCAAGCTTTAATTCGGAGCATACGGTTTTATCAGAACTGACCGAAGGCGACGAACGGATAATGCTTTTACGCGGGGAGAAAGAAAAACTCGAAGAAAATAATGAAGCAGGTTCCAAGCGCTACGGGGAAGTCCTGCATAATTTAGAGACGCTTGGGTTTTTTGAGCTTGAGTATAGGGCGAAAAAGATTCTTTCGGGCTTAGGGTTTAAAGAAAAAGAAATTTCCCGGCCCATAAATCAAATGAGCGGCGGCTGGCAGATGCGCGCGTTGCTGGCGAAGCTGCTTACCTACCATTATGACCTGCTGCTTTTGGATGAACCTACAAACTACCTTGATTTAAACGCTGCCCTTTGGCTAAAAGATTATTTAGCCGATTTTGGCGGCACCTTTATTATAATTTCCCACGATAAAGCTTTCTTGACCGATGTTACCAATTATACATTGATTTTAGAGAACGGTTCTATCTTTAAGGTGCGCGGAAATTATGAACATTTCGAACAGATAAAAAAAGAAAAACTTATTCATTTAGAAAAACAATTTAAGGAACAGGAGAAAAAAAAGGAACAACTTGAAAGATTTGTGGCGCGTTTTCACGCTCAGCCGAATAAAGCCGCCTCTGTTCGGGCAAAACGCAGGGTTTTAGAGAAAATGTCTGAGGAGGCGGTAGTTTTACCGCCTCAACTGCGTGAAAGTATACGGGAAATTCATTTCCCCCCGACGCGCAAAAGCGGACATAAGGTAATAGCATTAGAGAAAATATCAAAGTCTTACGGCGATATTAGGGTGTACAAAGATTTTGATTTTGAAATAACTCAAGGTGAGAAAGCAGTTTTGGCGGGAGAGAACGGAGCGGGAAAATCCACGCTTCTAAAAATTTTAGCCGGCGTGATTGATATCGATTCCGGATCGCGCGTTCTCGGGTACAATGTAGATGCCGGATATTTTTCTCAGACGCGTATGGATGTATTGAGCCCGGAAAATACTGTTTTGCAGGAAGCTTATTTGGCCGCACCCGGATTCATGCCTGAAGAAACAATTAGAACGATTCTTGGCGCATTTTTATTTACCGGCGATGATTCAGATAAAAAAGTGAAGGTGCTCTCCGGAGGAGAGAAGAGCAGGTTAATTTTGGCTAAACTATTGATAGACCCGCCTAATTTTTTACTTTTGGATGAACCGACAACGCACCTTGATGTTGACGCGGTGGATGCCTTGGTAAGGGCATTGCTTGATTATGAAGGGACACTGGTATTTATCAGCCATGATATTTATTTTGTGCGCTCTGTTGCCAATACTGTATTTGAGGTAAAAGAAGGAAGGATCAGAAAATTTTCCGGTAATTTTGATTATTATCTGGAGAAAAAAGATCAAGGGGAAGTAATTATCGAAAAACCAAAACAAAAGGTTAATCCGGAAAAATTAAAACAAGAAGAAGAAAAACAAAAGGCAAAAGAAAAAGAGAAACAGCGCAAGGAAGAGGAGAAGAGGCGCAAAGCGCATAATATTTCTATTCGTGAAAAAATTAATATATTAGAAAAAGAAAAAGAGAATCTTCAGTTGGAAAGTTATGCCAAGGTGCGCGCTTTATCCAATCCGCATTTTTACCGTGACGAGGAAACCGCCAAGCTCTATGGCAGGCGCCTTAAAGAAATTGAACAAAGAAATATTGAGATTGATATTCAGATAAAGAAGCTCCAAGTGCAGATAATTTAAGACCTCACCATTACTAAAAGCATCTTAAAACGTTCTATCGCTTTTAAGGCATGAGGCTTGTTTGCTGGCATCATAATTATTTCTCCTGTTGCCAGCAAATGGGTCTTTCCGGCAATAATAACCTCTGCTTTGCCATCAAAATTATATACTAAAGCATCGAAAGGAGCGGTATGCTCACTCAACCCCTGCCCTTTATCAAAAGCAAACAGCGTAACCGTTCCTTTTTCGTTCTTAATTATTTCTTTGCTTACAATTGAACTATCTTGATAGTTCACTAAATCTATGAGTTTTCTTGCTTCTCCTATTATATTTGTCATTGTCATTTTGATTTCCTTTCAAGATTTAATTATAGCACTGGCAGCAGGTTGTACAATGAATAATAAGAAGGTAAAAACAAAAAGGGCTACTGTTAACAGTAGCCCTTCCTTAAAGATGGCTCCCCCTCTAGGACTCGAACCTAGGACAAAGAGATTAACAGTCTCCTGCTCCACCAACTGAGCTAAGGGGGAATTGTGAATATTTTACACGAAATTGCCGTTGCGTCAAACTAAATTTTTAATGAGCGCTGTTAACTAATATACTTGCAGTGCTTTTTATCTATAGTATAATAAGAAAAACAAAGGAGCGTTGAATGGACACAATAGAGATTATAAAGGCCAGAAGAAGTATACGGGAATATAGGGATAAACCGATACTCAAAGAAGTTTTGGAGAATATTGTTGATGCCGGCCGTTTTGCTCCCACTGCCAGGGGAGTTCAGCCTTGGGAATTTATTATAGTGACTAAACCCGAGAATTTAAAAAGAATCGCTGAATTGGCAGAGAACGGCAGGTTTATTGCTCAAGCCGCCTGCTGTATCGCTGTTTTTTGCAGTAATACAAAATATTATTTGGAAGACGGCTGTGCTGCTACAGAAAATATATTGATTGCATCAGCTAGTTTAGGTATTGGCTCATGTTGGGTTGCAGGTGATAAAAAGCCCTACGTAGAAGAAATTGCTAGATTATTGAGCGTGCCGGATGAATTTAAATTAATAAGTTTAATCGCGTTAGGATACCCCAAGACTCAAGAAAGTTTCAAAATCGTTGATAAAAGAAATTTAAACGAAATTATACACTGGAATAAATTTTAAAGAATAGTTGAAAAAGAAAGGAGAAAAGTGTTTAAAAATTGGGTGATTATTTTTGTGATAATCGCGGCATTTGTTTTAGCCTTTAATTGTTATTCAGAGGATATTCCTGATGATGTAGCAATACTTACCGCTCATGGCACGGTAGATCAGGTTGATTCTGTGGGTGGTGTTTTGGCAATTTTAGTTGATGGCAGCGAGATGGTTTTTTCAGTGCCAGAAGATCTTAAAATCAGGCGTGGCGTGGATCAAATTTCACTGGATGATTTAGACCAAAGCGATGGCGTAACGGTTGAATATTATAAAACTCGCGACGGACAACTAAAAGCTACCAGCATTACCGACACAAATTTAGGCAATGAATTTTAAAAAATCAGCAATTGTTATTTTGGCTTGACAAACTCGCCCTTTCTAAGCATAATATATAAGAATTTAAAAAATAATTTTATTTATGAGCCTTAAAAAAACCAAAGAAATCAAATTATCCACTTTACTTAAGGGAAAATTTATCAATCTGCAATTAACGGCTGTTGATAAGCCTCAGATAATCCTTGAGTTAGTGGAATTAATCGCTAAATCAAAAAAAATAACCAATAAAAAATCGTTCTTAAAAATTATGCTCGAAAGGGAAAAATTAGGCTCTACCGGTATTGGCGCGGGAGTAGCGATTCCCCATGGAAAATCCGAAGCAGTGCGTGCTTTTGTCCTTGTCTTTGCCCGTTGTGATAAGGGAATAGATTTCGGCGCCTTAGACGGTGAGAAGACCTATTTGTTTTTCGCCCTGGCTTCGCCAAAAAAAGAGGTCGGGATGCATCTTAAGGTGCTCGCTGAGATCGCGCATTTAGTAAAAGATAAATTTATCGTTGAGCTTTTAAAGAAAGCAAAAAACAAAGAAGAAGTTTTAAAGATTATCACTAGCACTGCTGCCCGCCCCCGCTAACTTAACCTTTGCATTATGCGTAAAAATTTTAAAATAGCCATTTTTTTAATCCCTTCTTTTATTAGCCTTATATTTTTCTTGCCTCTAGCAGCCGAAGTGCCGCAGAGCAAAATTCCTGTCTTAACAGAGTTTTGTTCAGCCAATTGCCATAATTGCCTTCGCGTAAAACAAGAATTTCTCCCCTCAATAGAAAACAAATTTAAGGGCCGCATAAAGATTGATTCTCTTGATATCGGCAATATTGAAAATTATAAATTATTATTGAGCTTAAAGAGTAAATATAAGATTAAGATAAAAAATACGATGCCGGTATTTTTTCTTGAAGGCAATTTTTTAAATGGCCAAGGAATATCCCAGAATTCTTTAACAAGGTTCATCGAAGCGTCTTTAAGAAATCCCAAAAAAGAAGCCGGTGAATTACCACAAGTAAATTTAATTACATATTTCCGGTCCTTTAAGCCGCTGGTTGTTCTTTCTGCCGGCTTAATCGACGGAATAAACCCTTGCGCTTTTACCGTGATTGTATTTTTCATTTCTTTCTTGTCCTTACAGGGATACAGGAAGAAAGAGTTACTTTTTATCGGATCTACTTTTATTTTCGCGGTGTTCTTGACCTATATTTTAATAGGGTTGGGTTTTTTTGGTTTTTT
Organism: Candidatus Omnitrophota bacterium; assembly: GCA_043807505.1. Taxonomy (GTDB): domain Bacteria; phylum Omnitrophota; class Gorgyraeia; order Gygaellales; family Profunditerraquicolaceae; genus JAZDFW01. Next base: position 2,737 of record JAZDFW010000096.1, on the reverse strand, counting down.
TTACCGCCTTAATTCATTCTGGTTGATTTCAAAAATAGTAAATTTTATAATCGGAAGTTTTAGCATTATATTGGGTGTTCTGGCAATTTACGATTTCCTTAAATTTAAAAAAACCAAGGATACGGAAGGGTTAATCTTACAGCTGCCAAAGTCAATTAAGAATCAAATACATCGTCTAGTCGGGTTACATTACAGGAAGGACAAGCATAAAGATGAATTTAGCCAAGGCAAGGCTTTTTTTACATTAATCACAAGCGCTTTTATCAGCGGTTTTTTAGTTTCTTTGTTAGAGGCAGTCTGCACCGGGCAAACTTATTTACCGACGATAAGCTTTATCTTAAAAACTTCACCGTTAAAATTAGAGGCATTTGGGTATCTGGTATCTTATAATCTGATGTTTATTTTGCCGTTAGCGGTGATTTTTATTTTTGGCCTCTTAGGTGTAACCTCTGAACAATTTTCAAGATTCTTAAAAAGTCACCTGGCGGCTGTAAAGATTCTGATGGCAGGTTTATTTCTTAGCTTAGGGATATTTTTAATCTGGAGGATGTAATGCATAAGTTAAAATTGGCGGTTATATTGATGAGCTTGCCGTTTTTTAATATTGCCTGTTACGCGCAAGATGCTAAAAAAATTGATGAACAGCTGAATGTGGATGATTCGCATATCCGGGATTTTGGAAAGGTGAAAAAAAGCGTTACCTTAGAGCATGATTTTGTTTTTAAAAATGAATCACAGAAGATGATAAACATCAAAGATATTACTACTTCTTGCGGCTGCACTGTTTCTACGGTCAAGAATAAGAGTTTAAAGCCGCAGGAAACTACTGAAATAAAAGTTAAATTTGATTCCAAGGGCTATGTTGGAGAAGTAAAGCAATTTATTTTTGTGAATACGGATTCCATTGACAATCCGGTAATCCAGTTTATGATCAAGGCCGATGTAGAAAAATAAAAAAAGTAAAAAAGTAAGAGGAGGTAATTATTATGTTTTTCTTAAAACTTAGGATGTTTCTTTTGGTAACGGCCCTTTTTGCCATAATTTATGCCTTAATCGTAATGATAGGGTCGTATCTTGGTATTTCGAATTTCTATTTTTACTTAAGCTTATCATTAGTAATGATGTTTATCCAGTATATGATCGGGCCCAAGATAGTCGAATGGACGATGCGCGTGAAGTATGTCAAAAAACAAGATTACCCGGGGCTTTTTCAAATGGTAGATAGTTTAGCTATGAGAGCCAATATTCCCGTTCCCAGAATTGGCGTGGCCCAGATACAGCTGCCAAACGCATTTGCCTTTGGCCGTTCAATTAAAGACGGGCGTGTTTGTGTTACTGAGGGTATTTTAAAGTTATTAAATGAAGACGAATTAAGAGCTGTATTGGGCCATGAGTTAAGCCATTTAAAAAATCGCGATGTGCTTACGATTACCCTTCTTTCTGTAATCCCGATGATAATGTATCGAATTGCCTGGCAATTTTTATTTTACGGCCGCAGGCGCGAAGAAAGAGGAAGCAATACCGTTTTAATCGGGATGGCGGCATTTTTGTTCTATTTTATCACAAACTTGCTGGTGCTTTATGCCTCAAGGATCAGGGAATATTTCGCCGATAAAGGTTCTCTGGAGTTGGGGAATAAACCGTCAAGCCTTGCTTCGAGCCTTTATAAGCTTGTTTACGGCGCGGCGCGCACAAACGCAGAGTCATTAAAAGAAGTCGAGGGGCTGAAGGCATTTTTTGTGAATGACCCATCGCGCGCCCTTAATGAACTTAAGGAATTAAGCCAGCTTGACCTGGATAAAAGCGGCACAATTGATGCCGGTGAATTGGATATTTTAAGAAATAAAAAAGTTCAGTTGGGATTTGGCGACAGGATGCTTGAGCTGTTAAGTACGCATCCGAATATGCTAAAGCGCATAAAGAAACTCAGCGAATATAGATAAATTGACATAACCCCAATTCCGCTATATAATTATAAAACTATGGAAATTAACGAAATTATACAACAGAGAAGAGACAAATTAGAATCTCTAAAGGCAAAGGGCATAAATGGTTACGCTAGCGCGCCAATTGAGCGCGTAGATATCTCCTCTGTCCTAAAAGATTTCCAGGAAGGCGCGAAAGTTACCCTTTCCGGCAGGATTATGGCTAAGCGCGCGCACGGAAAAGTTACATTTATGGATCTAAGGGATACGACTGCCAAAATTCAACTCTATCTAAAAACCGATTACTTGAGCCAGGAATGCGCAAGTATTTTAGAAGATATAGATATTGCCGATATTATCAGCGTAAAAGGAGATCTTTTTAAAACGCATACCGGTGAGCCAACGCTTAAAGTTGAAGTTCTTAAGGTTTTGGCAAAAGCCCTCAGGCCCCTGCCGGAGAAATGGCATGGCCTAAAAGACGTGGAACTACGTTACCGGCAGCGCTATTTAGATTTAATCTCTAATGAGGAAGTAAAAAAAGTTTTTCTCTTGCGTTCCCGCATTATTAAAACAATTAGAGATTCTTTAGACGAAAAAGGCTTCCTGGAAGTAGAAACACCGATGATGCATTCTATCCCCGGAGGAGCGGCAGGCAGGCCTTTTAAAACTTATCATAATGAATATGAATTTGAATTATTTTTAAGGATAGCGCCCGAGCTTTATTTAAAACGGCTTTTAGTCGGCGGGCTGGATAAGGTTTATGAGATAAACCGTTCTTTTCGTAACGAAGGCGTCTCCACAAAACATAATCC
>JAZDFW010000095.1:0-5941 GCA_043807505.1 Candidatus Omnitrophota bacterium | reverse complement strand
TTTAAAAATGAAATCAATGCTTTAACGGTGAAGGATGTTGGCGATGCTGAAATCAAGAATTATATTAAGGTCAGTAGTAGCCGTCCGTTTGTCGTCAACGACCGTGCGTATCTAGTGCCTAAAAAAAGCGTATTCAACAGGATTGTCGGAGATAGCCAGTTTGAGCTTGAGTTTGCAGATTTCCTTGAGCGATTGGGCGATGATGAAGTTGTTTCATTTGCGAAGAATTATTACGAAGTGCATTTTAAGATAGACTATAAAAATGCTGATGGGACAATAGCGAATTATTACCCAGACTTTTTTATTAAAACGGACGAGAAGACGGTTTATATCGTTGAGACTAAGGGGCGTGAGGATTTTGATGATCCATTGAAGATTAAAAGGCTTGCTCAGTGGTGCGATGACGCGAATGCCAGGCAAAAGAAGATCGAATATAAAATGCTCTATGTGAAACAAGAGGAGTGGGATAAATATAAACCGAAGAATTGGAGCGATATTGTTAAGTTGTTTAAGTAAAGATGGGGGTTATTCAAGGAATAGAATTTTATATTTCAAAACGTATCGGAAAGGCGATTATAGATTATAAAATGCTTTCCGGAGGCGACAAGATTGCTGTAGCAGTATCCGGCGGCAAAGACAGCTTAACACTTTTGCGTGTCCTTACTGACCGGCGTAGTTTTGTCCCGATAAAATACGAAATTATGGCCTTGCATATTGATTTAGGTTATCCCAAATCTTATGCAAGCAAGCTGGAAAAATATTTCAAAAAAATAGGCGTTAAATATCATATCGAAAAAGTTAATGCTTTAAAGGAAACCAAGAAAGAAGATATTAATTGTTTCTGGTGTTCCTGGAACAGAAGAAAGGCCCTATTTGAGACGGCTAACCGCTTCGGGTTTAATAAAGTTGCCCTTGGCCACCATCTCGATGATATCATTGAGACTATCCTGCTAAACCTTTTCTTCCAGGGCGAAATTTCTGCGATGAGCCCGAAGCAGGATTTATTCAAAGGTAAGATTACGCTTATTAGGCCGCTGGCCTATGTGGAAGAGCATTTAATCAGGAAATTCGTCAAAGAGGAAAAAATCCCTACCTTCGATTGTATCTGTCCAAATTCTGTAACTTCTAACCGCGCCAAGATGGGTAAAATAATTAGCGAATTAAAAAAGGTTTGTCCGGATGTCAAAAAAAATATCTTCCGTAGTCTCAAGCGTATTAAAAAAGAATATTTGCTTTAAGTGCTAATCTAAAGAGTGGTATAATTAATACATTGAGAGGTTTAAGGAGAAGTATATGCTTTGGCTGATTGCAGTTTTATTCTTAGTTGTTTCAGTTATCACGGTATTTTTGGTTTTAAAAATTTCTTCCCAGGTAAATGACCGCCTAAGCCAAATGACCCAGGCAATCCAGGAATCAAATAGGGCAGTTACCCAAGGTTTAGGGAGTGCTACAAGTATATTCGGCGGAGTGCACGAAAAACTAGGAAAACTTGAAGAAACCAACCGTCAGATTATAGATATTAGCAGGGATATCTCAAGCTTGCAGGAACTCTTGCGTGCTCCAAAATTCCGCGGGCAAATGGGAGAAACAATGCTGGAAAATTTGCTATCCCAGGTTTTACCCAAGGATCATTATTCTATGCAGTATCGTTTTAAATCTTCTGATGCGGTGGATGCGATAATTCGCCTTGGCGAGCGCATTGTGCCGGTGGACGCTAAATTTAGTTTAGAGAATTTTCAGAAAATAATTGAGGCTCAGGATGAACCCGCTAAGAATGCTTTCCGTAAAAAATTTATTCAGGATGTAAAAAACCGCGTAGATGAAATTGCCGCAAAATATATTTTACCGGCAGAAAACACTTATGATTTTGCCCTAATGTATATTCCTGCCGAGAATGTTTATTATGAGATGGTTATCAAAGAAGACCTCATGCCTTATTTTATGTCGAAAAAAGTAATCCCGGTTTCACCCAATACTTTTTATGCATACCTGCAGGTGATTTGTTTAGGGCTTAAAGGGCTCAAGGTGGAAGAGAACGCAAAGCAGATATTAAAGAATTTAAGTATGTTGAATATCGAGATAGATAAGTTTAAAGAAGATTTTAATACTCTTGGCGGGCATCTTTCGAATGCAAACACTAAATTTGATGATAGCTCAAAAAGGCTCAACCGGTTTACCGATAAGCTCAGTAACATTCAAGATTCCAAACAATGTTCTTCAGGCATCCAGATTTAATCTTCTGTATAAGTAAGAGGCCAGAGAACATGTCTTTTGTTTATGGCGATACAAAAGATACCCTTCTTAACCGCCGGAATTTCTTAAGGCAGTTAAATATTAATTACGAATCGCTTGTTTGTGCTAATCAAGTTCATGGCAGCCGCATTGCTTATATTAGCGAGGCTGATAAAGGAAGAGGCGCAGTATCAGCCGATACAGCGCTGGCTGATACTGACGGCTTGATTACTAATGTAAAGAATCTTCCTTTGGCGATATTCACCGCGGATTGCCTGGCGATATTCCTATATGACCCAATAAAACACGGTATCGGTTTAATTCATGCCGGCTGGCGTGGTGCTAGAGCAGGCATTATTTCAAAGGCTGTTGAATCAATGCAGGAAAAATTTAACTCTAACCCTGAAAATTTATTGGCTGGCTTTGGCCCTTTTTTAAGAAGGTGTTGTTATCAGGTAGGCGAAGAGTTCAAAGATTATTTTACAGGCGGATTACTTAAGACAAATAATCATTACTATCTAGATTTAGCCGCAGTAGCCAAAGAGCAGCTTTTGCAGAAAAAAGTAAAAAAAACAAATATTAGCGATCCCGGTGATTGTACTTTTTGTAATAATGATAAATATTTTTCTTATCGTAAAGAAGGAAGCAGCGCAGGAAGGTTAATGGCTGTAATAATGTTAAAATGATTAAATACAAATTAGAATTTATTTTAAGCACCTTTAATGCAGATAAGCTTAGCGTCCGGAATTCTCTATTGGATTTTGCCGAGAATTTAGAAATTATTGAAACCCTGGATAAAGAGATTAATGGCCCGGCGGAATTAAAGATTAATTTGATTACTCATGAACCTACTATAATATTTGATATTTGTTCGCAATTTGGTAGAATAAAGTCGGTCAAAGCCGAGGAGAAAGGTTAATTAAAAAATATGTATATTATAATTTTTATCACTGCCTCAAGCATTGAAGAAGCAGAAAAGATTGCTCAGGGGCTTCTAGGGAAAAAACTTGTTGCTTGTGTCAATATCATTGATAACCTGAAGTCTTTGTTTTGGTGGCAGGGAAAAATTGATCATGCAAAAGAAGTGCTCTTGGTAGCAAAATCAAAGAAAACAAAATTCACATCTATTATCAGACTAGTTAAGTCCTTACATAGTTACGAAGTGCCGGAAATTATCGCAATTCCCCTTGTTGCAGGCGAAAAAAAATACCTCAGGTGGATAGATGAATCTCTCAGGCAGCCCCTTTGATTATTTAATTGTTTTCTTCGGCGGCGTATTGGTCAGTTTTACGCCTTGTGTATATCCGCTTATTCCTGTTAGTATCGGTTATATCGGAATCAACTCAAGCGGATCTAAACTAAAAGGTTTTATCTTAGGGCTAATTTATGTAACGGGTATTGCCATTACCTATTCCGTCCTTGGTTTACTGGCGGTACTAAGCGGAAGAATCTTTGGTTCAATCGCAGCCAATCCCTTTAGCTACATTTTTACAGGTTTAATAATAACTATCTTTGGCTTAGCGATGTTTGATATAATCAATATACCTTTGCTTAGCTTTGTGAAATTGCCTGTCCTTAAGCAGCATAATTATTTTTCCACATTTTTGTTAGGAATTGCCTCGGGTTTAATTATAGGCCCTTGCTTAACGCCTGTATTAGGTTCAATCCTGGTTTATTTATCCACCAAAAATAGTATTATCTACGGGGCTACTTTATTATTCACCTTTGCATTTGGCATGGGGCTAATTTTTATCATTAGCGGTATTTTTAGCTCTTTTTTATTTAATCTTCCTAAATCAGGCAAGTGGATGCAGCAGGTAAAAAGATTATGCGCTGCGGCTCTTGTAATTTCAGGTTTGTATTTTATTTATTCAGGCATCAGGAAATTATAATTATGAAAAATTATCTTAAAATCTTTGTTGTTTTAGTTATTTTATTAAGCCTCTTTAATAATTTTAATTTTGTCGAAGGTGCGCAACTTGCGCCGGATTTTAAATTAGTCAATTTAGAGAAAAATACAGTCGTTTTAAGTACTTATCGGAAGCTCCAGCAGCCTGTGCTTTTAATATTTTGGACAACATGGTGCCCTTATTGCAGGGATCAGCTAATGGAAATAAACGATAAATACGCCCAACTCACAAAGAATAATCTAGGGCTACTGGCCATTAACGTAGGAGAATCTGTCGGGAAGGTAGAAAAATTCGTGTCACTGCGGAATTTTTCTTACGAATTTCTTTTAGACCAAGATACAAATGTTGCTCGTTCTTTTGGTATCATGGGAGTACCGACGTATGTTTTAATTGATAAAGACGGATATATTTCAACAGTAGGCAATTCTTTCCCGGAAAAAGAGTTAGAAGGCCTTGTTAATATGAGGCAATAAATGGAGCAGAAAATAAATAATTTGATAGAGAATTGGCAGAAAAAGAATATTAGCGGATTTTATTGCCATGATAAGAATGAAGCAACGGAAAAGATCCTAGAAATGATTCCTTTAAATGCAACGATAGGAATGTCTGGATCGTTAACATTGGGCCAACTAAAAGTTGTGGAAAAATTAGTTACTCGCGGCAATAAAGTAATTAACCAATATCAGGCCGGCTTAAGTAAAGTTGAAAGCTTTAATTTAAGAAAACAAAGTGTCTTGGCTGATTATTATTTAGCCAGCGCTAATGCCATATCAGAAGAAGGGGAGATGGTATTTTTTAGCGCTTACGGAAATCGCGCAGCCGGTATTTCTTATGCCAAGAATTGTTTGGTAGTTTGCGGTATAAATAAAATTACCCCGAATCTAGCAGAGGCGCTAAAAAGATCAAGAGAATATGCTGCGCCGCTTAACTGCAAGCGCCTGAATTGGAATACTCCTTGTTTTAAAAACGGAGTTTGCAGCAAAGAGATTTGCCTTTTTCCTGAATATAAAAGGATGTGTTGTCAGATTTTAATCATTGAGGCAGAGGTTAATCCAGATAGGTTAAAAGTGATTTTAGTAGGAGAAGAATTAGGCTTTTAAATCCGTAGACGCTGTACGTAAGTAATTATAAATAAAATAGATACAGAAATAATACATCCCTATTAGATTAATACTGGAGAATTATTCCGCGCAGGAGAGAGAAACCCGGAAGTATTAATTACATAAGTCCTTGTTATTGTTACAATTATATACAGCGTCTACGAATAGAGGAAGACAAATTATAGGAAGGAAAAGACGATGTTTGATAAAATGAAACAAATGATGGAGATGCAGAAAAAAATGCAGGAATTAAAGCGCGAACTTGATAGCGCTACTTTCGAAGTTTCAAGTTCTGACGGCCTGGTTAAGATCACCATGAGCGGCTCGCAAGAAGTAAAAGCAGCCAGTATCCAGGGTGAAATAAAAGAGATGGAAAAGCAAATACTTGAAAAGGCGATTAAGGATGCTTATAATAGGGCTATAAAGCGTTCACAGGAAGTTGCTGCCGCGAAAATGAAAAATCTTACCGGTTTTAATTTGCCCGGTTTAACTTAAAAATTCATTTGGAGGCTCATCATGAATTTAAGAGGCCTTGCAACAGGAATAGGAAGCTTACCCTATGAAGATCCGGCTAAGGCAGTGGATTTAGTTTTAAAATACTTGCCGCAAATACCTTTTTGGCCGCAATTACCGAAATTAGGCGGCTGCGAAGGAATGGTCGCGCAATTTGCCCAAAATTTACCGTGCCTGAAGATTTCT
>JAZDFW010000094.1:0-9577 GCA_043807505.1 Candidatus Omnitrophota bacterium | reverse complement strand
TTAAATTTTACTTGGTGGCCTTCTTTCTTCAATAATCCGCAGGCAACGATATTAGCTGATGCGCCGATAGGAGTGATATTTCCTCCTAAACTTGCTCCAATAAGCAAGCCAAAAAGGAATAAGGAAGGGTTAATCTGCAGCCTATCTGACATAGAAATCGCCACAGGCAGCATAGCAGCCAAGAAAGGAACATTATCTATAAATGCCGAGAGGAAAACCGAGAGAAATACAACTAAAGTAAACCCAAGAAAAATATTCTGGCCGATGAGCCCGGAAAGAAAGATAGAAAGAACCTCTACCCAACCTGTAATGGTAATACTACCCACAAGGATAAAAACACCCATGAGAAAAAAAGTAGTATCCCAATCTAATGCCTTTAGGCCACCAACAATTGAACTTTTATTAATAATCTTTTCCCAAACAATCGAGATAATACCGGCAATCATACAGATTATGCCGGCAAGATACGAGAAGCCGGTATCAAAAAAAGATGACGCTGCCAATAAAATAATAAGGCTAACCAAAATTATTGTCGGCACCCATGACCTGACTTTTTCTATAGGAATAAGTTTGATTTTTTCTTTTTCTTTCCTGAATATATAGTATAAAACAAAAAAAGATACAAAAGCGCCCAATTCAACCGCAAAAAAGATGCTCGGCCTGCCTTTATAGAAAAAAAAGTCTCCGAAATTCATCTTGGCAAAACCAGCTAATAGCATACTCGGCGGATCCCCAATCAGAGTAGCCGTGCCTTGCAGGTTGCTTGAAACAGCAATAGCAATCATCATATTCATCGGGTTAATTTTGAGCTTTTTTGCTAATGCTAAGGCAATCGGAGCAACAATTAAAACAGTAGCTACATTCTCCACAAAGGCCGAAATAAAACCGGTTAAAAGACAAATCAATAGTATTGCCCATGTAGTATTCTTTGCCCTATCAACGATTATCTCGGCGACGAATGCCGGAACCCGGCTTTGCATGAATATATCCGCCACAATAAGCGTTCCAACAAATATACCCATGACATTCCAGTTAATGGCAAGAAACGCTTCTTTAAAAGAGATGATTCCGGTTAAAATCAGCAGTCCTGCGCTAATAACGGCAATAAGCGTCCTTTTTTTAGGAAGAAAAACAAAAAGTGTATATGCGGCAATAAAAATTATTAAATCAAGTATTTTAATGTTCATTAGAACAACTCCTGAAATTTTTCTATTTTTTCTCTGACATTAGGCTTAGTAACAACTGCGGATATAGCAGTTAACCCATCAGCGCCTGAAGTAATAACTTCTTTTGCATTTGACAAATTTATCCCTCCGACGGCAATAACAGGAATCCGGCAGTGCCTTTTTATTTTTCTGATTAATTCCACTCCACAAGGGACACAGGCATCTTGTTTCGTGCCAGTTTTAAAAATCGGTGAAACACCCAAATAATCCGCGCCTAGTTTCTCTGCTGTGATTGCCTGAGCTAAACTATGCACTGTAAGGCCGATGATCTTATTTTTGCCAAGTAGGTGTCGTGCTGCCTGATAAGGCAGATCACTTTGGCCTAGGTGTATTCCGTCAGCATCTACGCTTAAGGCAATATCTACACGGTCATTCACTAAAAAAATTATATCCTTACATAAACGCCTTAACAAAAGAGCTTCTTTAAACATCACTCTACTAGATGCGCACTTGTCCCTATATTGCACAACCCTAACACCTGCTTTTAAGGCGCTTTTTACATCAGCTAAATTTCCCGCACGGCTTAAAAGTGCATCGGTAATAAAATAAAACCCTCTCATCCTTCTACTCTCTGCATTTTTCCTTACGCGTCAATTTTTATCTTTTTCTTAATTTCTTTAACAGCTCCTTTGCTATCTTCTCGCCGGACAATAACATTCCGCCGAAAATCGGGCCCATGCGCGGGCCGCCAAAAACTGCATTAGCGCACATCCCGCAGGTATAAAGGCCAGGGGCAACTTCTTTGGAATTTTTAACAATTTGTTCTTCCCCTATCTCTGCCCACATTGATTGTTCACCCATTATTTTTCCAGTCTTCGTCTTTAGCTTTATGCCTGATTTTCTTTCGGCAATCCGCACCACTTCTGCTGCATGGCCTGTCGCGTCAATCACAAACTTCGCTCTCATAGTAATGGGATCCACATGCAGATGCGCCATCTCCACAGCAGTCCAGTTTAAAACTAAACCCGTGATACGATTCTTTCTAATCATGACATCTTCGGCGCTTAAAAGATTAAAAATCTTTAATCCTGCCTTGACTGCCTTTGAACAAATAGTAGAAACACACTCAATTGAATCAGCTAAATAATAATTACTTTCATATAATCTGGTCCGCACACCCAGCTCATCAAGGATTTTCTTGGCCTTCTCCTGAACAACGATTTCGTTAAACATTATTCCGCCGCCCCACATTCCTCCGCCGACAGACAGCTTTCTCTCGAATAACACTACTTTTTTACCTGCCTTGGCTAAATAATAGCCGCAAACCATGCCCGCAGGGCCGGCGCCGGCAATCGCCACATCTACGTCCAGGGCCTTAATTAATTTATCTGTATATGACTCAATTATCGCTTTGGAAATTTTTATATCATCAAGCTGCATATTACACCTCCCCGTAAATTTTATGAAATATATTAAGCCATACCTAAATTCTTGTCAAGAAAAAATGGTTTAATCTTCCACATACAATGCCAATACTTCCTTTGTTGCGGTATCCACAAAAACCCAGACATTTTTACCCTTTAAATTCGGTTTAGGCTTAAGGGCAAAACACACTGCCTGATAATCTTGCGCCAAAAGAACTTCGAACCTTGAAATTAGTTCCTGCTCAAGGGTTCCAAACGTTTTTTCCCACCTGCCGTTTCCAACATCATAAATAACAATCCTCTCTTTAAGATTACCGCCGGCTTTTTGGAAGGCATCCATCGCTATCCGGACTATCCGTTCTTTTGACAGGATTGTTTCTTGAGAGTGTAAATTTAGAGAAGGCAAAGATAACGCTAAAATAATCGCGGGGATTAAGAATTTCTTCATCGCTGCATAATCATGTACTAGTCGTAGTAATGGAAACGTTTGTATTGACTAGAGCCTGATCCAGTAATTTACGATATACGTAAGCACCAGCAATTATTGTCGTCGGAATTGCGGCAAATAGGCCGATAATTAAACAAAGGGCACCTGCTAAATTAATCACAAAAAGCAAAAGATAAAAAATAAGCAATTTACCTTTTATGCCGCGAGTTACCTCTGAGCTCTTTTTTAAAGATGCGCTTATGCCCAGGCCATGACTTATGATAAGATAGCCAAAAAAACCAAACTGCACTGACCAGATTATCCCGGGGATAATTAACAAAATAAATCCGGCCAACACAATTAATCCATAAACAATTGAAGCAAAAAGGAACTTAAAAAATAAATGGAGCGATGAGAAGAAATCAACGAATTCGCCCTTTTGGTTATTGGCAAGCTTTAAGGAAATTTTAATTATCCCTATATGAATCATTACATTTAAAAAAAGAAAAACAAGATTAGTAATAATTACTATAAGAATTGGCAAGTCTTTTGCTGATTTTGAGAATCTATCAGAAATAGCGCTAAATACTCCCAATATAATCAATAAAACGGCGAAAAACCAAAAATTGTTCTTCATGGAACACCAGCCAAAGTCAATAGCCTCAGGTATAGAAAAATTTTTTCTTTCCATTTCTCCCCTCCCTAGTCAAATATTCCCGCTATAACAGTACCGCAATTCTTACATTTACCTCTCTCTAAATTATTTTCTAAAACATTAAAAACTTCTCTTTTAATCAGTAGTTGATTGCACTTTGGACAATTTGTATCATTGCCCCAGCCAGATACATTCCCCGCATAAACAAATTTTAAACCTGCTTTTGCGCCAATTGCCCTAGCTTTCTCCAAAGTTGCTTCTGGTGTCACTTGATGATGGCTTAATTTATAATTGGGGTGGAAGCGGGAAACATGCCAAGGCATTTTTTTATCAACGCTAGCGATAAACTCAGCAATTGAGGTAAGTTCTTCCTCAGAATCATTCTTATCCGGAATGACTAAAGTAGTAATCTCCACCCAAATCCCCATTTTCTTCATAAGTTTGATTGAATCTAAGACCGGCTGCAACGACCCGGAACAAATTTTTTTAAAAGAAGATTCTTTAAAAAATTTTAAATCAATGTTAGCCGCGTCCAAAAAAGGTTTTATCATTTCCAAGCACTCAACAGTCATGTAGCCGTTAGAAACAAAAATATTCTTTAAGGCTTTCTCCTTTGCTTTTTTTGCTGTCTCTAAAGCGTATTCGAAGAAAATTGTCGGCTCAGTATAAGTATAAGATATGCTTTTACATTTATTTTTAGATGTTTCGTTAACAATTTCTTCCGGCGTAAGTTCAGTCCCGGGGCAATTGCCATTCTGGAAGCAGGCTTGCGAAATTTCCCAGTTCTGGCAGAATTCGCAGCGGAAATTACAACCAATAGTTGCGATAGAAAAACTAAGCGAACCAGGTAAAAAGTGATATAGAGGTTTCTTTTCAATAGGGTCAATATTAGCTGCGATTACCTTCCCATAGGCATGAGTAAAAAGTGTTCCACCTAAATTCTGCCTTACCCCGCAAAAGCCAAATTTCTGGTCGGCAATCTTACAATGATGCGCGCAAAGAAAACAACTAACTTGCCGATTATCCAGCTTTTCATAAAGAAGGGCTTCTTTTTTCATATCCTCAAACTCACTAATTCCGTTTCAGAAAGCGGCGAAACTCTTAGAAAACAACAGGGGCTGTCCCCACAGGGGACAGTCCCTGTTTTAACAACATACATTATCTCTGTACTAACCGTTGTGTTTAAATCACAATAACGGCAGGTAATTTGAGCGGCTAATTTAATTAAGGCTTCGTTAAATTCACCCTTACCTAAACAAGTAGGGCCGGCCAGCTGCTGGTTGGGATAAAATAAATAATCGCCTGCTTTGGCTAGTTTTTCTAACTCAATATCTTCTAATTCATTCCTGCCAACAATTAATTTTGTTGTTTTACCAATGCGAAAGTGCCTCCCTATCTTTAATAATGCCACATTTTCAATATTTAATTCTTTACGCGCTATTATTTCCTTCAGGCGTTTTGAAAATTCCGGTTCAGTCAATAAGCACCCCCCTGCTGGCCAAGCAAAATTTCTTATGCCAAACTTTGCAGCTAATTCTATCTGCGGCCGGCGGGTTCTTCCTCCGAAATTCAATAATTTATCGCGATTTACCCAATTATTAATTTCCGGTATGGTCTCGGGTAGGTTTTTTGCCGAAAGAGGCCTGAGCACTAAACCTTCCAACCCTGATTTTTTTGCAATTGCTTGAAGGGCATCCCTATGCTGTGACATCGGACGCTGCCCGAGCACCTCGCCTGTAACAATAAATTGCGCGCCCAATTCCTGCATCAACTGTTTTGCTTTTGACAACATCAATATTTTACAATCTATACAGGGATTCATGTTTGAGCCAAACCCATGCCTTGGATTCTCTAGTAACTTCAAAAACCCTTCACTAATATCAACTACCTTTAATTTTTCGCTTAAATTATCTTCTATAATTTCTAAATTTGTATTCTTCGCAGAGGTAATTTCTTTACCGCGATGACAAAAAGGAATTCTAAAATTTAGGCAAATAACTTCGATTCCCTGATCCTTAATTAAACGCTCTGCCAAGATACTATCTAGGCCCCCTGAAATTAAAGCGACCGCTTTCATGTTAATGGACAGGGATCATTCTTGCCAAAAGAATAAAAAAGATACCGCCTAAAAATGCAATCATCGAAGAAACAGACTTCCTAAGGCCGGGTTGTTTGTGGATTTCCGGGACAAGGTCACATGCAGCGATATAGATAAAACCGCCGGCGGTAAAAGGTAGAAGGAAAGAAGAAAAATCTTTTATGTATCCTGAAATAAAATATCCGGCTATTGTGCCTAAAACACAGGTAAGTGCTGTAATAAAATTGCAAAAAAGCGCCTTGGTTTTAGAAAATCCACCATAAACCAACACACCGAAATCACCTATTTCCTGAGGAATCTCATGAAAGATAATTACAAATGTAGTAATTATGCCAAAATTAATACTTACCAGGAAACTTGCGCCAATAACTAAGCCATCGGCAAAATTATGGACACTGTCGCCGAATAGATTAAGATAAGTAAAGGCGTGGACTGTGCAAACGCCCTCATGACAGTGCCGCCAATGCAGATATTTCTCCAGAATAAAAAAAGCAATAAACCCGATGATTAAATATGCAAAAACTGCTTCCGCCGGTGCTAGTTCTAAAGCCTCGGGTAAAAGATGCAAAAATGCTCCGCCGATGAGGCCGCCGGCGGAAAAACCGATTAAAAGAATCAAAATTTTATTAAGCAAGCCGTCTTTTAATAAAAGACTAACTATTCCGATCAAAGAAATCATGCTTACGGCAACACTTGCTACTAGCGCCCAAATAAAATTCATCATTTTTATACAACCCCCTTTTAATAACCTAATTCATTTTAGCACAAGCAAAACTTCGAAACAACTCTATTCTTCTGAAAGGGTCAAAGTACCGGACATCAGCTATTTTTCGCTGCTCCACAGACAGGGCAATTCTGCATCCTGAGTGGTTTTTCAAGACCGCTACTATGAAGCAGAATTTCGTCTTGAAAAATTCTTTGCGTTGGTCCGTCTGCGACAACCCTCCCCTGATGAATAACAATGGTTCGTTCGCAAAGGTCCATGGCCATATCTAAATCGTGTGTAGCAATTATTTTTGAATGGTGAAAAGTTTTTAACAATTCGATCAACCTGCGGCGTGATTGCGGGTCTAGGCTAGACGTGGGTTCATCCATTACCAAAATATCCGGAGACATCGCCAGAACAGTTGCAATAGACACAGACCGCTTCTCTCCTTGAGAAAGTTTGTACGGAGGCCGCTTGCTTAAATGCTCGACTCCAACGGTCCTAAGTGCTTCTGTAACTTTACGCTCCACCTCGTCCTGGGTAAATCCAAGATTCAAGGGGCCGAAAGCTACGTCGTCAAAAACCGTTGGCATAAATAATTGATCATCTGGATTCTGGAATACCATACCCACACTACGGCGCACAGCTTGCAGATTCTTCTTATTCAATGGATAGTCGCCAATTCGTATGGTTCCTTGCCAAGCAGTCAAGTAACCATTCAAATGAAGTAAAAGTGTTGACTTACCCGCCCCATTCTCTCCGACAAGCGCCACCGACTCTCCATGAGAGATGCGAAAGGATACGCCTTTCAATCCAACCGTTCCATCCGGATAGGTGTAATGCAAATCAACTGCTTCTACAATATGATGGCTCATTTTAAAACTCCTATAATCAATGTCCCTAGCTTCAAGGGAAGGTTAAAAAACCTTAAAAATATAAATAATAACGCCCAGCCAAACGTAAATATAATTTCTTGATAACCAATTTTCATCGATCTAATGATGCGGATATGGCCGTCAAAGCCCCGACAACACATAGCGTGGTAGATTCGCTCGGCACGGTCAAGAGTTCGAAGTAATAAATTGCCTACTAATGAAACAAATGCATTAAAACCAATTGCCTTTGAATTGAACGCCCGAAACGAACCGGCCCGAACCATTCTCTCGGTTTCATCGGTCAAAACAAATATGTAACGATAAAAGAATAATAACTGGATTACAAACGGCCTGGGCACGCCAAATTTTATCAACGCCCCACAAACGGCATTAAATCCGGTCAGGGATATTAAGATAAAGGCGGCTGTTACAGTCAATATAAAGCGTAAAATAATGGAGACAAAAGAAACCCAGCCAGCGGAAATCCCTATTGAGCCGAGCTGAATTAGTATTTCTCTATCCATTAGAGGATTAAAAATACCTACCAATATGGCAAACGGAGAAACTATTAATACCTTTTTCAATATATACCTATATGGCAACCCACCAAAAGAAATCAAAACTATAGGATAGATAAAAAATGGGGTCATTGCAGAAAGTGTATATTTATTGAAAGAAACTACTGTAACGATAAATAGTAACGTAGTAATTAATTTAGCTCGAGGGTCCAAACGATGCAACAGGCTATCGCCGGCAGATAGAGTATTCATGTATCCTATATCAAATGAATTATTACCTATATTGTTCATAAAATATATCCCTTTATGATGCAACCTTACGACGCTTAAGCCCCAGCCCAATTAAGACAACCATCAAGAGGGTTAAAGCCCCTCCGATCAACCCCGACACAGACGTCCCTGAATCAACTGCCGGCCAAGGCGTTTTTACGCCGGCTTTAGGCTCGGCCTCAGTAGATTCACTTTTCATAAAACCATAGTCCGGTAAAAAGGCTGTCTTTTCCTGAATACCCGCGAAAGTTGCATGAACAGTCTCATGGCTTTCCAGTTCTTCTTTACCGGAGGTCTTAAGCATTGCCCATTCCAATCCATCCGGATTGCTTGATGCAAACCAACTTAATGCCCCTCCCGCAATCGCAGCGGCTACCACCAAGCCAAAAAGGACTCTTTTCATGTCAACTTTACCGATTGGAACAGAGCGCTCTGCAGCACTTAAAATCTCCGGCCGTGCTTTCCAAACAAAAGTAACTACGGCCGTAGTAACCAATCCTTCCACTATACCTATGCCTAAGTGAATCGGCTGCATTAAGAGCACAAACGTACGAAACGGCAATTCCGATATTCCAGAAAATACTGTCTCAAGGACTACGCCAAAAGCACCCAGCTGCAAACCGATAATTGCCGCAACAAGAGAACCAAACATGATTCTTTTCTGAGTAAAATCATCTCCAATAATCTTACGATAGATCAGCGGATAGACAACAAAACACGGAAAAAATCCGAGGTTAAAAATATTACATCCTAAAGCCAGAAGCCCTCCGTCAGCGAAAAAAAGCGCCTGCACGATCAACACCGAAGCCATAACTAGAAAAGCCGCGTAAGGCCCCAGGAGAATTGCCAAAATCATGCCTCCACCCAAGTGTCCGCTTGAGCCGGTAGCCGGGATACTAAAGTTAACCATCTGCGCCGCAAAAATAAAAGCGCCTAAAACACCCATCAGCGGAACCTTACGGTCATCCGCTTCCTCTCTCACCTTTTTGGCACTGTAAGCGATAAGTCCTGCTGTAGCTGCCCACATAGTACATCCTACAACAGGAGAAATTAAAGCATCAGCCATATGCATAGTATTACTCCTTTCGTGGAAGACGAAACACCGGCCAATCCTTTATGGCCGGGTGTTAATAATTAAAAATCCACTTGCGCCCTCATCCCACCGACAAAGATACCATTCGTATCTTCCGCAACATCTTTACCAAAGGGATTCCAGATATATTGGAAATCAGGGCTAATCGATAGATAATCATTCAAATGTATCCTATAATATGCCTCAAGGTGCCCTTCGGCTTTTGCTTTACGCGCAGGATCCAAAAATTCACCTGCTTTTTTGTAATCACCTGAAGGAATTACCTGGCCTACTGCAAAAGCTAACATATCTTTTTCCCTACCCCAAGGCTTTCCTTCTATTTGAAAACCAGTACTCCATGAATGT
>JAZDFW010000093.1:0-37621 GCA_043807505.1 Candidatus Omnitrophota bacterium | reverse complement strand
ATAATCACCTACCCCTGAAACAACTCCCTTCATGACGCGTTTAGGATGCAGTGTTCCTTTAGGTAATTTGCTAAACGGATAATCCGGCGGGGCAAAACAAAAAACATCCGTATTAAGAATCGGTTTCGCGCCTAAGCCGGTACCTAAAGAATCGCGAATTACTCCTCCGATTCCGGTATTAGCGCCGCCAAAAGGCTCCAGGGCAGAAGGATGATTATGCGTCTCAACCTTGAAACAAACATTATATTTATCATCAAACTTAATCACGCCTGAATTATCATGAAATACCGAAACGCACCACGGCTTATTTAATTCCTTGGTAGCTTTAATAATCGTAGATTTCAGAAGGTTATTTATTTTCTTCTTTTTTATGAGCTTACGGCCTTGCTTTCTTGTAACTTCCTTATAATCAATTTTACCTCTAAACGTTTTATGCCCGCAATGTTCTGACCATGTTTGCGCAAAAGTTTCTACTTCACAATCAGTAGGATTACGGCCGAGCTTCTTAAAATAATTTTTGATTTGTTTCATCTCGGCAAGATTTAAAAATAATTGCCCGTCTTTACTAATTTTTTTTAATTTTTCATTTGAAGCGCCTAACAGATCAATCGTGATTAACTTGAATTTATACTCGATTTGCTGAAAGCTGACAGCTGAAGACTGATAGCTAACAACATGCTGGATTAATTTATTATAAAGCAGTTTTTCGGAAATTGTTTTCAGTTGGTGCTCAGAAAGTGCTCCTCTAATAAGGTATTTCTTTGCGGTCTTAACCGTACTAACCGTATCTATGCCCAAATCACGGATGCCTTTAGAGACTGAATCTTCTACTGGATCCATTACCCCCGGGTTATAAGCCACCTCAACTACAAACTCTGTCTTAGCGCCTGATCCTGAGATTATTGACGCGTTAATAGAATAATCCTGTGAGATATTATCGACGAGCAGCTGGCCGCAAATATCTTCGACTTGATTTTCATTAAGATTTCCTTCAATAATATAAACTTGGATAAACTGCACTTGAGTAACTGAATCTATGCCCAAATCCAGGATATCTTTTTTTATGCTAAATCCCACAGCATCAAAAATTTCCGGTTTATCTTTTATTTCAATCTTGTATTCCATGATAATAATTAGAAAGATTTAGGCGGGGTTTAAACCAACTCTTTGAAAAATCTTATTTACATTACGCAGGTAATAATCCAAATCAAAAATCCTGTCTAAATCGCCTTTAGTAAGATATTTGGATACACCCGAGTCAATTAAAAGTGTTTCCTTAAAATCAACGTTTTCCTTCCAGACTTGCATAGCGCAACGCTGTACCAGATCATACGCCTCCAGGCGCCCCAGGCCTTTATCCATTAATTCTAATAAAACTCTTTGAGAAAAGAACAGGCCTTTTGTTTTAACGAGGTTATTCAACATATTTTCCGGATAAACCAAGAGCCCATCAATTACCTCTATAAATTTATTCAACATATAATCCAAAAGAATAGTCGAATCAGGCATAATCACCCGTTCTGCCGACGAATGACTGATGTCGCGTTCATGCCAGAGAGCCACATTTTCTAAAGCGACCATGGCATTCGCGCGTAAAATACGAGCCAAGCCACAGATGCGCTCGCAGATTACCGGATTACGTTTATGCGGCATAGCAGAGGAACCTTTCTGGCCCTTACCAAAAGGTTCTTCTACTTCTCTTACTTCTGTTCTTTGTAAATGCCTAATCTCTAAAGCAAATTTTTCTAAAGAAGCGCCGATTACTCCCAGTGTAGCTAGATACTGGGCATATATATCTCTCTGAATAATCTGTGTTGAGATATTCACAGGCTTAAGCCCGAGTTTTCTACAAACATAGTTTTCCACTTCAGGATCGATATTGGCATAAGTGCCGACTGCGCCTGAAATTTTCCCTACTGAAATCTCTTCTTTGGCTTGTTTTAAGCGCTTTATATTGCGCCTGGTTTCATCAAACCAAAGGGCAAGCTTTATACCCAAAGTTGTAGGCTCTGCATGTACCCCATGAGTGCGGCCGATACAAACCATATCTTTGTATTTTTTTGCTTTTTGAGCCAATATATTTTGCAATCTAGTTAAGTCATCAATAAGTATATCTGAAACAGCTTTTAATTGGACTCCTAATGTAGTATCTAAAACGTCCGAAGAAGTAAGGCCTAGATGCAAGTACTTGGCATCCGGCCCAATATTTTGTGCTATCGAGGCCACGAATGCCACTACATCATGCTGTGTCTTCTCTTCGATTCTTTTTATTTGCGCGAGATTAAATTTGGCTTTTTTTTTGATTCTTTGGACTGCGGCTTTTGGAACCTGATTTTGTTTAGCTAAAGCTTCCAAGACAAGTAACTCGATATCCAGCATGGTCTTAAATTTAAACTCATCCAGCCAGATGCGCTTCATTTGCGGACAACAATATCTTTCGATCATCGTCTTGCTCCTTTGGTCTTTTGAGGAAATTTAGTATAGCAGAAATTGTGAGGGTTGGCAAATAAATAATGCGGCGGGTATAGTATACTCGATTGTGTGTAAATTGTTCTTGAAGCAGCGGGGCCTGTCTTGTCTTGTTCTCGCAGCACCGCTTGTCCCGCCCCAGCGAGGCGGGACTGCGCTCGGTAGAAAACTCTTGCTCTGCCAAACTCTGTTATAGCGGGGCAACCTTGCCCGCAAGAGTTTTCTAACGTGCTACTCGAATCAAGCCAAGCCACCCGCTGGACAAAAGTAATAAAAAGGCGAATCTTTCTGTTTGGAACATCATCAACCCAGGCCGGACACGCCAATGTCTGCCTAACCAGAAAGGATACGCCATGTAATACATTACTACAGAACATAGTTTACGACGCCGTTGGGGGCTAGGGTCGACGAATTTTTTTAATGTACACAGAAGAAAGATTTCTGGGTAGATATTAATCGATACCTGCGCCGTCTGGTTAAAGGCATTATCGAAGTCAGTCTTAACGAAATGATCCAATACATGCAGACACAATCTTATCAAAGAACTGAAAAGAACCGCCTGGATTACCGTAGAGGTATATCTACCCGAGACGTCGCAGGAGCATTAAAACCACTGCTCAACACTACTCTCTCAGCTTCCGTTGTATCTAGAATCACCAAACGCCTTAACCCTTTAGTTAAAGAATTCCACCAGCGTAAATTGCTTGATGAATACCAATTCTTATTCCTCGACGGAATTACTATGTCGATTATCGGATAACAAATCCCAACGCTCCCTATACTCTGCTGACTTAGGCTTACGCTGCCTTTTAGTTGATTCTATCAATGTTATTGTACTTCTATAGCTAGAAAAAACTGCTACAGGCATAACGTAAAACACTTCCAAATCAGCAAGGTAAATAATTGCAAAATCGAAATCTCCCGCGTTGTAGTACTTTCTTAACATACGCCGGCGATTTGTCTTGGTTCTGCGCCCATCAACAACATAACAATTATCTTTGGCGTTAAACCAAGCACTCTTCACCTGTATGCGCAACAACCTACCATGAAGATCTATCCCCAAATCATAAGCAAGTCGATCTCCAACCGGCTGTAACACCCTGAAGCCTTTTTTTAGAAGTTCAGTCCTTACGGCTGATTCCGCAATGTCGGCTTTGAGTTTTGTGTCCATTGGAATTAGGTTCAGCTCTGCAATAAGCGTGAAAGTTTAAAAGAAACAGCCTTATTGGCTATTTTTTCCCTCTTTTTTGGATTGCTTTCGCAATTCCCATAAATGTTCAATTGGATTTTCTGATAAAATTTTTTTAAGCGAAGAGCTTTTTCTTCTATTGCACTTCTTATGTATAAGTCTTAGATTTTCAACTGTAGAACGACCACCCTTAGAGAATGGAATAATGTGATCGAATTCGACTTGGTTATCAGGTACAGGTTCGTAGCATTCTTGACAAATTTGTCCGTCACGTCTAACCACTTTTAACATTACGTCTCTCGGAATGGAACGGTTATGTTTTCTGCGGTTTTTTGTTTCTGTTAATGGTTCAGCTACAAAATATACAGGGCATACATGACCAAAAACTCTACAAGCAGCTACTACTAATACCCTAGATATTTCTTCTGGATAGTCACTTGCTTTGAACTCTTTAACCTCCTTGATGAACCAGTTCCTTTTTGCTTTATCAAGAGTAGCCCCATTCCCCAATTTCCCAGTTTTGAGACAAATTTTCAAATAATCATTATGCTCTTTGGCCTCTTCTCTTAACACTGGCAGAAGCGGAAAGCCTTCAACCACAGGACCATAAGGACAATAATGTAATTCCCAGCATGGTTTACATAATTCCGCGGTACGTTTTTTCCAATCAGATAAAAGCTCTTTTTCCTTAATGTTAGGTTTATACCCTAAAGATTTTTTTATTGAGGGGTGCATTTTATTTTTTATATAAAATTAACGTCCGAACTTTTTCCTCAAATTTCCTTGTAACGATCGGTTATTTTATTGTTTTTCCCATTTAAAAGTTTTTCAATATGATAGTGCTGAATTTTATTCGGCTTAGTCCTGCCATTGAACCATCTATTAACCGTAACAAAAGAAACTCCCAGCTTCGCTGCAAGCGACTGCTGGGAGATTTTATTCTCTAACCGATAAATTTCTAACCTCCGAACCAAATCCATATTAACATTTTATATCATTATATAAATAGTGTCAACGGTTTTTCTATTTCTATTTCTATGTTGTCCTGCTCAAAACAAAAGGAGCGGTGGCAAAGAATTATTATTGCTACCGCTCCTTTTACGTTACTTGCGGGGGCGCGATTTGAACGCGCGACCTCAAGGTTATGCGTACTACCGCAGTTTTCACTGCCTCGCCAATTATCTGACGAGTTTGTAGTCTGGACTATATCTTCCCCCATTCTTGCCTTCGCAAAAAAGCATGGGGGCCTGCCGTTTAGTCTCTACACCTTATCCGGCGATGCGCCGGACCTTGGCTCGGTATTACCTTCCTGAAACTAGAGGGTTCCACCGAATTTGGCAAGCTATCCTTCAGCCGTTACCGGCTGAGGAGCCCAAAATTGAGCCTTGCGAGCTACCAGGCTGCTCCACCCCGCGATATTATTATACACTAAAAGAACGATACAACTATCTATTTTTTCTGGCTTGGTACCAACTTCACCGGTATCTCGCCTTTTCGCACAACGCCCATTTTTTCCCGGACGATTCTTTCCTGATAATCTGGATCGTTTTCTACGCGTTTTACTTCTTGCTCTAAAAGCGCATTCTCAATATTAAGCTGCTTAATCTTCGACTCTAAATCGTGGTTCTTATCCCGGAGATCCTGAAGCTTGGTATATCCGGGTAAAAAGATAAACAATAAAAAAACGGCAATACCAAAAAGCCAAAATGCTTTCCTTAGCATGATTAGTATTATTTCTTTGAAAGCGTTCCCGCATACACAGCAGAAGAACCCAATTCCTCTTCTATCCTTAAAAGTTCATTATATTTGCAAATCCTATCGGTACGTGACAATGAACCGGTTTTAATCTGGCCGCAGGCAACTGCTACCGCTAAGTGCGCGATAGTCGTATCTTCGGTTTCACCCGAACGGTGTGACATAATTGTCGCGTAATTATTCGCCTTGGCAATTTTTACGACTTCTAGCGTCTCTGAAAGCGAGCCAATCTGATTTACCTTTATAAGGATCGCGTTAGCTATCCTATCGGCAATACCTTTTCTAAAAATCTTAGGGTTAGTAACAAAGATATCATCCCCTACTAATTGACAAATATTTCCTAATTTTTTGGTCATTTCCACCCAACCGGAAGCATCATGCTCCGAAAGGCCGTCTTCAATGGAAAGAATCGGATATTTACTGATCCATTTATCATAAATACTCATCAGGTCCGCGGAGCTTTTTTTGGAATTCTCAAAGTTATATGAACCGTCTTTATAAAAAGAACTCGCGGCGCAATCTAATGCTAAATAAATATCTTTACCGGGTTTATATCCTGCTTTTTCGATTGCCTCTAATATCAATTCCAATGCTTCCTGGTTTGATTGTAAATTCGGAGCAAATCCGCCTTCATCGCCGACAGAAGTAGATAATTTTTTAGCTTTCAAAATAGATTTTAAATTATGGAAAACTTCGGTGGCTTGCCTTAGGGCCTCGCTAAATTTAGGGGCGCCTTTTGGCATAATCATAAATTCCTGAATATCCAAATTATTATCGGCATGTAAGCCGCCGTTTAAAATATTCATTAAAGGCACCGGCAGAATGTTTGCGTTTGCGCCGCCGATGAATTTATATAAAGGCTCTTTCTTAGTTAAAGCCGCTGCCTTTGCCACTGCCATAGATACGCCTAAAATCGCGTTTGCGCCAAGATTAGCTTTATTTTCAGTGCCGTCTAAACTAATCAACAGCTTATCAATTGCTTCATAATCAGGGCTTAAACCTGTTATTTTTGAAGCAATTAGAGTATTTACATTATTAACTGCCTTTAAAACACCTTTGCCTAAATACCTCTTTTTTTCGCCATCCCTTAATTCCAATGCTTCATTATCACCTGTTGAAGCGCCCGATGGGACTGCGGCGCGGCCCAAAATCCCGTTATCCAAAATAATATCAACTTCGACGGTAGGGTTCCCGCGTGAATCTAAAATCTCTCTTCCAATAACTTTTTGAATTTTTGCCATTTCAATCACTCCTTAAAGATTGTTAAGGTCATATTATACACTCCATTAACTTCCGGTCAAATGGTTTTTTTAATGAGGGCGCGCGAATTTAGGCCTAAGGGAAAGGGCGTCTAAAAAGATGCGGGGAAGATCTACATTTTTATGCTGCAGAAGCTTTAGGCGAAAGTTTAAGAAATTTGTTTCATGCGCATTTTCCGGATATTAGGTTCATTATACAAATAGCCATTTAAAAATTTTAAATCTTCGCTGCTGACATCTATAAATTCAGCCCCTAATTCATATAGCTCATCATCAAATTTTTGGCGAATCCACTTAACTTTAACTATAATGGTTAAGATTTTATGAGCATGCTCTAATTTTATCTCTACCAGCAATACAGAAGAGAAAGGAATAAATTTATTACTGAAGAATTTTATACCTCCTATACTTAAATCCTCGGTAATATTTTTTTCGGTTTTATAATTAGGCAATATCTTATAATTGATTATGTCCTTTTCTTTTATTCTTATAAATCTTCTTCGCTCGCGCATATATTTTATTTGCCCTTAACGCAACCTTAAGAAACCAATCCAATTGCTACTGTCAAAAGCGAACCGCACTCTTTTAAATCCTCTTGTTTTATATGTGAAGGAATCTTAAATTTTCCCGTAACATCTAAAATATCCGTCCTAAGGCTTAAATTTGCTGCTAAAACATCCTTTATTATTTTTAGTTTTGCGCCACCCCCGGTTAAATACAAGTGTTCAACCTCTTTCTGCAGATGCCTCCAGCAATATTCAAAAGATAAATGCAGTTCGTCTACTAAATCATTAAGTTTTGCTTTTATCGCGGCGCAAAGTGCCTCTGATTTCTCCGGGTATTTGGATTCTAATTCATTCACAAAAGAATAATCTATATTAGCTCTATCAGCCGCTATTCGTACCAAATCATATATGCCCTTTTCAATATCGCGAGAAAAATATGGGACATTATCTTGCAATACTATCAATTTGCTAACAGAATACCCGATATCTAAAATTGCCACGACCTTTCTATCCTTAGTATGCGCTCCTATCGCCCTAAAGGCATCCATCAGGGCCAAAGAGTCTATATTAATAATGCCGGGTATAAGCCCGGCATCTTTAATAAAACTTATGCGTTCTTCTATCTTCTGATGTTCCACGGCGACAAGAATAACTCTCATTTGCCCGCTAGGCAATCTATATAATATTTTATAATCAATAACCATATCATCTTTTTTCTTACAGGGGATATACCTTTCTAATTCAAATTCCATACAATACGCCAGTTCATCGGGTTCAAGCTGGGGTAACGTTATGTATCTCACGATTATCTCCGGGCCGCAAACAGAAAGATTAACCTTATTTGATTCTATCTTGGCATCACCGCAGGCCTCTTTGATCGCCTGAGTTATAGCGCCATCTGACTTTTCCGGCTTGATTTCTCTGATACCGAAAGAAAGAAGTTGTTCTTTAGGAAAACGTTTTTGTTTTATTTGTACCACCTTAACGCTAAAATTACCGATATCAACGCCAATTAATACATTAGAGATAAACGACTGGAAAAAATTGGGTAGTTGCATCTATAACGTCTATGGATTGCCTCTATCGACAGAAGTTAACCTTAAAAATTTATTATAGTAATAGTCGGCTGTCTTGGCGTCTTTAAGACATGCGGCATATACAATTGATAAATTATAATATACCTCTCTGTCATCGGATAGGCCTGTAAGCGCCTTTTTATATTCTTCGATTGCCTCTTTGCATTTATTTTGTTTAGCCAAAAGATACCCTAAATTATAATGGATATCTTTATCCTCCGGCGCGTATTTTAATGCCTTTTCATATTCTTCGATTGCGTCTTTTATCTTCCCTTTTAATCCATACGCAAATCCTAAGTTTAGGCAGATAACCTCATCTAAGTTCTTTTCATCCGCCTTGACTAACTTAGGTAACCTCAAATCTGAGTATTGACAACTAAGCATCGACTCTAAAAAAACTCTGTCTTTTTCTATAAGATTAATTTTTTCCTTTAGGGTTGCTATTTGTTTTGTTAATACGCCGCCCTGTTTGGTTATTTCTTCCTTTTCTTTCTCTAACCCTGCGACCCTGTCTTTTAAATCATGCTCAATTTTATCCTGATTATTCTTTATTTCTTGTTTAACCTTATTCTCCTGAGCGCTGCTACTATTATTTAGGAAAATAAAAAATAATGTTAGGAAACCCAATAGTATTAATAGTCTTTTTTGAGTCAGCATTTTTTCTCCTATTTATTGGTTAAGGGCGGCCTTAAAGGAAAAGGGGCGGTTTGATGCTTAAAAGTCCCTTTTTTTCTATCCATTTCTTCAATCCTCTCTAAATATTTTTTCCCTTTCTCAACAAATTTTATATCGGCAGCCAGATAAGGCGTAACAAAAATTATAAGCTCCGTATCCACCTGCGACTTAATTGTCTTTTTAAATAAAATTCCTACCAAAGGGATGCTTCCTATAATAGGAAGCTTGTTTACGGTAACGGTATTCTCTTTTTTTCTCAAGCCTCCGATAGCTATTGTTTCCCCATCTCTTACCATAACATTCGTTTCGGCTCTACGCGAATCTATGATGGGTTGAGTAGTGCCTAATGCGTATCCGCTACGATAGCTTTGTTCGGTTACTATATTCATAAGTATATAATTATCTTTGGTTATATGCGGTTTAACAGAAAGCTTAACCGGCACATCTTTAAATTGCACCGAACTTACCGAAGAGGAACTTTCGGTTGAAGTGGTTTGTTGCGTATAGGGCACCTGTTCATTAAGCTCGATACTTGCGGTGAGATTATCCAGAGTCAGCACGCGCGGATTAGCTAAAATTTCCGCCCTTTTTTGCTCGATGAACATTTCTATTGTGGCGGAAAGATTCGCCCATGATAAAAGGGTCTTGCCGTATTTTATCTGCCACAAATAATCCGTGCCCGCAGTACCCCCAAGCACTAAATTTTGTTTAAATTCTCTTTCCGGCCTTGTCTTATGGGTAATATCCCAATCTATACCCATCTTCTCATCATCATTAAGCTTCACGGTCAACATCATCGCCTCAATCATTACCTGAGGAGTCTTGGTATCTAACTGCAGGACTACTTTTTCAATAGTGTTTATTACCGCAGGTATATCCGTAATAACCAAACTATTAGTCCGCACCTCGGGTTCTATTTTCCCCCGGCGGGTAAGCATAGAGGCTAATGTCTTTTGTATCCCCGTAACATCAACAAAGTTAAACGTTATTATCTTTGTTTGGAGATCGCCGCTCTCTTCGACAGCGCGGCGTTTCTCATAGCTTATAATAACAATGTAATCGTTTTTCTCCACCATCGTCAGTCCGTATGTCTCCAATACCATATTCAATACGTCTCTCCAATTCATATTTTTAACTCTTAATGTAACCTTTGCTTTTACCTCGTCGCTAACAATTATATTCTTTTCACTAATCCGAGAGAGTGCCCTTGCGACATCCTTAAGGTCCGCGTCTTTTAAGTCTAAATCTACGAGGATCTCGCCGCTTTCCTTATTTTCTGCCTCACTAACTTTAAGGAAAGATTCTTTATTCTCTAACTTAGAAAACGTAAGGGATTCCTCTGCTTGAGAAGAATAAATAGAAAATATAACTATCGTAAACGATAACAAAAAAATGAGTTTACTTTTTTTGTTCATCTCTGCTCCTCTATATAATTATTATCTTGTTCTGGCCTAAAAGTTCTATTGGGGCCGGGCCCTTCTGGCGCATACGGCCCCCTTAGCTCTTGCTGGCCGAATATAATACCCGGCTCCTGCGCCACTGCAATCGGGCTACTTTTGTCTAACATAGGAGCTTCTTGCGCGATATGAATATTATAAGAATTTATGCCGTCGTTTAATGTAACGTTATCCTTACCGATACGCTCCAGTTTAAACCCCTGCCAATCATCGCCGGCCATAATCAATTCATTATTTATGATAGCAACGGAGCGCTTCTGGCTGTATATTATACCTTGTAAAATAATCTCAGACAAATTTATTTTTTTTTGCGCGGCGAATTTTTGCCTTTTTAATTCAATAATCGAAACAAAAGGATCTCTATCTTCCGCATTAAGGTTTGCGCTCCAGAAGAAAACGTTACTCATAAACAAGGCAATAAAACATATACCCCGCCACTTAAAAAATAAATAAATTCTTACCCTCCCTTTTCGACTAATATATCTAACTTCATATTTACATTATGGTTATATATATTGTCCGGCTGTTTTTCTATGTTTAACGAATTTATTTTTATAAACTTGTCCCCTTCTTCTATTCTTTTTAAAAAAATAACTATGTCATTATAATTGCTCCTGAACGAAACCGCAATAGAAACCTGTGTCTGTAAATAATCATCAAGCTCTTTCTTGGATTTTTTATCGTCTTTCGCCAAAGACGGGGGCGAAATCTCCGGCTTTAAGGAAACAAATTCTATCTTTAAATCAGTGGCTAAACGGGTAAGTTCATTTAAAAATTTGCTGATGTCTCTTCCCCAGAAAAGTTTACTTTTAAGCGCTTCTAACTCTGAGCTTTTCTTTCTTATCTCTTCCTTTAAAACAGCGTAGCGGCTGTTAAATGATTGGAGCGAAGCCAAATCCGCCTTTTTATCCTTTATGCTTTTTGCTAAAGCTGCGCACTGCTTTATTGCCGGGAGCAGGACAAAGTAAACGACAAAACATAAAATTAAAGAAGAAATAAGCAGGCTAATAATCCGCAGTTTTCTTATTTTATCTATTGATCCCATTTAAAGATGCTGCCTTCCCCTGCCGCAAAGGCATCTCGATAGTAAAAACCATAATCTCCAGATTATCCTTAATTCCGGTGCGTAAATCGCTTAAAATCGGGTTATCAAAATCCGCAGAGAATTCTTTATCTGCCTTGAGTTGATTTACAAAACTACTTAATATGCCGATGGGGCTGATATTGCCCTTGACCATCATACCGCCGCTAATATAAAAAGAGGAGCTTGCATCTTTGCCTATTTTTTTTTCGTATGAAACTTTCGTGAGCCATGCCTCTTGAGGAATAAGATTGCGCATTTGATTTAATTTATCCGACCAGATAATCTCTTTTTTTAAATAACCGCTTAAGAGAGAGACACGGCTGTCTAATTCATCTTTTTCTTGAGTGAAAACCCTAATCTTCTCTTTCACCTTCTCAGCTTCAACGTATTGAGAACTTACCCGGGAGAAATTCTTTTGTTGACGGTACACAAAGATTCTCAAGCCGGCGCCGATTAAGAAAAAAATAAGGCTGATAGAAAGTAAAATTTTCTGCGCCTTCCCGCTGCCGAAGTTAAACCTTATCGCTTTTCTGACTTGAGTTGGCTTAGTTTTTAAAAGATTAATCTTTACCACGATCAACCCTCCTTAGGAGGTATAAGTTTATTCTTATAATGCAGAATTGACTGGATGTCCCGAGAAGTAAATATCCGATGGCCATTACGGTCGCGCGACATTTCGGCTATCTTATGGTGCTTGAACCACAAAAAAAGGGTGTTGCGCGATACGCCTATCTTTTTTAATGCCTCTTTTGTCGAATAGCATTTATTCTGCATCTTCTATTCTCCTTCAAAAATGGTTAAGTTATAATAACATATGTATTAACTATTACTAACTATAATCATTACTTACCGATTGTCATCAATTATAAATTGTATAGACAATTACGAATTTTGTCAAGTAAATATATTGACTTTTTCAATTAAAAGAATTATAATTTTTTAGGCTATGATAAAATTTAACTTTGTAATATTGACTATGCTATTTTTTTGTCTTTTGCTCTCGCCAATCCCCCTTGCCTTATCAGATATGGTATACCTAAAAAACGGCAACAATATAGAGGGTATTATCGAAAGGGAGGATAAAAATGCGCTTACCCTCAATATCGGCTGCGGAAAAATTTCTCTTTTAAAAAAAGACGTTAAACATATCGATATTTATTCTTTCAATGAACAAAACAGCCTAAAAGAACGGTGGAATTCGGCATATTTTATGCGGCCTGAATTTATTCCCGATGATTTAAAAGGCCTGGCAGGCGGCTTTACTGCCTTGGAGATCCTGCGAATCATAACTGTAAAGAACAAAAAAGAAAAAGACAAGGCTGCAAAAAAAGTTACGGAAACGGAAATCGAACTTAATGAATTAAACGCTAATTTAGCCGGGGTAAGCGATAAATTAACCCGTGCCAGGCCCGAAGATAATTTAACTGATTATAATTCCTTGGTAAACGGCTATAATTCCCTGGTGGCGAAAATAAAATTGGCTGAATATAACAAAGAGGCGCTCCAGAAAGAAGTAGTTGCTTTGGATAAAAAAATTTCCGGGTATATTAATGATTTTAGCGAGTTTAGGGAAAGATTTAGGAAAACGCATGATGCCTTAAAAAAAGAGGCCAGAGAACAATACCGCTATTTTTTTGAGGGTGTTGATAAAAAATTAAATACGATGGATAATGATTTTACGCGGCATACTATAAGTTATAACCGCTATGGCTCAAGCATTATTGTCGAGACTTTACTTAATGGCGCGATAAGAGCCAACCTCATCCTAGATACCGGCTCAACCTTTGTGGTTATATCTAAAGAGCTCGCCAATAAGTTAGGCCTGGACATAAATCAGAACTCTCCTATCTTTATCACCTTGGCTGACGGAAGAAACATAAACGCATTAGCGGTGATATTGGAAAGCGTAAAGGTAAAAGACGTAGAGGTAAAGAACGTTCGGGCAGCGGTATTGGAGAATAAAGAAGGCGTGGAAGAAGACGGATTATTGGGAATGAGTTTCTTAGAGAATTTTTTATTCAGTATCGACGCCAAAGCTAATAAAATAATACTTCAAAGCTTTAATCCCCCCTGATTAAAAGTTTACTGTCGGAATTTCCCGCCAGGAAGAACTGCCTCCGCCAAAGAAAATGGGCCTGTTTTGCGCAAGAGAGGGATTGCGAAAACGGGAGTCATAGGAACAAGAAAAATTGGGATAATTGGAAAGAAACAAATTGTCGTATGAATAAACAGGTGACCCAGGCTCTCTACTACTTGGACGGTAGTCAAAACCCGCATAATAATAGAAGTCAAGCGGGCCGTCGCTCTGATGAGCAGTAAACCTATCAGGGTCAGTTTCATTTCCCCATTCTAATTGAAAATACGCCCCTTTCGTTGTCTTGGAACGTGTTGAACCACCATTATTTATCCACCTTTCTAAGTTAACTCCATAAGGCAAGCTGCCTGCCGGATTTCCTCCAGACCAGTACTGATAACCATAATAATAAGAAGCAAAAAGGGCGTTATAAGTATGATTATTCTGGACGCGGTTAGGCAATGCTCCCCAGGTTTGGCCGTCAATAATAGGATGGCTTGATGAAACAGTATAGGTATTACTACCTGTGGAATCGGACTTGTCAAAAGTGCTTCTCCAGTCAGAGTTAATCGCATTCATTAAATTTAATGCTTGAGTGTATTTAGGGTCAGTAGAATAATAGCTACCATAATAAACCCAGCTTCCTTCTCCCCCTTTTGGGTCAGCTTCAATAAAATTTCCGGCTGGATCGGTCTTTACATAAACATAAGGATAATTAGGGTAATTGACAAATGCCGGTGAAACCTGCGGGTCGTTAAAATCCCGGGATAAGGTATAGATATGCTTTTTGGAGATAATTGCCGAAGGCATCCATTGGGTATTTGACGCAGGATCATTATAGTCTCCTTTAAGATAAATATTCTCCTCGCCAATTACATTAAAGGTGGCTTTTTTGGGGTCGCTAATGTAAGGCAATTCTTTAGCATTGGCCAGCCGAATGGGAACTTCAGAATAAACTATCCCGTTAGCGGGAAAGCTCTTAGCCCGCTTCATCTTATCTATGTCAAGCTCCAAAACCACGCTCCATTTATTGGTATAAGTATTAATAAACTTAGCCTTTTTCGCGGCTTGTTTATTCGCAGGCAAAGGGCTTCCAGCAGAGCCGGTGTTTATTCTCTCTACCAACACATCAATACTTTTCTCTAAACACTCCTGATAGGCGCCGGGATTAGCCGGATTGTATGCGCCGCAATTTTCGGCTGTATACGCTACTTCAGTCCCATCCCCGTAATGAAGGGTATGCGTGCCTCCGCTTTTAGAAAGGTATATCCCGGCACTTCTACATTTCTCCTTATAGGTAGTGGCAAAGCGCGGCGCCTCCATATCTTCGCCCTGCTCATTAGCCATAACCACATCATCTAACCCTTTATTTACCAAGAAGTTATTCCAGGCCGCAGCCTGTTTCATTGAATTAGTATTATCAACCTGTATCGTCTTCTGGCCAGCAGAAAGCTCACTGCCGTATGTTCCGTCTAAAATCTCCGGGTTGATATGGGTGGCATAGCTCTGCGCGTCTTGCGCGCTATAGCCAAGAGCTTTCCAGTAATCTACATTCTGCAGCATCTCCCAATAAGTAGAACCGCCTAATGCCGGGTCAACCATTTTTACCTCTTTTTGGAAAGTAAGCGGATTAATAACAATCGCCCAACGCGTATCTTCAACATATTTCGTTCCTCCTGCCGGGTCATAAACCGTAAACTTAAGCTGATTTTGCGCTGCGCCGCCAAAATTGCCATAATAATCATATTTGGTCCAATCCCACATTGCCCCTTCTAATTCCGCAGGAATCTGTTCCGGAAGTTCCTGAACAACCTTACCGTCGGAATCAAAAATAATATTCCCATCACTATCTTTTTTTACCGGGTAGATCCAGGTATTGAACGTATTCAAAATTTTACCACCTACATTACTATTGTAGCGCGCTTCACTATTTCCATAAAAAAAGGATTCTTCATTGCTCCAGTCGCGCGGCGGCCACTGGCCAGCGTATGCAGAACCATAGCTTCGGTAATACCACTTGTCATTTGCCGCGTAATAATAGAGCCAGGGAGACTGGGCCTGCGTTGACTCTGCAGAAGTTGTCCCTGCCCAGCGCCGGAATGTGCCTGAACCAGGAATAGATACATCCGGTTTACCTAAGTCAGGAATAGGCACTTCGCCGTTAATATTAGAGCTGCCGTCCATATAGTAATCATAATAACCCGGGCCGTAATAATTATCCCAGACATAATATACACCCTTATTTTTCCCTGTGCTTATCGTGTCTACCCCATAGAGCCGCTTTGAGTTATACATATAAATATTTCCATTGGAGTGTATCCTGCCGCCGTTAACATTCTCTCCCACGTTATTAATATTAAGGCTATACGGCGTCCACCAGGCAAAATCATATATAGCGGTTCGGGTAATACGATATTCGAGCACCCGTTCGACACTTCCGCTTATCCCTTTTGCCCGCACCAGAGTTACACTTGCCGCCTGCGGATCAGCAAAGGCCTTAAGAATAAATGAGCCGTCATTGGCGGCATAGCAGCCCTGGTCAGCCCCCGCGGCAATAAAATAAGTATCAGCGCCGGCGCGCAATGACGCTGGAGGCGAACTAAGCGGGACATCATCGCCATTATCCGCATCCCAGTCATGGGTAAACCAGTTCCAACCCGCGGCCGCAGACTCAAAATAGGCATAAGATAAGGCTTTTTCAGCATTATAAAAGGCCTTTAATGAATCGCTCTGCCGCTGACTTAATCCTCTTTGACTAATAACCCGCATAAAAAAGGTGGCGCTTAAACCCATCAGCATTAAAATTACCGCAAGGGCAATAATCAAGATTACGCCTTTCTGATTATGTAGTTTCATCGTCTCTTTCTCCTTGGTTTAACTGGCATTTCGTAAATTAACCCGCGTCATTAATGTTGTCGCTAAAGGAGGGCTTATCGTCCTCCCCTGAATTTGATCTACCTGCGTAGTTAAACTAATAATTACTGCCTCATTGGCAACCCCGGTGCCTCCTGTTTCGGTCCGAAAAAAACTCAGTGTAGGGTTAGGATTAATATTTCTTGCCACTGTCCTTCTGGCTGCTTCATTACCCGCGCCATCCAATAATATCCGCACAAGCTCTTCCCTATCCGTATCTATCTGATACTTAATCGCCCAGCCGCTCTGGCCATCCGCGCCATATTGCGCTACAGTTGTGCCGAGTATAAGATTAATAAAACCATCTCCATCAGTATCAACGGGTATGCTAAACCTTATGCCTCTTGTGTCAGCGTCAATTGTAGCAAAGCCGGCAAGCCGCACTTCGTTTACTATATACTCTAACCCAATTCGGCTATTTGCTTGTTCAACTAAGGCCTCTCCGATTAGCCATGAATTCCTTGCCGTAGCTAGGACCATATACATTGCCGCGAAGAGAAAGCTGAATATGCCTATGACAACCATTGTCTCAACAAGCGTAAAACCTCTGTTTTTTTTAATCATTTTAAAAGTCCTTGTTGACTACCACGCTTTCAATTTCGCAAGGAGAATCCAATTCTCCATTGCCATTAGCATCTTCGCCAGAATCTAAGGCTCCATTAAAATTTGCATCCTCGCCAATAAGGCGGTTCCTCTGTAGGTAACATACCGCTACCTTAATCCTAATCAACCCATTAGGCGCTAACTCTTGGCCATAAATAACGCCGCTGCGGTCAACCCCATTGGTGATGCCCATAATTGTCTGCCTTAGGGCCCCGGCATTTGTATATGTATCTCTTATGGTAAAATAATCCATAGCGCGTATTTGCTCCATCTGGTTCTCGGCATCATACTCCTGCGTGAGAGATTCTCTATCCCCTTCTGCTAAATATAAAAGATAGCTAAATAGGCTCAAAGTGCTTAAGATAGCGAAAGTTAAAATCGCCGTAGTGACAAGAACTTCTACAAGCGTAAAACCTGAATTTTTCTTCATTTTCTTCCCCAATATCAAGTATATATTACTTTACTAATAAAAGCAATGCCGCAAAAACGGATTTTACAATTTTTTACAATTCTAATAATTGCTTTACAATTGGATTTTGGTATGTTAAAGTAAATTTTATTATCAGAGGTAAATATGCGGAAATCCCTATGGAAAGAGAAGCGCATCGAGATATACCTGACTGCGGTGATTATCCCCAGTATCTTACTGGGTGTTTTGGCATTGTGGGCGCTGACGAGGCAATATAACCTTATTAAAAGATTAAGTTCTGGATATGCGCTCTCTTCGCTTGAGGGCAATTGGCTTAATTCCTTTAGTCAGGTAAGCGCCTTTGCCCTTTTAATGCTCATCTTTGCCCTTTTTTTAATTCTGCTTATTGGCAGTTACTTAAGCGCTCAAGATATGCAAAGGCAATTAGAGGTAGTTCGCTTAAAGAGCGATTTTGTCTCTACTGTATCTCACGAATTAAAAACACCCATTACCTCTATTCGTTTGCTTACAGAAAGGCTGATTAATCTTCCACCCGATGAAATCGCAAAACAGAAAGAATATTATAGTGTTATTTTAACGCAAAGCTATCGCCTCAGCCACTTAATCAACAATGTCCTTGATTTTACTAAACTGGATGAAGGCAAACAAAGCTATAAATTGGAAAAAGCAGACTTAACTAACCTCGTCAGCCAGTCAATCCAGGACTATCCGGTAAAACTTATCAAACCCGGCTGTAAATTAGAAATAAAACTGGCCGATGACCTTCCTTTATTTTATTTGGATAAAGAGGCTATATCCCGCGCATTCATCAATATTTTAGATAATGCCCTGAAATTCTCTCCTTCCACAGGCATAATTAAGATAAACGTCTATAAGCTTAATGAAGAGGCGTTTATTGAAATTGCCGACCAGGGCCAGGGCATTGAGAAGAAGGAAAAGGAAAAGATTTTTGAACGTTTTTACCATATGGGAAAAGGAACGGGACTGGGCCTTAAAATTGCGCGTTGTATTATAGAAGGGCATAATGGAAGGATAGAATTGGAAAGCCAATTATACAAAGGCAGCAAGTTTAAAATTATACTGCCTTTAAAAAATAAGGTTTGAAAGGTATGCATAAGATACTGATTGTCGAGGATGAACCGGCTATTTTATTGGGGCTCAAAGATGAATTATCGCAAGAATACAAAGTCTTGGAGGCAGCTAATGGTTCGCTTGCCTTTAAACTTGCTTTTAAAGAAAAGCCTGATTTAATCCTTTTGGACATAATACTGCCTGATATTGACGGTTTTGCGCTTTGTCATCGGATTAAAGAAGGCGGGGTTGACTCTTCGATTATTATGCTTACTGCTCGTAATGAAACTACGGATAAAATCAAAGGTTTGGACTTAGGGGCAGACGATTACATTACCAAGCCTTTTAGTTTGGATGAATTAAAGGCGAGAATAAAAGCAGTATTGAGAAGGAAAGAGAGCGCTTCTATTGAAGAATATAAAGATGGAACACTGGAAATTGATTTTAAACGATATAAGGCGACAAAAAGGCAAAAACCGCTTAAAATTTCTTATTTAGAATTTAAATTGCTGCGTTTTCTCATTTCGCAAAAAAACCGCGTAATCTCTCGCAAGGAACTATTAGAGCAGGTATGGGGTTACCACATCTTTCCTTCTACAAGAACCGTCGATGCCCATATTCTTTCGTTGCGCAAAAAAATCGGAAAAGAATACATCGCTACTATCCATCGAATAGGATATTGTTTCCAACCCCCTCTCTCATCTTCCTACAAGCTGAGTAATTTGTAATATCGGCAAAAACATTGCCAAGACAATACCGCCAATAATCACGCCCAGGAAGATAATAATAAAAGGCTCAAGCAAGGAAGTAAGGTTATTTACCATAACATCCACCTCTTCATCATAAAAAAAAGAAATTTTATCTAACATTCCCGCCAGGTCGCCCGTTTCTTCTCCTACGGCAATAAGGCTAATCACTAAAGGCGGAAAAATATTGCTTTCGGTAAGAGAATCCGCGATTTTTTCGCCCTTACTTACTTGTATCCTAACCTTATCCAAGAGCAGCTCAATAACCTTATTCCCTGCGGTCTTGCTTGCTGTATCCAATGCCGAAACTATAGGAACGCCGCTCTTTAAGAGAGTAGATAATGTCTTGCTAAAACGCGCGATGATAACCCTATTGATAATCTTGCCAAATATCGGGATTCTTAATTTCAGTTTATCCAATATTAAACGAATGGAAGGAATACGCGTAATTCTCTTTGCAAAAGAGAAAAGGATGACTATCGGGGCAATAAAGATAAAAAAATACTTCTGGAATATATCGCTTATCTTAATCACCACTAACGTGGGTATGGGCAACTTTACCCCAAACGAATCAAAGATGCCTTTAAAGTTGGGTATCACCTTAAGAAAAATAACCGCGGTGATTAAAAAAGCAAAGCAGAGCACTATTGTCGGATAAATAAACGCTGCCCTTACCTTACGGTTGAGTCTTGTGATATCTTCTAAGTATGTCGTTAAACGCTCTAAAATTACCTCTAAAGCGCCGCTCACCTCTCCAGCTTTAATCATATTTATATAGAGGGGGGGAAAGACCGCCGGATGCTCTGATAACGATTCAGAAAGACTCTTGCCAGATTCAATATCTGTACACAGCGATGAAATAACTTCCCTAAAATAACGATTTTCTATTTGGCTAAAAAGGATATTAAGACTTTTCGTTAAGGGGATACCCGCTTTAACCAAAGCAGATAGCTGACGCGAGAAAAGCGACAACTCTTCGAGTTTTATCCTTGCTTTAATTTCAAAAACGCTTGACTTTCTTTTCTCTGATTCATCTATGGAAATAATGAATAATTGATTTTTCCTTAAACTGTTTATTGCGCTTGCACGGTCTTTAGCTTTAATTGTGCCGTCTACTTTCACGCCTCCAAAATCAACTACCCTATATTTAAAAACAGCCATCTTGCCTCTTTCTTAGCTATCCTGCCAACTAACCTTCAGGCGTTATCCGCAATGCCTCTTCAAGGCTAATGTCTCCTTTTAAAACTTTCCCCATCGCGTCTT
Source organism: Candidatus Omnitrophota bacterium (assembly GCA_043807505.1). Taxonomy (GTDB): domain Bacteria; phylum Omnitrophota; class Gorgyraeia; order Gygaellales; family Profunditerraquicolaceae; genus JAZDFW01. The sequence goes on along the minus strand of JAZDFW010000093.1, from coordinate 17,051 downwards.
CGCGTAATGTTTTCATTCCTTTGCTGTGCGCGTATTCGCGCATCTCGTTTAAGGATACCCTCCTTAAAATCATATCCTTAATAGTATCGTCTATAAAGAGCGCTTGCACAACCGGCATCCTATCGAAATATCCGGTATTATTACAACGTTGACAGCCCTTACCGCGATATAATATCGCTTTATTCTCTTTAAAATCCGCCGGTAAACCAACGAGTTTCTCAACAGGTATCTCATAAGGAACTTTACAAGACTCACAAATCCGGCGGCATAACCTTTGAGCCGCTATAAGCAGAAGAGTGGAAGAAATCAAGAATGGTTCCACTTGCATATTCATCAACCGCGTAATTGCGCTTGGCGCATCATTGGTATGCAGGGTGCTTAAGATAAGGTGCCCGGTCAAAGCCGCTTTTATCGCAATATCCACAGTCTCAAAATCCCGTATCTCGCCGATCATAATAACATTGGGATTCTGCCTTAACACTGCCCTTAACGAATTGACAAAGGTAAGCCCGATCTCCGGTTTTATCTGAATCTGTGTAACCCCTTGCATTTGATATTCTGCCGGGTCTTCAATGGTAATAATGTTCTTCTTTACCTTATCCAATGTATTTAATAATGCGTAAAGCGTTGTGGATTTTCCGCTTCCAGTCGGCCCGGTAAGTAAAACCATACCATTCGGCCTTGCCATAGCTTTTGTAAATGCTTCCAATACATTGGGAGAAAAACCCAATTTTTCTAAATTTATCTGAACCCCCCCCTTCTCCAGTAAGCGCAAAACTATTTTTTCGCCAGAACTAATCGGAAGGACAGAAACGCGGCAATCTATTTTTCTCTTCTCTAAAAACAGGGAAAGCCTTCCATCCTGCGCAAGCCTCCTTTGGGTAATATCTAAATACGACATAATTTTAATTCTGGCGACTAATGCGCGCTCTACGTCTTTGGGAAGAGATTTTACCTCATGCAAAATCCCATCAATACGATATCTTAACCGTAATTCCTGGGGATATGGTTCGATATGGATATCGCTTGCGCGGCGCTTTACTGCCTCCGATAGAATATCGTTCACTATTGTTACAATAGACTCTCCCTGGCTTATTTTAGTTATTTCATTAATATCATCTTCGAAATCTTCGGAAGTAACTGCTTTAATTTCAAACCCCATCTCTTTCTTATCTTCTTGCGCCGAAGACTGCCCTATCGCCTCTCTCGTAGCAGGTTTTTTCTCTAAGTTAAGGATACTATAAAACTTATCAATGGTTTTAATAATATCCGAAGGAGTAGCTAATACCAGATGGATATTTGTTTTAACTAAAGATTTAAGCGTATCAATAGCCGTAATATTAAAGGGGTCGCTTATCGCTACGGTAAGCTCTTGTTCCGTTTTGGCCAGAACGACCACCTGATAGGTCCGCGCAATTTCTTCAGGTATCAATATAACGAATTGTATATCAAGGAGGTACTTAGAAAGATTTATAGGTGGTATATCCATGTCTTTAGAGAGAGCCAACATGGCATCTAACTCTTCGGCCTCGGTCAATGGTTGTTTTTTTATCGGTTGACCATCTAAGATTAAATTGTTTTTACCGGTATCCTTGAAAGACTGAAAAATTTTTTTTACTTTATCTATAATTTTCATAACTTATTCCGCGGAAGTAGCTTTAAATAACTCTTCCAGCGTAGTAATGCCTTTTATTACAAAATTTAATCCGTTTTCTCTTAAGGATAGCGTGCCTTCTCTTTTTGCGGTTTCCTTGATTTCTTTTTCAGATGCGTCCTTAATAATCAAGTCTCCTATTGCGGGAGTAATCTCTAAAGTTTCCATAACTGCCGTCCTGCCTTTAAACCCTGTATTACTACAGGAATTGCATCCTCTTTCTTTATATAATACAATATCATCGCTTAGAGAAATATGGTATGATCTTAGTTCGTCTATAAGCGTTTTTGAAGGATGGTAACCTTCTTTACATTGCGGGCAAAGTGTGCGTATTAAAATCTGTGATGCAATCAAAAGACAGGAAGAGGCGACAAGAAAAGGCTCTATACCCATATTCGTTAACCTCACAACAGATGCGACTGCAGAAGTTGTGTGCAGAGTACTTAAAATAAGGTGCCCGGTTAAAGCGGCTTTTATCGCCATATCTGCGGTTTCAAAATCTCTTATCTCTCCCACCAATATGATATTTGGGTCCTGTCTTAAGATTGAACGCAAGGCAGCAGCGAATGTCAGGCCAATATCTTCAGAGACAGCAACTTGATTTATGCCTTTTAATTGATACTCGATAGGATCTTCTACGGTTAGAATATTCTTTTCTACAGAATTAATGTATTCTAAAGCAGAATACAACGTAGTTGTCTTGCCGCAACCCGTCGGCCCACAAACAAGAATCATTCCATAGGGTTTTATAAGATTGTTTTTAAATAACTTTAACGAGTGCTCATCAAGGCACAGCTTATTAATATCTAATATAACGGTTTCCTTGTCTAATATCCTTAAAGCTATCTTCTCGCCTAAATTAGAAGGGATAATAGAAACACGCACATCTATCTCTTTTTCTGGAAAGACTATCTTAAATCTTCCATCCTGAGGCAGCCGGTGCTCGCTTATATCTAATGCAGACATTACTTTTATACGGGTTACGACACTTTCATGCAATGATTTATCAAAAGAAAATGATTTAGAAAGCACGCCGTCAATCCTGAACCTAATCTGTAATTCATCCTGCTGGGGTTCAATCAGGATATCGCTTGCATGTTGTTTAACACCATCATTAATAATTCTGGTAACGGTCCGCACCAGCGGATTATAGTCAATCGCCTTCTTTGGAATTTCAATCTCTACTTTTTTTTCTGCACGTTCTTCGTTTTGCGGGAACTGTCTTCCATCATCCATAATATTTAATCCTTAATTTTACCGTAATATTGAGAAATCATCTCTTCTAAATCAGCAGGAGTAGTTAAGAAAACTTTTATAGTGCCTTTAATGATGTCCTGTATCTGGTCAATAATCAGGTTATCCAAAGGATTCACCATTGCCACCGTTATAACATCTTGAATTCTATCTATAGGAAAGACCTGGTACTTTTTAACCATTATGCCCGGTATTAGGGATGTAACACTTTGGTCAATTACACAGCGTTTAATATCAATATACGGATATCCAGATTGAATAGCCAATGCAAAACATAGTTCATCCCGGGAAAGATAACCTAACCCGATAAGAATTTGGCCCAAACGTTTGTCCTTATCGCGATTTCGCTGAATGGAAAGAGCTTCCTTTAGCTGTTCAGAAGTTATCAACCCCTTCTGCAGCAATAACCTGCCAATCTCTATCTTAGCGGTCTTATAAGGCGACATAAGTATTATAAAGGTTATTTTCTATTGTTCGTGGCTTTCCGTAATAGCTTCTTTGCCAAAAGGCGCAGCTTCTTATCCTTATCGGTTTTTGCTACCTGCAAAATAATTTCTAAACTTTTATCTGTATTGATCCCGCTTATCGCCAGAATAGCGGTAGTCCGCACAAGAGGACTTTTATGGTTAATAAACGGTAAAATACTGTCCATAAATTCTTCTTTTTTAAGATACCCTGCCAGCTCTATCAAAGAAAGATTAATCTCTTCATTTTTATTTTCTTCCAGTAAAATTGCCTTCAGCCTATTAAATGACTTATCTCCTAACCCTGCTAATATATTAAGGACTTTCTTTTGAACTACGTATTTCTCAAAAGACTCATTTAGGCGGGAGATTTTTTCAACTTCTAATTTTACTAATGCATCCACTAATGGATCTCCGATGATAAGAAAAATATCTTCCATATTGCGCAGATCCTGCGCGCTGCTACTGACCAAACTAAAGGCGAAAACCTCTAAAAATTGAAGCGTAGAAATACCTAAAATAAAATTTCTTATGCATTCATGCACTGGCCGATGATAATCCTCTTTTAATTTAAGCCTATCTTCTAAAGAATAAAAAAGCCTATTGGTAAATGAAAGGTATTTTTTAACTAATGGATCTTCTAATTCTAAAAAAATATCCTTTGATTCAGAAAATTTCTTCACCCAATCATTAATTATTTCTCGAAAAATATTTAAAAACTGAACAAAATTTTTTGGGTCGGTTTCAATTTTTAACCTTTCTAATAGTGGATCTATCCTATTTTCTGCAAAACTTAAATCCTGTTTCGCCTCGAGAAAATCTTCTTTTATAAAATCGGCTACTGCTTTTGTTATCTTCGTCCGGACGCTGTAATTGAATTTATCTGCGCTAGTTAACAATTGGTATATAGGGTTATCTAATTCTTCTTTTTTGCGCAATGAATATAATTGCTCCAGGATGGATTTTATATCTATAGATTCTATCATAGAAGACTTATCTTTTAAGAGTTGGAACAATTGATTTATTTTTTTATCTATTGGCAGGTCTTCCCATTTTAGCTGGCCGGTAATAATAGCGCTATCTTGCTTATCGGCGCCAAGTTCGGATAATCTCGATTCTAACTTTAATAATACCTCTTTTTTTCTATCTTGATCTTTTATTAATTCATTAATAAGGCTGTTAATCTTCAAAGGATTACCTGGATTTTCAGCATACTCTTCAGTAATTATATCCACTATGGCCTCATCGGAAATATTTTTAATAATGCTATCCGCGATCTCCTTTTGTTTAAAATCAGGGCTTGAGAGATTTGAGCGTATAAGCTTATTTCGGAACCTCGGCTCTAATTCTGTTATTACTTTAGCCACATCAACCGCAAGATTACTTAACGGCTCTTCAGGCAGAATTTCTGAATGTACCTTTTCTATAAAACCGCTGACTGCTTTCATTTTATCCACTGCCTTACCTTCTTTTACGGCGCTTTCTGCAGTTTCCATTATTATTTCGGCAACTTTTTTGGGGTCATTTTTCATGGCCTTTATAATCCCGCCTCTATCCACCGCTGCATTATCAAGCTTACCTAAAAGAAATTCCATAAGCATCGTATCCTGAAGCTTGTCTTTATCTTTGAACTTAGCCTTACTCGCGCCTTGCGCAATAAATCGCACCTCATCGATCTTAATATGCTCTATGGCTTGTTCTTCGAATACCTTTAGCCAACCGCCTTTAGCAATTATATCCTGATAGTCGCTGCTCAAATATTGAATGAAATTAGCGATTTCTTTCTCCTCTAATCCTTTGATAAAAGAAATTGTCTTTATCTTGCGGCCCATCATAAAATAGGTGAAATTTTCGAAATTGGCATCTTGTAATTCTTTTGGAGAAAGGCGATTAGCGTTAATTACTAAACTTTTTTCTACCTCGCTTATATCGATACGTTCTACTTGTTTATTAAATAGTATATCATTTATAATCTCGTAAGACTCTTTTATACTGTTTGTTCTTACTATACTGGAAGGAGGGTAGAGGTGAAAATTTTTTATTGCCCCTTGAAAAGAACGTATTAATCTGAGCACCTTGTTTCTTATCTCATCGCTTATTTCAACCGTAACTCTGCTTTCTTCAGATATAATCGCTTTGGTAAGTTTATCAAGATACCCTATAACCTCATATGGATTAAATATATCCGAGGTCATTTCTGAAAATATCTTGCTGTAATTAGCTGCATCTTGCCCTTGGGGCGCTTTACCAAAATGAAAAGCCAGTTTTCCGGCAACCCGGTAAAGATTATCCTTATGTTGCGCTGCGAGCGCATTAGCGGCCTTATAGTGTAAATTTTTGCGCTGCTCTTCGCCTAACTCATTATATAAAACTCTTTGAATATTTTTATTTACAAAGCGAAAATCGCCTATCCCCAATTCGTCTATAAAATGTATTTTCTTTACGCGATTTATAAGTTCAAGCGTAAAACTTTCATCTTTATCATCTATTTTCCGCAGGAGGTCAACCTTAAAACCATCTCCCATAACCGCCGCCTGAAGAATCATCTCCTTGGTCTCTTCATCAAGATTCTTCATCCTCTTCTTAACGACCTCTTCTAAGGAAACAGAAATATCTTTAGAAGTTATTTCTCCTGCTATCTGCCAATTATTCTCTTGATATAAAATAAACCCATTCTCAATCAGGGACTTGAGCGTCTCTTCAATAAAACAAGGATTGCCTTTGGTTATGCCATAGAGCAGCTCAACAAACTCTTTTGCATCGCCTAAGGGCGGAAAAATACCATTGATCATCTGCTTGACATCTTCTATTAATAGATTCCCTATCTGCAGTTCTGTAAGATTATCCCCGGAATGGATATCTGACCATATTTCTTGCAGGCCGCTATCTTTAGGCATCTGTTTCGCTTTATCCTCAGAAATAGACATAACGATCAATATTCTTTTATTTTTTTCCTGATTTTTAAGATAACGCAAGAGCTCCAAACTTGCTTTATCTGCGTATTGAATATCATCGAACGATATCAAAATGATAGAATCCTTATTCAACTCGATTAAAAAAGCTAAAAATGCCTTAAATAACAGAAACCTTGCTTTGTTATCCCGCACTTCCGAACGCTGAAATCCTTTCACTAAGTTTTCTAATTGCGGAATAAGTAAACTCAATTCTACTATTTCCTCAAAGGGTATTTTCGAAAGAAGAGCCCTTACCTCAAGGGTATCGTTACCCTTCTCTTCCAGATAAGTTGCGATACCGTTAGCAAAAAGGTAATAAGGATCTTCTATATTTTCAGGTGAGCCATTACAATTTATCACTCTTACCTTATCATTGGCATGAAGATAATTTTTTAACTCCTTTAACATCCTCGTCTTGCCGACTCCGATATCTCCCCTGATAAAAACTGTCTGTAATATGTTCATCCTATCTACAATATCAAAAATTTGTTTTAGCCTGTTTAACTCGGATTCTCTATCGACGAACTTCTGGCAGGGAAAAGAATCCATTGCCGCTAAAAAACTAATTGCTTCCAAAGTTACTTCTTTTGCATGAGATGCCCGGTTTTTGCCTTTGTGTTTTGATAGATAGAGCGCCTTGTCTGCGATATCTATTAATTTATCCACTTCCTCTGCATCAGTGGGGCATACCGCAAAACCTACGCTTATCGTTAAACGTAAAATTTTATTTTCTGGCCCTTTAAATTCATTATTAGCGACGTCTTCGATAATCTGGTTAGCTATATCTTTGGCCTTCTCTGTGTTTATCGCCGGCAACAATATTGCAAATTCATCTCCTGCGTATCTTATTACTGCGTCCGTGCGCCGTACCCTCTTTTTAAAAATCTCGGAGATTTCCTTTAAGATTTCATCGCCGCGAAGATGGCCGTAGATATCATTGACATGTTTAAATCCGTCTAAATCAATCATAAGAAAAGCTAAAAGATAATTACTTAACTTTGCTTTCTTTATTTCTTCGGGAAGAAATTGATAAAGATACAACCTGTTAAATAACCCTGTGAGCGGATCGATATAAGTAGGCCTTTTAAAAAGAATATCCTTAACCTGTTCTTTGTGGGAAAGAGATTGATTATTATCCATTTCTATTAAGGTAACCTGTAAAAATTATTTATATCAAGCAAATTTATTGTAACATATCATAATATATAAATAAAGTGAAAATTTATGAAAATTTATGATCGCAAAAATCCCGCAAAAACTTATCAAATTATATATTTGCATATATTATTCCACGGATAAGTGATGATCGTTTCCTTATAACCTCTAGCCTCTCACTTTCAGCGGCCTTCGCCTATTTTACTTTTTCTTTTATTTTATAACACCCTTGGAGCTTGGCAATAAAAACCTGGCTGCGGGTAGCACGAGGATTATTATAGTTGACTAAAGTAACGGCGTATGTTATCTTTTTCATATACAAAAAGGAGTATTCTGTGAACAAGAAAAAACTAAAGCTTTATTGGAAACTACATTGGATAAAGCTGCTTCTGATTACGGGGTTAATATTATTCGGTATATCTTTAGTTATTTTTATAATTAAAGGTTTACGCGCCTGGAATGAAGCAGAATCGTATTTAAGGCAATCACAGCTGGCGATGATCCCCTTGCAGCTCTATTTATCATTAGTCACCGCTCTTACCTTTGGCATAATTTATACTTTTTTGATGTATTGGCTTTATTTTAAAAAGGGCGCGCAATCTTTCACCCAAACCCGCAAGAAATCTATCTCCGGAGAGGAAATTGGAGTTACCTGGAATGATGTCATTGGTATGGATGAAGCCAAACAAGAAGCGCTGGAAGTTGTAGAGTTAATGAAGGACCGCGCTGAGTTACAGCGCATCGGCGGTAAAATCTTAAGGGGTATTTTAATGTTAGGCCCTCCGGGCTGCGGTAAAACCTATCTTGCCAAAGCCATTGCCACAGAAGCCGGCCTGCCTTTTATTTCCATGTCCGGTTCAGAGTTTGTAGAAATGTTTGTTGGTGTTGGCGCAGGGCGTATTCGCAGCCTCTTTAAACAGGCCCGGCAATTAGCAGAGTTCGAAGGCGGCTGTATTATTTTTATTGATGAGTTAGACGCTGTCGGTGCCCAGAGATCCACAGATAAAGGTTTTGGCGGACAAACCGAAACTAACACCACATTAAACCAGCTCTTAGTTGAAATGGATGGCTTAAAAGAAAAGGAATTGAACGTGGTTTTAATCGGCGCAACTAACGCGCCTGAAACATTCTTAGATCCAGCGCTAATTCGCCCCGGAAGGTTCGACCGTAAAATCTATGTGGACTTGCCCGGCTTGGAAGACCGCGAAAAACTCTTGAGCTATTACCTAAAAAAAGTAATGTACGATGAAAAAACCGTCAAAATCGACCGGCTCGCCAGAATTGCAATAGGTTACTCCCCTGCGGATATTTCTAACTTAGTAAGAGAAGCAGCCTTAATCGCGGTAAGGCATAAAAAGGATACAATTCACATGCAGGAAATTGAAGAGGCGCGGGAAAGAATTGCCTTAGGAATAAAAAGAAGAATTAAAATGACCGACGAAGAAAAACAACAAACCGCATATCATGAAGCGGGACACGCCATTATTACGTATCTCTTGGCACCCACTAAAGATGTATTTAAAGCAAGCATCATTCCCCGCAAGGCCTCAGGTGGCGCGGTCTGGACCCCGGAAAAAGAAGAAACTTTTATTAAGGACGAGAGGGAATTATTATCCGAAATTAAAATGTCTTTAGGAAGTTTTGCTGCCGAGAAAATAAAATTTGGCTTTACTACAGCCGGGGTAGATGGAGATTTCCATTCTGCCTTAACCATCGCGCATAATATGGTTTGGCGCTGGGGCATGGGAAAATCAGGATTAATCGGTAATTTTCATAGCCTGATTAATCAAAGACAAATGGGCCTCTCTCTTATGGCTGAAGAAACAAAGGCAAAACTTGATAATGACGTTCAGGAAATTCTTAATAGTTGTTTAAAAGAAGCGCACAGCCTTCTTATTAAAGAATCCGCGCTTTTAGATAGATTTGCCCAGGAGCTCTTTAAAAAAGAAGAACTCAATTATGACGAGATCGAAGCAATCTTTAAGGAATGCGGCAAGAGCCGCACTTAGCCTGCTCTTAATTCTTATCTTATTAGTTGGTTGTACCTCTTCTACCAAACCTACCTTTAAAAAAGAACAAATTGATTCCATAATCCAGAATATTTGTAAAAAAGAATTTAAATTAGATATAAAAGCAAAAATTACGCTCGATACACTTACAATTTATCTGCCTGTAGAAGATATTTTTGTTAAAGCTAAAACCCCCCGCAAGATTACAGAAATTTATAAAATCAGCGCGATCAAAAATGAACTTAAAGATTCGTTATTTCAATTAGAATACGCGATAAGAAGCATCCCGCCAAAAGAAGAAAAAGATGAATATGAAATAAATAAGGACGTTTTAGATAAAATTCGCCAAGTCTTAAGGACAATCCCGAGAGTAATGTTTAGCATGGAGCGCTCGGATAAAGGCGAGTATAAATTTGTCTCTATGATTACCGCTGATATAAAAACAGGGTTTGAGATAATTTCGGTATACTATTACCCGGATTTAAAAAAAGCGATTTATAACTTGATTTCTAACGAAGAATACCAGCACCGCTCATTACAAGAGACAAATGTTGACCCCAGGATTATTGGCGATAAAGAAGGCAGGCATGTTAATTATACAGATATCAAAATGAATGATTTTATCTCTGCGCAAATTAAACAACGCATAAAACTTAAATTCCAGAAACCTGAATTAAAAAAGAATGCTGATATAGATAAGGAGATTTTAAAGATTGTTTCTTATGTAATGCAGGCGTACAAATTTAACGATTTTAACGAAGTAGAACTAAAAAACCTTTTAACGGATTATAAATTATCTTTAAATAAAGCGGCTATTTTAGGCAGGCCGGTTGACTTCTAATTTATTCTCTATAAATAACCTGATGGCGCGCGGATAAAGACGGTGTTCGAGCTTATGGATTTTCTCTTCTAATGAAAAGGGGGTATCATCCTCTTTTATTTCAACTGCCTGCTGTAAAATTATCGGGCCATGATCCATTAATTCATCGACAAAATGCACTGTAACGCCGGTGACTTTAGCACCATGACTAAAGGCATCTTTTATCGCATGCGCGCCTTTAAAGGAAGGTAATAACGAAGGGTGAATATTGATTATTTTGTTTTTAAACCGCTGAACAAAATTATTGCTGAGTATTCTCATAAAACCCGCCAAAACGATTAAATCGATTTTTTCTTCCTCTAAAAATTTAATAATTCTATTCTCAAAATCTTGCTTATCTTTACAGCTTTCTCTTTTTACTAAGGCAACTTTTACTTTAGCGCGTTTTGCTTTTGCGATTACCGCAGCCTGAGGATTATCGCAAACCAACAAAGAAAGATTGGCTTTAATCTTTCCCTTTTTGACTGCGCGAGCAATGGCAGAGAAATTACTGCCTCTGCCTGATGCTAATACTGCAATGTTCATGTTCTTCTCCTTATCGTCTTGGTGGGGCAGGCCTTAACGCACTCTCCGCAAGAAGTACATTTTTGGTAATCTATTACCGCAAAATTATCTATAACATGTATTGCATCAACTGGACATGCCTTTTCACAGAGTTTACAAGCAATACAACCTACCGGACAAACTGCTTTTGTATCACGGCCAGAATCGCTGGAGTGACAGGCAACAAAAACATTTTTGTCTATAGGCACAAGGCTTAATATTTTATTTGGACATATTAATACACATTTATTACAGGCAAGGCATTTGTCTTTATCAATTATGGGTAGGCCGTCCTCTGACATCGAAATAGCATCAAAAGGGCATATTTCTTTACAACTACCAAATCCTAAACACCCAAACACACATTCCTTCTGTCCGCCTAAAACTAAATTCGCAGCCACACAATCCTCTAACCCTTCATAGATAAATCTATTCCCAACCCTTATACCGCCATAACAATTTAAAACAACGGTTTTTTTAGCGCCTTTTTCTAATTTCCTGCCTAAGACCTCGGCAATTTTTTCTTTTGTGCCGTCTTCACTGATACGACAAGCATCGATTTTTCTTTTTCCGGTTAGAATATCCTCGGCGAAACCAAAACACCCGGCCCCCCCGCAGGCACCACAATTTGAACCAGGCAAAAGGCCAAAAATTTTTTCTAACTTGGGGTCGGATTGGACCGCTAATTTTTTCGAAGCAATAGCAAGGCCCACGCCAAACAATAATCCTAAAAAACCCAAAACTAAAATAGGTATTAAGATTTCCATATTAGAACCTGAACCCGTTAAACCCTAAGAAACTCAAACTCATAATTGAGGCGATAATAAAACCCAGCGGAAAATCTTTGACTGCCTTGGGGACATTACACAACTCTAATCTTTCTCTAATCCCCGACATTAAAAGCATGGCCAAGGTATAACCTAAACCCACGCAAATACCCTGAAATGCCGAGTAATAAAAACTCCCGGCTAAGGCTTTTCCGTTAATAAAGAACATATCGATATTTAACACTGCTACGCCTAATACAGCGCAATTAACCGTGATTAAAGGCAGGTATATCCCAAAGAAGCGGTACATTGGCGGGCTTATTTTCTTAATCACCATCTCCACAAACTGCACAAAAGTAGCAATGACTAAAATAAAAGATATGGTGCGCAAATATGTAATGTCAAATGGAATAAGCAGGAATCTATAGATAAACCAGGTAATAATTGATGACATAGTAGTCACAAACATTACTGCTAAACTCATAGCCAGCGCCGGTTTTGTTTCTTTGGAAATCGCGATAAAAGAACATAATCCAAGAAATCGGGAAAGTATGACATTGTAGACAAAAACTGCTGAAATAAATATGGTTAAAAATTGCGCGGCATCCATTGAGAGGTTAAGCCCTCCTATTTTTCAAAATATTAAAAAAGCCCAATAATAAGCCGATAACTAATAACGCGCCTGATGGCATTCCTAAAACAGATACCGGCTCGAATCCTTTGAATAACGTATGGCCAAGGAGTTTTCCCGCGCCTAAGAATTCTCTTATCCCTGAAATTAATATTAGGGCTAAAGTAAATCCAATGCCCATGCCTATGCCATCAAACAAAGAATTCATCACTGAATTTTTTGAAGCATAGGCTTCGGCGCGGCCCAAGACAATACAGTTTACAACAATTAATGGCACATATATCCCTAATGCCCGGTTTAAAGCAGGGCTATAGGCCTTCATCACCAGTTCCGCGATAGTAACAAAAGTAGCGATAACTACGATATAACAAGGAATCCGGATTCTCTCCGGTACGATTTTTTTAATAAGAGCGATAAAACAATTGGAGCCTAAAAGAACAAAAGTAGCAGCCACTCCCATACCAAGTCCGTTTATTACCGAAACGGATACAGCCAGCGTAGGGCATAACCCCAACAATAAGACAAAAGTAGGATTTTCCTTAATAATGCCCTTTAAAAATTCGTTAATTAGTTTCTTCATAATTTATTTTCCAAGGGCAAGCCTTGTTCCATAAACTCTGGTTTTTGTAAATCTGTCAATCAAAGGAGTTGCCGCGTTCATCATTAATATCGCGTAAGATACTCCTTCGGGATACCCGCCCCAGAGCCGGATCACCGCGGTCAATATTCCGCAACCAATACCAAAAATAATCTGGCCTTTACTTGTCAACGGAGAAGTAACATAATCTGTGGCCATAAAAAACGCGCCCAGTATCAAACCGCCTGATAAGATATGGAACAACCAGTTGCCGCTAAATAAGCCAACAGGGCCAAAAATATAAGTAAAAACTCCTACTGTGGCAATATAAGTAAAGGGTATGTGCCAGGAAATATAACCTTTAAATAAAAGAAACGCCGCGCCTAAAATAAGCGCTAAGATACAAACTTCGCCGATACAACCGCTCCGCTTACCTAAAAACAAATCCAGATAAGAAATATGCTCTGATAATTTTCCTTCTTTTAGGAGCATTAGCGGCGTCGCGGAAGTAATCGCGTCAAATGATTTGGTAAACGTAGTCATATATTTTGGCCAAGAAGCCATCAGAAACACTCTTCCTACTAACGCGGGATTAAAAATATTCTGGCCTAATCCGCCGAAAATCAATTTACCGATTGCGATTGAAAAACATGTTCCGACAACCGGCAGCCAGAAAGGAACTTCCGGAGGAAGATTATAGGCCAACAATAAACCTGTAATAACAGCAGAGCCGTCTAAAATACTAACTTTTCTTTTTGTGAAAAATTGCAATATCCCTTCGGTAATAACGGCAGAAATAATTGATAAGGCAACCACCCATAAGGCATTCCTGCCAAAAATAAATACGCCGGCTAACCCTGTGGGGATTAAACTAATTACCACCAACCACATTATTCTACTTATAGTCTCGCCTTTATGGATGTGCGGCGAAACACTAACAAGATACTTATTGTCCATTTTTTATCAGTTCCTTGATTTCTTTTGCCTTCTTTTCTATGGAGTCTATCACTGCCTTTGAGGAAATCGTCGCCCCGGTAATTGCCTGAACCGTACTTAAATCTGCTCTATTCTTAAATTGTCCGGTAAATTTTTCTTCGGCAACCTGTGTGCCTAATCCAGGGGTCTCATTCTGGCTTAAAATCTTGACAGCGGTAATTGTCCCATCTTTTAACATTCCAACCATTGCCTCAATTGTGCTAGAATAACCTTTAGCAGATGCCTTAAAGGCAACACCACATAATTTTTCTGTTTTATCAAAAGCATTATAATAAATTATCTCGCCGTTAATTTTTATTGGCTTAAAAATTTCACCCTCAGGCAATACTTCTTTTAAACTCTGCTCTTCTTGTGCTTGCGCCTGGGCAATGATCCTGGATTTAGTCAAAGAATTTACGCCTGCTAAAAACCCAGCAGCGACAATACAAATTAAAGATAAGATAAAACCGTAGCGAGCCATCTCTTTCATCTTACTGCCTCCAGTTTCGCCCTTTTTATAGACTGGGTTAATCTTCTGTTCGCGGGACAGGTATAATCACATAAACCGCATTCAATACAATCCAGAACAGAATAAGCCTTTGTTTGATCCCACAGTTTTTTCTCGGAAGCTAAATTCAATAAACATGGCATCAGCCCCACGGGGCACTCCCTAACACAAGCGCCGCAACGGATACAAAACTCCTCAACTTGAATTGCGGCTTCTTTTTTATTTAATAATAGCAACCCTCCCGTAGATTTTATCACAGGGACATTAGTTGTATATTGGGCGATTCCCATCATCGGCCCGCCAATAATAATTTTAGCGGGTTCTTCTTTTAAGGGGCCGCAAAAATCAATTAAATCTTTGATCGGTGTGCCGATACGCACCAATAAATTTTTGGGATTAGTTAAAATACTGCCGGTTACAGTAACGATACGTTCGTATAAGGGTTTATTTTTATAAATCGCTTCGTAAATTGCATATACAGTTGCCATATTATGTACTATGACGCCGATATCAAAGGGGAGCTTACCTTGAGGGACCTCTTTTTTTAATATATTTTTTATAAGTTGTTTCTCTCCACCCTGGGGATATTGTGATTTTAATATACTAACCGGATATCGATTATTACAAACTGCTCTAAAGGCCTTTATCGCTTCAGGCTTATTATCTTCGATAGCAATATAAACATTTTTTACTCCGGTGCATTTTTTAATCAGCTCAAGGCCTTGAAGTATTTCTTTGGTTTTTTCAATCATTAAACGGCTGTCGCTAGTTAAATATGGCTCGCACTCCGCGCCGTTAATAATTAAAGTATCAACCGGCTTTGGCGGATTAAGCTTTACATGCGTGGGAAAAGATGCCCCGCCCATACCCACGATACCGGCTTCAAAAACTATATTGCGTATCTCCTGGGCTGTTAATAGATCTATTTTGTCATAAATCGTATGTCTTAAGCCGCATATCTTATCCTGTCCGTCGTTTTCAATAACAATTGCTTTACAGCGGCCTAAAACCGGATGCGGCCAGTCTTGAATAGCAACGACCTTACCGGATATTGAAGCATGTATCGACGCAGAAACATGTGCTTGCACCCAAGCAATTTTTTGGCCAAGGAAAACCTGTTCTCCTACCTTTACTTCAGCGTTACAGATTTTACCTAAATGCTGGCTTAAAGGAATATAGGCTTTTGCCGGCCCAGGTAAGACTTCAATTTGTTTATCTTCTGTCAGGTTTTTTTGTTCAACTAACTTATACATGGATTCTACGATGATAGATAAAATTTATAACGCCTAAAATACTGATAATGACTCCCACAATCACAAGGATTAAAACATGAGAAACCTTTTCCGCGAGCAAACTGCTGATAAACATAAATAACAAAAAACCCATGTGCATTACTATCTCCATGGAACTAAAGATCTTGCCGCGCATCGAACTATCACTCGCGTTATATATGATTGTGTTTGAAGCAATCATAATCGGCGCAATCAATAAGCCCAAAGCTAAAGAAAGCGTGGCTGCGATCGCAAAATAAGGATACCGATGAAGAGTCAGCGCGAAAACAATCAAAGCTACGCCACTTAAGAATAAGGAAAGAAATATTATTTTATAATGAGAAAGCCGCTGGCCAAAACGGCCATAAACCAAAGAACCTAAGAATAGGCCTATCCCCAAAAACATCACCAAAAGCCCTAAATCCTTGGTGGCGGAATGTAAAGTTTTTTGCACGAATACGATTAAAACCACATAAACCGCGCCCAAAGCGGACCAAAGCGTAAAAATAACTCCGGAGGTAAATCTGATATCCTTATTTCTGATAAAATATTGAACTCCTTCTTTGATTTCCTGTAATACGGATTTACTTATTACCTCTGCTATCTCTTTGCTGACTTTCTTTAGGCTCATTACCGCAACAGTCTTCTTAGCAATAAAAAAGATAAAAGCCGCAGAAATCAAGAAACTCAAGCTATCAAGGTAAAACCCGCCTTTAGCGCCCAACCATTCTACCAGAATACCGCTTATGCCAAATCCTAAAATTGCGGCAATCATGCCGGTCGTATTCACTAAGGAATTTGCCATTAATAAATCTTTTTTTTCTACTAAATCAGGGACGATCGAAAGTTTTGCGGGGACAAAGAATCTGCCTATGGAAAATACAATAAAGATAATGGCATATATTGGAACCAGGCTTTTAAGATAAAATAAAAATAAAGGAATAGTTAAAACTAGCCCCGCTCTTAAAATATCACAGATATACATGGTCTTACGCCTATCCCATCTGTCAACATATACTCCGGCAATGGGGCCAATTAAAAACACAGGAATAATAGTAAAAGAGAGGATTTTGGCAATCTGTAAACTTGAGCCGGGAGCTCTGGAATAGATAAAAGCGATTAAGGCCATCTGATCAAGCCTATCACCCAACTGCGAGATAATCTGGCCCAGCCACAACAAGAAAAAGTTGCGGTTCTTCATAACTTCCCGGAATCTAGACATATTTGTAAGTTCTAAATGGAGCCGATGAGTGGAATCGAACCACCGACCTAGTGTTTACGAAACACTTGCTCTACCAACTGAGCTACATCGGCACGCCAAATTTTAATTATACCAACTTTTAAATAATAGTCAATCTTAGCTTCCCCTAAGACTAAAGATAAATATAAAAAAATCCCGACATCCATTT
>JAZDFW010000092.1:0-10448 GCA_043807505.1 Candidatus Omnitrophota bacterium | reverse complement strand
CGAAAATACCACACCCTGGTAAAATTAATCAAAGACATTGCCGCCGCAGTAGTATTAATCGCATCTTTAAATGCCATTGCCGTAGGTTACATTCTTTTCTTTAGAAAAATATTTAAGTAGGTAATCAAAACGATAAAATTTGCTTTTTGGTATAAATATGGTAGTATATTTACTCTCTGGCGGCGTAACTCAGCCTGATAGAGTAGTCGGCTCATACCCGATTTGTCAGAGGTTTAAATCCTCTCGCCGCCACCATTTTTTTTAAGCCCCTCCCGCCATTTGGGTAAATGCCACAATTAACCATTTAGAAAATGTTTTTAAAAAAAGTAAAAAATACAATCCAAAAATATAACCTAATTACAAAAAATGATACCATCCTTGTCGGTGTTTCCGGAGGGCCGGATTCGGTAACTTTACTTTATCTGTTAAATAGTTTAAAGAAAGAATATGGCCTTGGTTTGCATATCGCTCACTTAGATCACATGATGAGAAAAAATTCTTATAAAGATGCGGAATTCGTAAGAAACCTGGCCGAAAAATTAAAAATTCCTATAAGTTGTGGCCGGGTTAACATAAAAGCGATAGCTAAAAAAGGCTCAATTGAAGAAATTGCCCGTAATGCGCGTTTAGCCTTTTTCTTTAAAACCGCCCGTGAAATAAAAACAAAAAAAATAGCTTTGGGCCATAATTTTGACGACCAGGCTGAAACTGTTATTATGCGTATTTTACGAGGCGTTGGCTTATATGGATTAGGGGGAATCCTGGCTAAAAAAAATATTAGTGGTTTTGAAATTATTCGGCCTTTAATTAAAACTAAGCGCAAAGAAATTGAGGCATTTTTAAAAAGAAGGGGTATTAAGCCGCGAATTGATGCCTCGAACAAAAAAGATATTTATTTCAGAAATAAAATCCGCCTGAAACTATTGCCTCTGTTAGAAAAAGAATATAGCTTTAACATTAAAGAAATTCTTAGTAATCTTGCCGAAAGTTCCTGCTACGATTATGAGTATCTTTTTAAGCTCGCTAACCGTAAAATCAGCCAAAGTTGCTTAGGCAACAGAATCAATCTCAAGAAATTTTTAAAACTACATCCGGCAATGCAAAGGCTGATATTAAGATTAAGCATTGCCAAGATAAAAGGCAACATGCGAAGAATTAACTTCCAACATATTAAAGAAATAGAAGATTCGATTATAAACCGGCCGATTAATTCTATTGTTGACCTGCCCCAGGGTATTTCAGTAGTTAAAAAGGCTAATTCTATCTTGTTTTACCGTAGATAATTTTTTAATAAATGCTTGATTTTATAGGTAGTTAGGCCTATAATAAAAATCTAAGAATGGAGAAAAATGAATATCAAAAATAATAAAAACGAAAAAAACAAAAAAACTAAGATGTTTGGCCGTTTTCCTTGGGGTTGGCTAATCGGCATTTTTATTTTTTACCTGTTATTTAGTTCATTTAATGTTTCTTTGACTAGCGTGCCAAAAGAAATAGCTTATAGCGATTTTTATCGAATTTTAAAGTCTAGCCCTGAAAAAATTAAGTCTCTTACTAAGATTGAAACAGAGCTTTCAGGTGAATTTACTGATAGCTCAAAATTCAAGCTGACTATACCGGATAACGACCAAGAATTACTGAATACAATCAGGCAAAATGTCTCGCATTTTGAGGTAAAGCCGGCCCGCACATTTTTAGCTGCTGTATTGTTTAATTTGGGCCCAATTTTATTATTAATACTATTCTGGTGGTTAATGGCTGCGCGCGGTGAACAACTAGGAAACAGATTTATGTCTTTTGGTAAAATTAAACCAAAAATTCATGATGAGAAAAACGAAAAAGCTACTTTTAATGACGTTGCAGGTGTAGATGAAGCGAAAGAAGAATTGCAAGAAGTCATAGAATTCCTGAAAGATCCTAAAAAATTCCAAAGGCTCGGAGGTAAAATTCCTAAAGGCGTATTATTAATTGGCCCTCCCGGATGCGGGAAAACTCTGATTGCCCGCGCCGTAGCAGGAGAAGCCGGGGTGCCGTTTTTTAGTATTTCCGGGTCTGACTTCGTCGAGATGTTTGTTGGTGTTGGCGCTAGCCGTGTAAGAGATTTATTCGATCAAGGCAGGCGCGCTGGAAAAACATCCGGCAAGGGAGCAATTATTTTTATTGACGAAATTGATGCTGTCGGCAGGCTTCGTTTTAGCGGTATTGGCGGCGGCCATGATGAAAGAGAACAAACATTAAACCAACTACTTGTAGAAATGGATGGTTTTGATACAGACCAAGGCTTAATCCTGATTGCCGCGACAAACCGGCCGGACACTCTGGATCCCGCGCTTTTAAGGCCGGGAAGATTTGACCGCACCATTATCGTGAATCTGCCGGATATTAAAGGAAGGGAAGAAATACTACAGGTACATACGCGTAAAATAAAAGTTGATCCTGTTGTTAATTTAAGATCTATTGCCTCACAAACTCCTGGATTCACAGGAGCTGACCTGGCAAATCTTTGTAACGAAGCAGCGTTACTGGCTGCAAGGGACAGTAAAGAATCGGTGGGAATTATTGAATTTGAAAAATCGGTAGAGAGGGTTTTGATGGGGCCTGAAAAAAAGAGCCATATCATATCAAAAAAAGAAAAAGAAATCACCTCATTACACGAATCAGGGCATGCGCTGCTTTCATTACTTTTACCGGAGGTAAACCCGCTGAAAAAAGTATCCATTATACCCAGAGGCTTAGCCGGAGGCTATACATTTACTCCGCCGGCTGAAGATAGGCATTACTGGACCAAAACTCAATTAATCAACGAAATTACGCTTATACTGGGAGGCCGGGCATCAGAAGAAATAAATTTAGATGAAGTTACTACAGGCGCGCAGAATGACCTGGAACTTGCAACGTTAATGGCAAGGCGAATGGTTACCCAATTTGGCATGTCTGAAAAACTAGGCCATATTACTCTCGGAAAAAGAGAAGGCCTGATATTTTTAGGCCGCGACATTATGGAAGAAAGAAATTACAGCGAACAAACAGCACGGGTTATCGATGAAGAAATAAAGCATATAATTGACGGGGCTTACGAAAAAGCAAAAATAATACTGCAGCAAAATTCTGAAAAATTAAAAATGCTCTCAAGTGCGCTTCTGGAAAAAGAAGTTTTAAGTGGAATCGAAGTTCAGCGGCTTCTGGGCATTGAGAAAAAAGACGTCGTATAAATGCGCATACTAGACATCAATCGTTATAGCAACTTGCAATCAATTATGCGGGAAATAAAGGTTGATCCTTATGGCATCAAAATAATGGCGCCAAAGGCGCTCACCTTTCTAATAAAAATAAATTCTGTTTCCAATATTGCGGCGAATATCCTCAAACAAGAGATGCTTTCTTTGGGAGGAGACGTGGCTATAGCTAAAGAGGCTATAACCGGAAAGGCTAAGAAAACCGACTGCCTGTTAATAGGAAACCTTTCTCAATTTAGAAGCCTGCACGGCAAATTATCTTTTCAGCCTTTCGGTTTAGCTAAATTAGCGCAAGATATTCCCACGGCTTTAAGTAATTATCAAAAAAATAATTTTGATGTTAATTTTGGTAGATTTAAGTTAAATTTTAGTCCCGGCCGCATTTCTATTATGGGGATAGTTAACTTAACACCTGATTCCTTTAGCGGTGACGGGCTGTATAAAAAACCCCTGCCCCAGATACTTGATTTTGCGCAAAAGCTAATAAATGACGGCGCGGATATTCTTGATATTGGGGGAGAATCGAGCAGGCCGGGAGCAAAAGCAGTATCCGTAAAAGAGGAATTATCCAGAACAATACCTGTAATAAAAGCTTTGGCGAAAAAAATTAAAATTCCGATTTCTATAGATACCTGCAAGCCCCAGGTAGCTAAACAGGCCTTAGAAAATGGGGCAAGTTTAGTTAATGATATTACAGGCTTAAGGAATTTAAAAATAGCAAAGGTTGTAGCCGATTACGATGCCGGAGTTATAATTATGCACATGAAAGGCAAACCGCAAACCATGCAGAAAAAACCGTTTTACTCGTCATTAATCGGTGAAATAATTGAATATTTGGATAAGTCAATAAATCAGGCTGTCTGTTTAGGTGTAAACAAAGAAAAGATTATTATTGATCCGGGCATAGGTTTTGGTAAAACGCCCTTGAATAATTTAGAAATACTAAAGGATCTTAAAGAATTTAAAATATTGGGCCGGCCCATTCTAATCGGCACATCAAGAAAATCATTTATTGGAAAGATTTTGCATGCCGGTATACAGGAAAGATTATATGGTACTTTAGCAACGTCTATGTTTGCGGTTGGTAACGGTGCTAATATCTTAAGAGTCCACGATGTAAAGCCAATAAAAGAAGCGCTTAAAATTATCGGCCGTATAAATAAAATATGAACCTATTGTATTGGAAACCTATAACTGAAATCTTAATTTTATGGTTTGTAATTTATCATATTATGTTATTTTTTGTAGGGACACGCGCAGTACAGGCCTTGCGCGGGATAATAATCATTATAGCCATTTTCCTTTTATTACAAAAATTAAACTTTGAAATTCTGGATTGGCTGTTTACAAAATTATTTACTATATCGGTTATAGCGCTTCTGGTAATTTTTCACCCCGAAATAAGGCATGGCCTTGCTCGCCTTGGCCAACGCCATCTATTCACCACTTCTTTAAGAGAAGAGGAGCTAAACCTTGTATTAAATGAAGTTGTTGATGCGGCTGAGGCATTAAGCAAAGAAAAAATCGGTGCGCTTATTGCAATAGAGAAAAATGATTCTCTTGCTTCTTATATCGAAAGCGGCGTCAGAATAGATTCTCATATATCAACTGACTTAATTCAGACAATTTTTACTCCCAAAAGTTTACTTCACGACGGTGGCCTGATTATTCAACATGACAGGATCATTTCTGCGGGCTGCTTATTCCCATTAACCGAAAATCAAGACATCAGCAGAATGTTTGGAACTCGGCACCGCGCAGCTTTGGGCTTAAGTGAAGAAACAGACTCGGTAATTATTGTCGTTTCTGAAGAAAGACAAGACCTATCTTTGGTTTATCACGGGAAGCTCTATAAAGATTTAAGCAAAGAAAGCATGCTTTCTAAAATTAAGGAGATCATTAAATATAGTAATGGCTAAACAAAAAGTAAGCTTGGGTTTGCGAATAAAACATATGTTTACCTATCATCCCTTATTAAAAATGATTGCCTTAATCATGGCAATCATTACCTGGATTTATGTGCGGGGAGAAATAAACCGTTTCAATTAAACAAATGGTTAAATTAGGCGTAAATATCGATCATGTTGCTTCGCTAAGGGAACTCAGGCATGCAATAGATCCTGAACCCGCATTTGCCGCGTCAATTTGTGAAGAAGCAGGCGCCGACAGCATAGTTGTGCATTTAAGAGAAGACAGGAGGCACATAAAAGAGGGGGATCTGTTTATCTTAAAAAAAATAGTTAAAACAAGATTGAATCTAGAAATGTCAATTGCAAATGATATTGTGCAAATTGCATGCCTTATAAAACCGGACCAGGCAACTTTGGTTCCTGAAAAAAGAAAAGAGTTAACCACAGAAGGCGGATTAGACGTTATAAATAATTTCCATAGAATAAAAGAGGCCGCGAAGCTTTTACAAAAAAAGAACATAACGGTGAGCTTATTCATTGATCCTGAAAAAAAACAGATAGACGCGGCAAAAAAGATGGGCATAGAAATGCTCGAGTTCCACACAGGGCGCTACGCTAATGCGAAAAATAAAAAAGAGCAAGAAATGTATTTTGGCCAAATTGTTTCTGTAGTTAATTATGCTTTAAAAAAAGGGTTGACTGTAAATGCCGGACACGGGTTAAACTATAATAACGTAACTAGAATCGCTAAAATTAAGGGAATTGAGGAATTAAATATCGGTTATTCTATTATTTGCCGCGCTGTATTAGTGGGCCTTAAGCAGGCAGTCTGTGAAATGAAAGCATTGGTATGATTAAAGGTATCGGCGTTGATATAACAGAGGTAAGGCGCCTGCGTCAGGCAGTAGAAAAATGGGGAAATGAATTTTTAAACCGCGTTTTTACAGAAGGTGAATTGGTCAATGCCAAGACGCGTGGCAGCCTTTATCAACACCTTGCCGGCAGATTCGCCGCAAAAGAAGCAATATTTAAAGCACTTGGCAACAAAGGGTTGAATTGGAAAGATATCGAAATTCTAAATGATAAAGAAGGTTGTCCACATTGCGCAATTCTAAACAATAAAGGAAAAAACAAAGAAATACATATTTCAATTTCCCATGTGAAAAACTATGCAACTGCCTTCGCAATTATTACGGAGAAAGCTTAAATCACATAAAGGCGATTTTGGCCATATTTTTATTTTAGCCGGGTCCCAGAGATTCTCCGGTGCGGCGGTTTTATGCGCGGAAGCCGCAATGCGCACAGGCGCAGGCCTGGTTACTTTAGGCATACCAGAGAGTTTAAATTCCGCGATAATAAAAATAAAGCCCCGGGAAGTAATGACGCTGCCTTTGGCTGAAACAAAAGAGAAGAGCCTAAGCATAAAAGCATTCAAAAAAATAAAGGATTTTGCTAAAAATTCAGATTTAATTGTGATCGGGCCGGGCCTTTCTCAAAATAAAGAAACCTTTAAGCTAGTGCGTCAGGTTATACTAAAAATAAACAAACCGCTGATTATTGATGCCGATGGCTTAAATGCTTTAATTGGCCATTTAGATCTTTTACGCACAACGTGCAACGCGGGACGCGATACAATATTAACTCCGCATCCTGGTGAAATGATGAAGCTTTTAGGAAAAAGAATAGGTTTTAGTGAATTAGAAAGAAAAAATATTGCCAAAACATTCGCAAGCGACTATAATTGCATAGTTATTTTAAAAGGCTATAAAACAGTAGTGGCAAGTCCTTTTGGTAAAAGTTATGTAAATAATACCGGAAATCCCGGTATGGCCTCTGCTGGCTGTGGCGATGTTTTAACAGGTATGGTTGCGGCTTTACTAGGACAAGGGCTGGATGCGTTTAATGCAGCTAAATATGCGGTTTATCTGCATGGCCTGGCCGGAGACATAGCCGCAAAAGAGAAAACACAAGTTAGCTTAATCGCAACGGACGTAATTGAAAAAATTCCGGCAGCGATAAAGAGGGGACAGGTACAAGATTAAATTTGCACCAGGTGCTATTTACGCCGGCATAGCTCAGTTGGTAGAGCAATTGTTTTGTAAACAAAAGGTCGGGGGTTCGATTCCTCTTGCCGGCTTTAATTAAAAACGGGTAAAATGATTTTAACAAGTAAATTAATCTCTAACAATCTGAATCCAGAAGAAGTTAAAAAACTGTATTGGGATAAAAACTATAATATAGATAAGATAGCCGATAGATTCAATATTTCATTCTGGAAGTTGTATAATTTTATGAATAAACACAATATATCTCGTAGAAATCGTTCAGAAACCGGATATTTAGTAAATAGTTTAAAACCTCGATTTAAAATAAAATACAATTTAACCATTGCGGAAGAAAAGTTAAAAATTGCAGGTATTATGCTTTACTGGGCAGAGGGAACATTAAAAGGGAACAGTGTAGATTTTGTAAATAGTAATCCGGAAATGATAAAGATATTTTTGAAATTCTTAAGGCAAATTTGCGGTGTAAGCGAAGAGCGGTTAAGACTTTATATTTATTCATATCCTCATCTCAATTTAGAAAAAATTAAAAAATATTGGGCGGAGATTTCCGAGATTCCATTAAATCAATTTACTAAACCCTACATAAGAAAAAACAATTTAAATGTCAGTTGTAGAAAATTACCTTACGGATTAGTACATATTAGATATAACGATAAGCGATTATTGAAAACAATAGATAGTTGGATTAACGATTACGAAAAAGAGTGTTTTAATGTGGGCAGGTACCCAAGTGGCCAAAGGGGGCAGACTGTATAAAATGCAGCGTCCCAAAGAAATTTGGGATGTAAAAGCAGGTGAATTCAGGGAACCCCTTACCTAAACAGGTAAGGGCGATCCTGAGCCAAGCCCCCGCCGTTTTGCTTCGCAAAACGAAGCAGCGGGGGAAGGTGCAGAGACTAAGCGCCTGCTGCCTAAAGCTTACAAAGCTAAGGCAATGAGATAGTCCAAGCCTCAGGGTAACCTGAGGGCACTTGAAATCTGTTGCACTTGTGCTTCGTAGGTTCGAATCCTACCCTGCCCACCAGCTTTTGCTACGCAAAAGCTGGTCCCGAGCAGCAATGATTTTGTATAAGTCTGCGAGGGGCCAAAGATTAATATGTGGTATGTCTACATTTTACGCTGTAAGGACGGTTCTTTTTATACGGGTAGCTCTAATAATGTAAATAATAGATTACAGCAACATAACAGCGGGAAGGCTTCAAAGTATACAAGATCCAGAAGACCTGTAACATTGCTGTACATAGAACAATTTGCTACTAAAGTTGAAGCTTTACGCAGAGAGATAAAAATAAAAGATTTCAGCACGGTTAATAAGAAGAAACTAATTGAGTATGGGTTGGGTCAGAGGTTTCCCTCGGCTCTGGAAGCTTAACTAGAGAGCCTCGGGACTTGCGAATCCTACCCTGCCCATTCTACTACTTACGAGTAAAGGGTGAGTATGAGAAGCGCAGAATCTATTTATTACCTAAGAAATTTCTTTTTAAGGTATAAAAATTACATTGCGGTTTTGATTGCTTCTTTGTGTATTTGGAAGTGGTATTGGGCTTCAAATTTTATCGGCATGCATGATACATGGGATGCTATGCATTATGTGAAGACTAGTTATGAAAGTTGGCGGGGAGGGCTTATTCCTCTTTGGCAAACATTTGGAGGTTATAAACGATACTTTTTTGCAGGAGGCGAATATCCGGTTTTGCCGTTATTCAGTTTTTTTCTCACCCATGTACTTTCTCTACCTGCGTGGCTGAAAACTCACTATTATATTTACCTTCTTTTCGGGGCTATCGGTATGGTGACTTTGCTTGAGAAGTTGCAGAGCCGCGGGTTCTTGCCGGCATTCTTTGCGCTTGTTAGTTTTTTCTCAGGACGGATTCAAGCTTTCATCTATTACCAATATACCTGGGTTGTGATGTGGGCATTTATGCCCTGGATGCTATATTTTTTAATAAAATCTAATGACGATTGGCGGTACTGGTTAGGGATAGCAATAACGGTGGCGTTATTTATTTTTAGTGCTCCCGCGCACGCTTTTACCTGGGCAGCCGGTTCAATTATTATTTTCTCGTTATGTTATATTTTACGCGATAAAACAGTTTTTTTCCGGACTATCTTGGGTTTGTTAGCAGGGATGTTACTTTCTGCGCCTGTTTTGTTACCAATGCTTACTTATAATTGGGCAGGGACCATAGGGCGAATAACTAATCCTACCCATGGATATTTCGACCTGCATCAGCTGATAACGTCCTTTATCGGGAGATTCAGCCAACACATAAATGTATATTTTCTCGGCCCCAAGGTATTAATGTGGCATGAATCTTATTCTTATATCGGCATTATTCCTGTTTTTTTAATTCTAGCGGGCTTAGGAGTAGCAATATTCCGTTTTCGTAAATGGTATTTACAATGCAGCATAGCATTATATAGTTTTCTTATTGCATTTGCGATATTGTTGATATCATGCGGTAATATTATCCGTATTATGGATTATCTGTATATACCTTTTGCAGGAACAAGCCCATTTCCTCAGCGTATGACAGTAGCGGTAATCTTTTGGTCTTCAGTAGGTGCATCCACCGCGTTATCTGCTTTGTGGGATAACCTAAACTTAAATGCCAGGCGTATCTTAGCAGGTTTAACTTTAGCAGCCCTGATTTTTATAACCGTAGATTATACGATGCTATTGCGCCAGATAGACCAAGAACTTCACGGTTCGACAAAAGCAAAAAAAATGGCTGTTGAAGATTTGAATAATTCCGAGTGGTTATCGAAGAATGAGTTAGAATTTGCAGGGGATAATAAAGATGCTAAGTTGGGAATAGAACTCCTGGTCCCCGGTAACGGATTGTATTTTATCGGTAATTGCGATAAAGAAACAGCAATATGGTTTCCTAATCTTGATAACAGGTTTGTTGAACGGTACTTGCGCATCCGTAATGTTTCCGGAAAAGAAGTCAGAAAAGAAAACTATAAATTTATACTTCCGGCCGGTGAGTATTGTTATCGTTTGTATTTGAAAGATATATATATTTATATCGGTATCCTTGTTTCTTTTGCGACAATAGTATTACTTGTGCTGATGAGGGACAGATTCGCAAAGTTTCTAAAACCAAAAGGAATAAGCGGTTTTTGATTGATAGGAGAAACGTACCTAAAAATGCGGGAGTAGTTCAGTGGTAGAACAATAGCCTTCCAAGCTATATATGGGGGTTCGATTCCCCTCTCCCGCTTAAATGAGC
>JAZDFW010000091.1:0-5238 GCA_043807505.1 Candidatus Omnitrophota bacterium | reverse complement strand
TTGATAAACTTACTTATGCTGCTGATTTGGATAGGTTAAATGCGGTAAAGGGAAGATTTAAATTTTACAAAGAAGATATTTGTAACTCTTCTAATGTTGCCTCAATTATTAAGAAGGAAAAACCTGACGCAATTGTAAATTTTGCCGCTGAAACCCATGTTGATAGAAGTATTATTGACAGCGATCCTTTTATAGAAACAAATATTAAAGGCACAAAAACATTATTAGATTTATCTTTGAAATTTGGTATTTCAAAATTTATTCAGATCAGTACGGATGAAGTTTACGGGGATATAAAGAAAGGCAGTTTTTCCGAAGAGTCGCCTCTTTTACCGAATAGCCCGTATGCTGCTTCAAAAGCAGCTGCAGACTTATTGATTAAATCGTATATCAGAACTTATAAATTACCGGCAATTATTATCCGTCCTTCTAATAATTATGGTCCTTGGCAGTATCCGGAAAAGTTGATTCCTTTGGCTGCTTTAATGGCTATGGCAAATAAGAAAGTCCCGGTATACGCTAAAGGCCAAAATGTCAGAGAATGGCTTTATGTTGCGGATTGTGCGCGGGCAATAATTATGATTACGGAAAAAGGCAGAATCGGCGAAGTCTATAATATAGGCAGCGGACAAGAAAAAAGAAATATCGAAGTAGTTAAATCCCTGCTTAAAGGTTTAAATAAGCCTGAAAGTTTAATTGAATTTGTTACTGACCGGCCAGGCCACGATTTCAGATACGCTTTAAATTGTGAAAAATTAAAAAAAGTGCTTGGATGGGTTCCTTTTTTTAAATTTGATGAAGGGCTAGAGAATACCATAAATTGGCTTATTTTAAATCAACATTGGCTGAATAAACATTCCGGAAAAAAATTATCCATAAAATTTAAAAAATGATAAAAAGAATCCTTGTTGGCGGCGCAGGCGGCGCACCGGCAATAAACTTTATTCGTTCGCTAAAGAAAGCAAAAGAAAAGTTTTATTTTATTGGTATTACCTGTAACAAATATGATTTATGTAAGGTTAAGGGGCTTGTGAATGTAAGATTCCTGGTGCCTCCTGCTAAGGATGAAACTAATTATATCTCTGTTTTAAAGCAAATTATTAAAGAAACCAAGCCCCATTTTATGCACGTTCAGAATGACGAAGAAATATTCATGGCTTCAAAGCACAGAGAAGAAATTGGCGTAAAAACATTTTTACCGCGCCATGAGGTAATTTTAATCTGCCAGGATAAGTTTAAGTCAGCACTCGCTTGGGCAAAGGCAGGTTTAACTGTGCCCAAAACATTTCTTATTAACAATGAAGATGATTTAAGGCAGGCGTTTAATAATATCAAAGGTAAAGTTTGGGTTCGCTCAATTAGCGGTGCATTCGGAAAATGGTCCCTGCCTACTGATGACTTTGATTTTGCAAAACACTGGATTAATTATTATCAAGGTTGGGGTAATTTCTCTGTGGCAGAATATTTAAGCCCTGAGAGTATAACCTGGCTCTCTATTTGGAAAGACGGCGAATTAATCGTGGCGCAGGGGCGCAGGCGCCTTTATTGGGAATTTGCCAATAGGAGCGTTTCAGGAGTAACAGGTATTACCGGTACAGGTGTAACAGTAAGTGATAAAAAGATAGATGATTTAGCCATAAAAGCAATTCTCACGATTGACAATAATCCGGATGGTATTTACGGGGTAGATTTTACTTATGATGCAAAAGGGATTCCTAATCCGACAGAGATAAACATTGGTAGATTTTTTACTACACATCAATTTTTCACTGAAGCAGGGCTAAATATGCCGTATATCTATCTTAAACTGGCATTTGGTGAAAGAATCCCACAATTAAAGAAGAAAATCAATCCTCTGCCAAGCGGGCTGGCATGGGTAAGAGGGATGGATGTGGAGCCAGTGCTTACTAACCTCAAGGAAATCAATGCCTTTGAGAGTCAATTAAAAGCAGTTCTCTTAAGGATTAGATGATGAATTCATTAAAAGACAAAGTGGCGGTAATTACCGGAGCAAGCAGGGGAATCGGTTTTGCTATTGCCCGGGAGCTTGAAAAACAAGGCGTAAGGCTCGTACTTACGGCAAAAGAGAATTTATCTGCTTTAAAATCTTTTAAATCAGCCAAGATTATCAAATTGGATTTAGCAAAAAGATCAGATATTGATTTGTTGATAGATGACGTTGTTAAATTTTTTTCTAAGATTGATATCTTTGTTAATAACGCAGCTTATTTTAAACAAACCGATTTTGAGTTAATTTCAGAAGAAGAGCTTGACGATATTATAGACATTGATTTAAAAGGGCCGTTTTTATTAATGCAAAGAGTTTTTGCTCAAATGAAAAAACAGAAAAGCGGCAAAATTATCAATATCGCCTCTGGTGCCGGCATAATGGGTTCGTCTAATGCGAGCCACTACGCAGCTTGTAAGGCAGCATTAATTTCTTTGACTAAATCCATCGCTAAATTAGGCGGCTCATTTAATATAAATGTTAATGCAGTAGCCCCCGGTTTTATTGAAACAGATATGACTAAGGAGTTGTTTTCAGGCAGTAAAGATATTATAGAGTCGTCTATTCCTCTGAAGCGAATAGGAACAGCTCAGGATATTAGCGGGATAGTTAAATTCCTTGCCTCCAGCGATTCTGATTACATTACGGGCCAAACCATTTGTGTTGATGGTGGGCATTGCATGGTTTAAAAAAAATGGAATTAACAGGCGCACAAATTATAATTAAGAAATTAGGGGAACACAAGGTAGACAAGATTTTTGAATTCCCCGGTGGGTCAATTTGTCCTATTTTGGATGAGCTTTACAAGTCTAAAAAGATTAAAACCATCTGTTTCAGGCATGAACAGGCGGCAATTCATGCCTCTGATGCATTTGCCAGAGTAAAGAAAGTACCCAGTGTCTGTATGGCTACTTCCGGCCCGGGTGCCGCAAATTTAGTTACCGGTATCGCTAATGCCTTTATGGATTCTGTGCCGGTTGTAATTATTACCGGGCAGGTCGCGGTCTGGGATTTAAAAAAAGACAGGCCCGTAAGGCAAAGAGGATTTCAGGAACTAGATATTGTTTCAGTTGTAAAGACGATTACCAAGGCAGCGTTTTTAGTAAACCATGTATCAGATTTAGCAGAAACAATTGATAAATCTTTTTTTATTGCAAAAAGCGGCAGGCCTGGGCCTGTTTTAATTGATATTCCGATTAATGTTCAGTATACGGCATGCAATTATAAAGCTAAGGCGCTTAATCTAAAAAGTGATTTGCCTGTTTGCCCCAGAAATGTAGTTAAAGAAATTGCCCGGAAACTTGTGTCTGCAAGAAAGCCGCTGGTGATTGCAGGGGGTGGCGTTCTTTTAAGCTCTAGCCAAAGACAGTTGATGAAATTGCTGGAAGGGTATAAATTACCCGTTTTAGAGACCTTAATGGGATTAACTAGCGTGCCAAGCAACTATGAGCTTAATTTGGGTATGGCAGGATACGCAGGAAGTAAATTAGCCCATTTGGCAGTCAAAGAAGCAGATTTTGTGCTGGGTTTGGGCTTGCGTTTTGATAACAGGGCTTTTCCGGAAGCAAATAGCGAGTTTTCAAAATCTAGTTTTATTGTGCATGTTGATTGTGATAAGCACGAACTTAATCACCGCGTTGCAGTTAATAAGGCAGTATTTTCTGATGTAGGCTTATTCCTTCATTTATTATTGCAGGAATTAAAAAGAAGTAATTGCATGTGTAATTCTACCTGGGCAAGTCAAATCAGGAGTTTAAAGAAATTAGAAGAGAGGAAATATAAGAACAGCGTAAATCCAAAATTGATTTTGCATAAATTGTCAGAGTTAATAGGTAAGAGGAAATTTTTTATCGCTACTGATGTTGGCCAGCATCAGTTATGGACTGCGCAACATTTTAAATTTAATCAGCCCAATGCACTTATAACTTCCGGCGGTTTAGGAACTATGGGCTTTGGGCTTCCTGCCAGTATTGGCGTTCAGTTCGCTTGCCCGCCTGCATTGGTTGTAAATATTACAAGCGACGGCAGTTTTCAAATGAATATCCAGGAGTTAGCCACTCTCAAGGATTATGATCTGCCGATAAAAATCATAATTTTAAATAATAAATGTTTAGGATTAGTCAGGCAAATACAAGAATTTGCTTTTTCTAAAAGGTACTACTCGACAATGGTAAATTCAAAGGTAGATTTTGTAAAGATTGCCTCAAGCTATGGGATTAAAGCATTTAGAGTAAAGAGCCCGGGAGAAATTATTCCGGCTTTAAAGAAACTTATTTCTTCGAAAGAAAGCATGTTAATTGATTTTGCGATTAAAGAATCAGAAAACGTATTCCCTGTAAGGATAAAAGGAAAAGTAATTTATAACAATGCCAGAACATAAATTTTCTATTTCACTGCCGGTATATAATTCCGCAAAATACCTGCAAAGTTGCCTGGAAACTATTTTTTCACAAGATTATCCCAAGGAATTAATTGAGGTTTTAGTGGTCGATGGCGGTTCAAGCGATAATACTTTAGAGATTGCGAGGAGCTATAATACCAAGATTTTCGATAACCCGAAGCGCCTGGGTGAATATGGAATGCAAATAGCCGTGGCCAATGCAAGCGGGGATTTATTAATTTTATTTGCGGCAGATAACGGCCTGGTAGGCAAAGATTGGCTAAAGGATGTTTCCGCTATATTTAATAAACACGAAAAACTTTCTTGTTTTTGGGGAAAATTGATACATTCAAGAAATGACCCCGGAATTATGCGTTATTACGAGCTTATTCAAAGTGAGCCCTTGGCTTGGTTTTTAAACCGGAATTTGGAATTTTACCTAAAGTTCGCCTCGCAAGAAGGTTTAAACGGCATAAAATATTCGACTTTTAATGTTGATTCAAAAAAGCCGCTTTGCTGGGGCGCAAACGGTATTTGTTATAAACTTTCTGATGTCAAAGAGCTGTTCTTAGGTGAAAAATACGTTGGAGACAATGAGATATTTCAATATATGGTGGAAAAGGGTAAAAATAAGGTTGCGTATTCTTTTAACCTGAATATTTATCATCATACAGTAACTTCCGTGGCTAATTGGGCAGCAAAGTGGAAGAGAAACTATACGCAGATTTTTCTAAAAACCCGCTATGAGCGCAGAATCGATTGGTTCTATTACGGAAATTTTAAGTTAAAAATGTTTTTTTGGTTAATCTATAGCCTAATTCCAGTTTTTTCAATTCCACATTCTATTTAT
>JAZDFW010000090.1:0-12493 GCA_043807505.1 Candidatus Omnitrophota bacterium | reverse complement strand
AACCTGTTACAATTATGCAATCATTTGGTTTAACCTTTTTTAGTCGAAGCATAGCTTCCCTTTGGTAAGACTAGATGTTCATATATAAAAGGATAATTAATGTAACATATAACCTTATATATTGCAAAGAGATTTTTTTCTAATGCTGACGCGCTATCATGATAAAAACAGGAAATACCTAAGATATTCATTTTTCTTCTATTTTTGGCTCAATTGCGACAGGCGCGACTATTTCATAAACATCAATGGGGCCGGTTTTTTGAATACACATAAAATCCTTAACAGGACATTCCTCTGCGCCATATGACTTTACTAATTTTAAGCCTTTATTTTGTGATATTTTTTCCAATTCCTTTTTTTCTTCGACTAAATCCGTATTTAAATAATCATCGCGATGAACCAATACATATTTTACCCCGATTTTTTTTAAGTAGGACCTGGTATTATTTTCCGAGAGCTTTGTTATTGTCCTGGCGATCATATTTGCTTCGCTTGTTGGGATAGTGTAGTTAATCATCTTTTTCTCATAAAAAATCTGATAAAGCCGATAGAGCTCATTAGGAGAATCGGGATTAAACGGATATTCAGCTATAACCGTATCTTTCGGCTGCGACTTAAGCCAATAATAAACCGAAGGAGCTTTAGAGACATCGATAATTTTATATGGAGGGTAATTCCAAAACTCAAATAAAACTAAACAGCAAAGAAAACAAGCAACTGCAAATTTTTGATTAAATGACTTGAATCTATCTAACAAAATTTTCAGCCCGAAACCAGCCAAAACTGAAACTGCCAGCATTACAACGATCCCAAAACGGCAATATGCCCTGAACATTGGCATCACTTTATACATAAAAAAAGAAGGCATATATATCTTCAATGCCCCTATTTGCCACCAGGGAGCCTGAGAAAAAAACCAGGCGCAAACGGCCAAGACAGCAAAAAAATTAATAAAAGAGCGCTCTTTAACGTTAACAATCAGTTTCCGTTTTTTAAATGCGATGAAAGCTAAAATTAGAGGGATCCAGCCAAGATAAAGCGTATGCTCCGTAAAACTAGTTCCGTAAATTTGTGTTCCCACAAACTGTTCGGTAAATCCTCCAAAAACAGGATGCGTGGCCGATGGAAGGAAATAACTCAGAGCTTTTGCGGACTGGGCAAATAAATCCTCGAAAGGCCTCTGAAAAACATTCCAGGCCGAAGCAGAGCTACTTTTATCAAAGCCCATAATGTTTCTTATGACAGGCCAAAATTGCGGCAATAGGACAATCGCTGCTATCAAGGATAAAAAAAATATCCTGCGTATATACGATAAATTGCTTTTCCAGTTAACCAAAAGATATAGCAGAAGGCAAATGAATACCACAGAGGTGTAATAAATTACCGAATAATTAATCGCCGCCAGAACCAAACCTAAAATAAAGATGATTTTTACTCTCAGGCGCAAGTCTTCTTTTAAACAAAAGGCGCTCCATAAAAACATTGGCATTGGCCAAACATAGGTCTCGCCTAAATGCTGCCAAGCGCGAATAAATAGATAGGGGCACAGCCCGAAAGCGATGCCGGAAAATATTCCCGCAAAACGGCATTTAGTCAAACGAAATACCAACAAGTAAGTAAATATTGCGCTTAAGAAAAAATTCATAATTACCTGAATATTATAAGTAAGAACCGGCGTCGTAAATATCGCAAGCAGGTAATTAATCGAAATCCAAACATAACTAATAAGGCCATTAGAGAAGAATTCCACGCCATACGGATACGCGATTAAATCGGTAGAATTCATGGAGAGATGGTTAAGAAAAGCGAATTTTATCCTCCAGGCATTCCAAATCATCGCGAACGACTCATCAGTAGAAAAGAAACCCGGGATAGCCGAACCAAGTTTTAAGAATAAAGGAAAGGTTGTTGCCGCGGAAACGGAAAAAAAGATAAAACCCGGCAAAATAACGCCTTTTAGCAACTTTTTCATTTATACTGAGTTTTCTTTTTAATACAAATCAAACAATAACTATATTTCGAATTATAGTAGGTAAACGCCGTCAAAAGAGTGGAATAAATCATATATTTTCTTTAACATTATCAGGAGATCTCCTTGCTATACCTGTTTTAAATAAAGTAACCGTGCGATAAGAATTTACGCGGCAAAAATCGTAAAAAGATTTATTGTCAGTTACATCATCGGAAATTATGATCCCTCTCGGGCTTATAAATTTTTTAGAAACCGTAAATTCAAACATCATATTTTCATAACTATGATCGCTGTCATGATAAAAGATATCTATTTCCCTCAAATCTTCTAAGAGCGGCGGAAGTTTTTCTTTTGATGACCCGATAATCAAATTCCATCGGCTGCGCAAACCTGCATCTACAAGCCACCCGGTACTCTTTCCCTCGGAAAGCACCTGCCCCGGCTGATTAGGCAAATCTATGGAATAAAGTTTCCCTTTCGCGTTTTCCTGCAACGCAAACAAAATATAAGCCGAAGAAAAACCATCTGCCACGCCTGTCTCGACAATGATTTCGGGTTTTAAAATCCTACAGATTGCATAAAAAGCCGGAGCACGCAGTACCGAAGACATGCTTAAATTCAAAAAATTGTTTCTGACCCCTGCCCTTTTTGATATCTCTTTTGTAAAAGATGACCTATCTAACTCCTTGTAGATTTCATCGACTTCACCGGGATTAATATCAAAAAATCCGGCTATCTTTTGTTTATAAAACAATAAAGCCAGAGAATAAGAGTAAACCCTTTGAAAGAAAATCAGGTTCGTATTCATTTTTCTCCCCTTATAACCGCGAAAGAACCAAAACGCCGCATTAAAAATCTGCTCTTATGTAAGATAACATATATATATTTTAAGAATTTGTGTGCTTGTATCCCGCCATAAGTTGTTATTGAGATGTTGATACTGTTAAACTTTGTAAAAATCTTGAACAATTCTTCCCTGGAATACATCCTCGATAAAGGCGTATGGTCATATTGGCTCATCAACTTATCCTGATTGTATATCCGGAATAAACGTTTATATCCGTGTAAAAATAGAAGCACATAATAGGCATAGCCTTTATGATACAGCATAATTACGGCTTTTCCATTAGGCTTTAAAACACGATAAGCCTCATCTATTGCTTTTTGTGTATCAGGAGTATGATGTAAAACTCCAAAAGAATAAACCACGTCAAAAACATTGTCCTTAAAAGGCAGTTTCTCTCCATCGCCGCAAACCCCTTTGCCTTTTAATTCCATTAAACTCAAGCCTTTCAAAGAAAAGTTGACATTATCCCAAGACAAATCAAAACTAACAATATTTGCGCCTTTTTTAGAAATATACCGGCTGTCCGTACCCATACCACATCCGATCTCTAATATTAATTTTCCTTTTTCGGCAAAGCTATCAATTATTCCCGGGATATACGAATCGAATCTATATCTATATGCATCAACATCCAGATAGAATTCTTTTTGTTCCGGATTCAATCCTTTAGTAACCATATCTAATCCCGGGACATTTTGTGTCCAATATTTTTGAATAACTTTCTTATCTACACTCCCCATAAATACTCCCTGTCATCTCTTTTAAGAGTTTTGAATTATTAAAACCCACAAACCCACAAATACCGCGCATTTTTAGGAAGTTTTCCTTTATTTTAGAATCTTTATTTTCTTTAAATCGATCGACTGGATTGTATCTTGTATCTTTTTCCTGGGGCAAACCCGCTCCAATTCCGAAACAAAAAATTCCAGGTTCTTGGTAAAATCCTCTTTGGAAATACCTTTTAATTCAATCCAGATACTGCCTATGCCGCTGGAATCGAATCTATTGGTCATAGAATAATCATTCTGCTTAACCCATTCCTTGTCAAAAATTACACCGTATTTCTCCGGTTCATCCCAAATTCCCGAACCCGGAATTGGCGCTAATACCGCTAAATTCCATTCATCAGGCTGTGTCTCTTCTATTAATTTTATAGTATTACGCACGGATTCAAGATTTTCCCCCGGATTACCATAGATAAGACTGCATCTTACCGGAATCCCCAATTCCTTACAAGCAAGTAAGGCCTGCTTATGAGACGCGTTTGTGGTATCCTTCTTGATATTTTTTAAAACACGATCATCCCCTGATTCCACGCCAAAAGTAATACTAACCAAGCCGGCATCCTTCATAACTTTTAACATTTCTTTATCAACAGTATTAGTTCTGGACCAACAACGCCACTTCAATTTTCTCTTCTTAAATTCCTCGCAAAACCTATGCGCGCGTTTTTTATCAAGGGTAAAAATATCATCGTAAATGACAAATGCGCGTAAATTATACCTTAAAATAACCAAATCTATTTCCGCTAACACATTCTCCATGGACCTGAAGCGAACATTTGTACCTACGGATTTCTTATCGCAAAAAGCGCAAGAATAAGGGCATCCCCTTAAAGTCACAATATGCACTGCCTTTTCTCCGTGTATAGTCCGCTTATATTTATCCATGTCGAATAAATCCCTGTCAGGAAAAGGCAAATCGTCCAAATTCTTAACAAAAGCTCTTTCGGAATCATGAAATTTACCATCTTTACCAAGAAAACAAACGCCCTTAATATGCTCTAAGGGTTCTCCGGAAACGATGGCAAAAAATGCTTCTTCACCTTCGCCTTTAACCGCAATATCTGCCTTAGCCACCCTTAAACACTCTTCAGGACAAGTTGAAGCATGCGGTCCGCCGACAATTATTTTAGCTTTGGGGCTTTTCTGCCTGATATCTTTAATAACGTCTTTAAGCCAGATAAACTGAGGGGTCATGCAATAAATGCCGTAAAAATCCACTCCTGGAGGGATTTTTCGTAAATAATCCTTAGAATTGAAATAATCGCACTCTTTATAAAGATTGTAATCTACTGCCTCAATATTATCATACCCATTTTTCTTTAGATACCCTGCAATATAACATAACCCCAAAGTCGGGTTCATTGCCGGCTCAGAAGCAAATGGCGAAGGTAACGCAATCAGAATTATTTTTGACATTCTATGCACCAACCTTTTTGCATTTAAATACAAACTGAAATGCGAACATCTTTTTCCAGATCCTACCTAAAAACCTGATTAACCAGGTTTGATTATTATTAACCACGGAAACTATCTTATACCCATTATCCTCTAAAAGCCTTTTTGCGGTTTTGTAAGTAAAAAACCGCAAATGCCATTGATGAAGAATTCCGCCGGAATAATCAAAATTCCCGAATAAAAGCCGAAATCTTACCATCCAATTAGCCACATTAGGTATAGAA
Source organism: Candidatus Omnitrophota bacterium (assembly GCA_043807505.1). Taxonomy (GTDB): domain Bacteria; phylum Omnitrophota; class Gorgyraeia; order Gygaellales; family Profunditerraquicolaceae; genus JAZDFW01. The sequence goes on along the minus strand of JAZDFW010000090.1, from coordinate 7,210 downwards.
GCAATAAGAAAACCATTATTTTCTAATACCCCGGCAAATGATTTCAAAAGCTGCGACGGATCAGTCACATGTTCCAGGATATCGCCGAAAATAATATAATCGAATTTATTTTTAGCTGCAAATTCGTTTGTTTTAGCGATTAGTTCTTCTAAATCCATCACCACCAATTCATCATATACCTCACCGGCTATAGTCACAGCCTCTTTATCAACTTCAATGCCTGTAATATGGCAACTAATTTTTGATTTTAATAAACGCCCCAGCTTACCCGTGCCACAACCTACATCAAGGATTCTTACCGGCCTTGAGCTGTCATTTAAGATATATTTAACGATTTCCGGGTTTATAGTATCGTATATCATTTTAAGCTAAACATATTCTTTATTACTTCATCATAAATCTTATCCGAAATAAACTGCTCTCCCATGCGATAGGAATTATCGCGAAATTCCCTTAATCGAGACTCATCCCGCAATAAATATACACAGGCATTTTTTAAATCTTCTTTTGTATAATCAATACTGATACCTGCCTTATTCTTATCTACTTCTTCACTGAATAATAAAAATTTTGTCAGGACAATCGGCAGCCCTATTAATGCGTATAATTTCGGCTTCCCGGTATCAGCGCAAATAATATTTTTATTCTCAACCGAATCGCTGTATACCGCCAGAGCAATGGCACAGCGGGACAATATATCCAGCATTTTAGAATCATTTTTTATAAACCCGAGGAACTCAAAATACTCCCCGAGATTTCTATTTTTAACCAAACTTTTTAATTCCTCGGAAAACGGCCCCTGGCCGATTATTTTAACCCTTACCCGCGGTAATTCCTTTAAAATATCCGGCATCGCCTCAACTAAAAGCTGCAGCCCCTGGTTTGCCGTGATAGACCCCACAAACCCAATATTCCAACGGCTACCGGCATCAAAATCGTTAAGTACGCGTAAACTACGGCTATACCCCATTGGTACAATTATCTTTTTATACGAATCCTTTTTTAAGTTACCGTAAATCTGGCGGTATTCAGAAACCTTTTCGGAAACATCCCACACATAATCTGATTTCCTTACATTAAAACGATCCATAGCATTCAATAATTTTATAAATAAACCGTGAAAACCAGCTCCGGAATACGGAATATAATAATCTAAACAATAATAGACGCACTGCCTGACAACTCCGACTTTTTTTAGTATTACTCCCCATAGCCCAAAGGAATGCGAAATACCAATACAGAGGCCGTATTTCTTTTTTACTTTTCTAAGCGCCAAAGAAATCGCCCAAAAATACATTAACACCACAAACGGCATCAATGGCTGGCGGTACCACTGATATTCTTTCAGCCGCAGATTCGGAACGCTGAATTCATTAACCAATTTTCCTTGTTCATAAACCCGGCAAAAACTCAAGTTTTCCTTTAAAAAACAACTTGAAATTCCAATAGAGACCAGCGATTTTACCCGGGTTTTAAAATAGTCCTCTACGGTTTCTGTCCGGCCGGTAAAGGCAAGGCCGCAGACCAGAACATCCATATCAGCTAAAAGTAGTTCATTTCTAATCGGCATTTTATTTCTTAAAAAATACATCTACGATATACTCAGTAGTAGCCATGGGCTCAGTAAAAAACTTCTTTACAAAAAGATGGAATCTGCGGAAAAAATGCAAAAATATAAATTCACGGGTAATTTCAGCGCAAATTTTCTTCAATTTCTCCCGACTAAAACCATCGGGTATGAAACAAGGAACACACGGATGCGTAAAAATTGAAGGATGCTCAATTTCAGGGGTATACACATATTCAGCCCAGTTCTTTACCGGTTGCAGCTGTTCCAGTTTTGTCCCCGGATATATCTGAGCAATAAAAATACCTGTATTGGAAGATTTAAGTTTCCTGGCAAATTTACGGGTTAGGCGTATGGTTTCTTGAGTCTCTCCGGGATGCCCAACCATAAAAAATGAATATGCTTCGATTTTTGCGCTTTTGAGTAAACTGACAGTTTTTTCCGCTTGCTCAAGAGAAATTCTTTTGTTAATATTGCGGAGTATTTGCGGTGATCCGCTTTCAATCCCCAAATGCACCCGTAAGCATCCTGCGGATTTCATCACGGAAACCATCTCCTCATCCAGCTGATCAACACGCGCCAGACAAACCCAGTTATATTTATTTAAACCTTCTGAAACCAAAAGCCGGCTTAGCTTAAGCACGCGCGCCTTGTCAGCGGTGAAATTGTCATCCATAAAATTAATACTGCGGATAGCGGGATATTTTTTAACCAGCAGTTTTATTTCCGAAATTATATTTTCCGGAGTGCGAGTCCGCCACCGGCCAAAAAGATGCGCGGAACTGCAAAACGCGCAGACATTCGTACAGCCGCGCGATGACATTACATCCACGCTCTTTTCCAGGACACCATAAGTTTTGATATATTTATTGAAATCAACCATGTCCCTGGCAGGTAACGGAAGCTCATCCAAATTATTAATTAATGAACGATACTCATTTTTAAGCGCTTCTCTATTCTCGTGAAAAACCAATCCTTTAACCTCAACCACAGAAGCGCCGTCTTCCAGCTTACGGCAAAGCTCCAAAAAAGTATTTTCCCCTTCTCCCAAAACCACATAATCGATAAAGTCAAATTTTAGCAGATTTTTATAATCATAAGTGGCATGTGGCCCGCCAAATACAATTTTTATACCCCGATCAATACCTTTAATCCTCTTTGCCAATTCTAACGAACTTTTCAGTATATGGGTTAATGAACCAATCCCCACTACCTCGGGTTTATTCTTCTTGATTTCGGAAATAATCTCGTCCAAAGGTAAATTATCAAAACAAGCATCTAAAATCGATACTGTAAACCCTTCATGGCGCAAAACCGCGGCTAAATATCCTAAACCTAAAGGGAATCCCCACATCAACCGAGGAGGCTTTTGTGGAGCAGATTTAAAGGGTTCTACCGAATCTACATTAGGCGGAAATAATAATAGTATCTTCACTTGGTTAATTAACCTCTATTTCTAACCTGCTCCTCTACCCACTTATAAGTTTTTTCAATTCCCGCTTTTAACGGCTGTTGGGGCTTCCAGCCCAGTTTCTCATAAATTAATCTATTGTCAGAATTTCTCCCGCGCACTCCTTGTGGCCCGGGGACATGCAAAATATCTAATTTCTTTCCGGAAATCCCAATGATCATATCCGCGAGTTCGTTAATTGTCAACATTTCCTCAGAGCCGATGTTAATCGGCCCAGTAAAATCAGAATTCATCAAGCGCAGAACTCCTTCCAGGCATTCGTCAATATAAAGAAAAGACCTTGTTTGTTTACCATCACCCCAGATTTCAATGGAACCATTATTGCTTGCTTCGGCAACTTTTCGGCAAATCGCGGCAGGAGCCTTTTCCCTGCCTCCGCGCCAAGTGCCTTCAGACCCAAAGATATTATGAAAGCGCGCTATTCTTACCTGCATTTTATAATTTCTGTTAAAAGATAAATACAGGCGCTCGCTGAATAATTTTTCCCAGCCATATTCGCTGTCCGGATTAGCAGGATATGCGCTGTCTTCGGAACAATTCGGATTATTTGGGTCGCGCTGATTATATTCGGGGTACATGCAGGCTGAAGAAGAATAAAAAATCTTTTTTACCTTATTCTTATTGCTGAGCTCAAGCATATTTAGGTTTATTAGAGCCGAATTATGCATTATATCCGCGTCATTTTCTCCGGTAAAAACAAAACCTGCTCCTCCCATATCCGCGGCCAACTGATAAACTTCGTCAAAAGCCTGGTCAAACGACTTTTTACAGACCAGTGGATCACGCAGATCACCAACTATAAAATCGTCTGCCGCTGTTTTTGAGAATTCGGGATACTTCAGGTCAACGCCCCTTACCCAATCCCCTTCTGCTTTTAAACGTTTTACTAAATGGTTGCCTATGAAACCGCCTGCTCCGGTGACCAAGATTTTTTTGTTATTCACTTTGGTTTCTCCTGTATATGAATAAACTATCCTCTGCCCAAAAATTCTATTCTCATCGCGGATTCTTTATCCAGAAAATGCCAACAATCCAGTAAAACGATATTTTTATTAATCTTTTTAAAATTAATTTTCTTAAAACTTGCCCAGGGCACAGTTATAACTCCCAGATCAGCGCCTGTTAAGCAATCGGCTTCATTTTTTGAGTACTTAACTGTATCCCCCAAGACAGAACGCGCGTTATCCATTGCCTGCGGGTCATAAACACTAACCTTAAAACCTTCATTGGCCAGAAACTGCGTGATATTCAACGCATGGGAATCTTCAATTATCGGAGTATTGGGTTTATAGGAAAGGCCCAGAATGGCGATTTTTGCGTTCTTTCTATCTTTACCAATGCCTGACAAGATGCCTTTAATTTTCTCGACCATTCTAATGATCTGATCCTGGTTTACCTGATCAACTGTTTCGGCTAATTTTGCCTGAGCTTCGACAATCCTGGCAAAAGCAGCGAATGCCTGGTTGTCCCTGGGGAAACAAGGGCCGCCAAAACCCAGGCCGGGACGAATATACCTGCTTCCGACACGACTGTCCATGCCTAATGCGGTACTCACAATAAGGGCGTCCGCGCCTCTCACTTTTTCGCAGATCCCTGCCAAAGAATTGGCAAACGTGATCTTTGTGGTAACATAACAATTTAATGCGATCTTCGTAATTTCTGCGTTAACCGGGCTCATCCTCGCGAATTTCGGATTACTATCACAGGTTTTTCTGTAAATCTTTTCTAATATATCACCGTCTTTCTTGTTCATTTCTCCAATAAGTATCATCTCGGAATTCAAAAAATCATGAATCACGCTGCCCAGAGCGATAAATTCAGGGTTATAAGCAAGTCCGAAGTCCTTACCGCATTTTTTACCCGAGACCTTCTCAACAATAGATTTTACCGCTTTCTCGGTAGTTTGCGGCATAACAGTCGAAGTAACAACGACAACATGATAATCTTTTTTCTTTTTTAAAGACTCCGCTATTTTGTGCACTGCCTTTTCAAGATATTCGTTCGAGAAACTTCCGTCAGCAAGGCTCGGAGTAGCCACGACAATAAATGAAACATCGCTGTTTAATATCGCCTCATCGTAATCAGCCGTAGCCTTTAGCCTGTTCCTTGTCTTGTTCATCAGCCCCTGAAGGTTCGTTTCCGTGATAGGAGAAATTCCCTTATTGATTTTCTTTATTTTATCTATATCCACATCAACACCAATTACATTAAAACCTTTGCTCGCAAAACAAGCTGCCGTGCACAGGCCGAGCTTACCTAAACCAACTACCGATACTGAATTAACTTTGCCCATAAAAATCTCCCTTAATTAGCTTTATAAAGCTTACTTTCGAATTTAGGCACCCCTATCCACTTTAATACTTGAATTTTGCCTATTTGTTTTGCCATTAATTTACGCATTAGTTTATCTGATACAACTCTCGTCTTGCTTATTTTCTTATGTTCTAACCATGTATCCTTAAAATTTGCAATATTCCAAATATATGCCTTAAAATATGCATCCTTTATCACTTTAAATCGCCCCATAAATAAAAGCAGTATTAATTCGGCAAAGCTTAAGAACATATATTGTGGCAATATAAAGACAAGTGTCGGAAAAGAATAATTCTTAAGCATCGAGCGAATCAGGTTTCTTTCCCCTAATTCTCTTTTCCATGTATTTGTTTTATATTTTTTCCCTCCTGCAAGGGTGCAAGCGGAATCGTGTAAAAACCAAGCTGTTTTAACTGGAGTAATATTGTAACCATGAAGCAAAACTCTCCAGCACAAATCACGATCCTCACCGTAAAGAAAAAGATGTGAGTCAAAACCTCCTACCAGATCAAAAACTTTTCTTTTGATGAAAATCGCGGCATCCGGATAAAATATGGGGCCTAAGTTTCCGCATGGATAACCAAACCGGTCGCAAGAAACACCCATCCCGATTTCATGCGCTCCATCATAAGTAAAAACATTGCATGCACAAACCCCTATTTTCTCATCCGGCTCAGAGGTATTTACAAGTTCTTTGAGTATATTTTTATCAACAATAGTATCGTTATTTAGGAAAAATAAATATTTACCTTTTGCGGACTTAGCGCCTTCATTGTTAGCTACTGCCAAGCCAAGATTACTACCTAATTCGCGAATCAAAACCTGTTTGTAATTATCCTTTATGTAATCAACGCTCTCATCATTGGACCTATTATCTACGAAAATAACCTCGAAATTTGGATAGTCAATCTTAAACAGGGAATCAAAACAGCTTTTTAGGTATTTCTTGCCGTTATAATTGACGATGATTATGCTTACCAAAGGAGAATTATTCACTTTTATTATAAGGCTTAAGCTGTTTTATTATTTTTGCGGGAGCACCGGCGATCATTACATTGGATGGGATATCGCTAGTTACCACGCTGTTTGCTCCAATAATCACATTATCACCAATAGTAACTGGCCCAAGAATACAACTTCCAACTCCCATAAATACCCAATCGCCTATACTAATGCGTTCTTTGCTATCCCAGCCAGAAGATTCAATGCCTAAAGCACCTACAGGATGCTTTCCTCCGACGGTACAATTCTGAGCAATAGTAAAATTTTTTCCTATTGTCGCTCCTCCGATTACTATACCAAAAGGATGGGCCATATATAATCCTGGGCCAATTTTAACTCCATAATAGCGCAATATTGAAGAACCGAAAATAACCTCTTCTATTTTTAGGATAATTATTTCAACAATACCCATTCCCTGCCTGGCAAACCAGCAGCGAATCCGATAACTTAATACAGCTTGAACCCCGGCACAAACTGTAATGACCAAAATCCTGTTTAAAAAGGTATTCTTGAGTTTATTACAATTCAAGTACTTTTCAAGATCTAGTTTGAAATTAGACATTTTTTGAACCTCTTAAATTTCTACAAAACAAGTGTTCCAATAAATTCTTCCTTCCTTCCGGTAAAACTAATGTCCAATAGATATAAGTTATAGTCTGCAAAAAACACATTAAGGGATGATAAAGCCAGTAAATATTTTTGTCCTTGAACATTAAATAAATAGAATGTGGAATTGAAAAAACTGGAATTAGGCTATAGATTAACCAAAAAAACATTTTTAACTTAAAATTTCCGTAATAGAACCAATCGATTCTGCGCTCATAGCGGGTTTTTAGAAAAATCTGCGTATAGTTTCT
>JAZDFW010000089.1:0-55353 GCA_043807505.1 Candidatus Omnitrophota bacterium | reverse complement strand
CCGCGAGGCTACTTCCTTTCTCTGTCAGCGGCTGTTGATAAGTGCGGGCTGTTGAATAAATGGGTGATAATTCGCGTCCCGTCTCATCCGCGGCATCTTTTATCTGCCGTTCGAGAAATTTCTCCTTTTGTACGTGCCGCTGCGGAAGGGATAAAAATAAAAGGCGGTATCTATCCCATTCCGGATTTGTATTCATCTATGAAAGAAGAGAACAAGATTTATAGGGGGCTTCTCCCGAGGCCCTGGCAGAAATATACCGATCTACCCAGCAGTATCAAGATTAAAAATCAGTGGGAACATTTAACGCAAAGGATTGCCCAATGAATAAAAAGAACGAAAAGAAAATAGTTAAAATCGCTGAAAGAGAAGTGAGTAAATTTGTAAAAGAATGGAAGAAATATCCGTATTTGTGGGACTCTGAGACCGATGTGCACGGGGAGCTTTATGTAAGGATAAAAGGAGCCCTTGAGCACCTTGACAAAACAACCCATTGTTATAAAAAATACATGAATAAAGAAGCGAGGTTTGAGCGGGTTTATTGTAACCCATTGACCTATATCAAAAAAGGAGAAAGATATCACCCGGACATCGTTATTTATGAGGGCTCTGGATTTAATGATGGCGACAAAAAGGTAAATGAACCCATGCTCTGGGTATGCGAAATCAAGTATAAAACACAATGGGGTAACGACCAAAGTGAGATAAATAGAAAATATGATAAACGCAAGCTGCGGATTTTATTGCGGCAGCAAGCAAATCCTGAGATACGTGGTACAAAATATGCATATTTTTTGGAATTGGTGAGGACCAAGGAAAAGGCACTTCCTGATCATGGTCCTGTAGAGCTCAAATAGCGGAATATGAAAAATAGACCATCTCCATTTTTGTCCAAAACTAAATACCTCGAAGGGCTTAAATGCCATAAGCTTCTATGGTATGAGTATAACCGCAAGGAAGACCTGCCGGAGATTGATGCTGCTACACAGGCTATAATGGATCAAGGCACGGTTGTCGGAAAGCTAGCACATACACTCTTTCCCGGTGGCATTGTTCTCGGAAGAGACTATGATCCAGCTAAACAGGCAACAAAGTCTTTGGAGGCCGCCAAGCTTCGAAAACCTCTTTTTGAAGCATGTTTTGTGCATAAACAAGGCTATGCCCTAGCCGATATACTTAACCCAGTTGAGAAGGGCGCATGGGATCTCATTGAAGTGAAAAGCTCCAGCAGCGTAAAGGATGAGCATTATAATGACGTCGCCTTTCAAAAGTATTTATATGAAGGCTCAGGCCTGAAGATCCGCAAGTGTTACCTCATGTATATCAATAACCAATATGTGCGTAAAGGAGCGATAGAGCCGAAGAAACTATTTGCCACAGAAGATGTCACTAAACAATGCGATGAGCTCATTCCGGAAATAGAGCAAAACATAGCCGATATGCTTGAGATAATAAAGAAACAGGATGCGTTGCAAGTAAAAGTAGGTCCGCATTGTGATAGCCCATATCCATGTCCGCTTGAGGATATATGTTGGGGCTTTCTGCCTGAAAAAGGTGATATCTTTTGTTTGTATTCGGGTAAAAAGAAGGCCTATGAGCTATTAGAGCGCGGGGTATTGAGTATTGCCGATATCAAAGACGATGTAAAACTGAGCGATAAGCAGAGTATCCAGGTCAAATGTTGTAAAACAAACCTTCCTCACGTTGATAAGAAAGGGATAAAGGACTTTCTATACACGTTAGAGTACCCTCTTTATTTCCTTGATTTCGAAACGATTAACCCGGCAATACCTGCTTATGATAATTCTAGGCCGTTTGAAGCGATCCCTTTTCAATATTCTTTATATGTAATCAAAGAGAAAGGCATGAAACCCGAGCACCACTCATATCTTGCGCCCGGGGATAAAGACCCAAGACCTGAGATTCTAAAGCAATTAAAAGCGTTGTTAGGAAATTCAGGATCAGTTATTGCTTACAACGCTACGTTTGAGAAGACAACGCTTCGGCATGCAAGCGAGGCATATCCTGAGTATCAAGGATGGGTGACATCGGTGGAGGAGCGCGTTGTTGATCTACTTACACCTTTCCGAGGTTTTCTTTATTACCATCCAGACCAAGCAGGGAGCGCTTCGCTCAAGAGCGTTCTCCCTGTAATGACAAAATCGAACTACAATAACATGGAAATAGCTGATGGTGGGATGGCGAGTATTGAGTATTGTCGGGTAACTTTTGGGAAAGAAGTTGCCGAAAAGGAGCGTCAGCGCATCCGTGCCGCTCTTGAGAAGTATTGTGATTTAGATACAAAGGGTATGATAGAAATATTGGATTCGCTGGGTAATATATCTTCTAAATAATAAATTTGGGAAAACTATGAGCCTATTCAACTATTTTGCTATACAAACCGTCCAAACCAAAGAGTTTCAGGAGGCCGGATGGAAAATAACGCAAGAGCGGATAAAAGAGGTTGAAGATCTCTTTCAACCATTTATTGATGGCAAAAATCTTGTGGTAACGCCAAGATTAGCATTTGTTAGTAAGCATATTAGTTTTAGGTATTGCGGACTTGAGTTATTGCAGCTTACTTCTGAGAATAAGTATAAACTTACTTTAGAAGTCAGAAATAGTAAAGTAAGGAGAGCTTTAAAAATATCAGAAGGCCAAACCTTAGATAAAGTAAGTGAATTCTTGAAAATTGTACAGCCAATTATGGAGCGGCCTGATTTTGTAGAGCACCCGAGACAGAAACGAATGATCCCCGGGTTTTCGATGGAACATTGGCTTGAAAGCCTGATTTTATCTGACACTGAAGGAGGGAAACGTGCCCGGGAGCATCTAGGTATTAACACAGATTTGAGTAATGTGGTTTCACAAGTTCCAGTAGTAGTAAAACCGTCAAAGACGAGAAGAAGAGCTTTTCATATTGATTTATTTAGTCTTAACAGAGATGGAAAAAGTGTAATAGTAGAATTGAAGAAAGATTACAATTTAAGTACCGCTATCAATGAACTGCAAGATTATTCAAACTGGTTTTTGCATAGTGGAAGTAAGTTTGATCCGGAGTTAGGTACCCCTGAAGAAATGATAAGAGAACACTATATGCCTTTAGGCAATTATGATTTTAGTCAAAAAGGCATTGAAGCAATTGCAGTAGTAATAAAACCACACAAAATACCTGAATGGCCGCTTAAAGGCCAAGTGAAGCTCAGAATAATTGAATTGCCATCTCGTTGGTGGGAAAATCCTGACGGAAACCCGTTTAATATATGAAAATAATCGTTCACCGTGGTACTCATGAAATAGGCGGAAGTTGTGTTGAGCTAAAGGCGGCTAACAATAGGATATTGATTGATTTCGGCATTCCCTTGGTCACTCGTGACTGTAAACCATTTGATGCGAATTTGCTCAAAGGTAAGACAATACAGGATCTCAGGGCACAAGGTATCCTTCCCGACATAAAGGGGCTCTATAAGGATGAGAAAAAAGAGATAGACGGAATATTGATTTCTCATTCTCACCTTGATCATTACGGTTTTCTTCAATATGTTAATCCGGAAATACCGATTTATTTAAGTCGAGGCGCCGGCATTCTTATAGACGTTTCCAATATCTTTGTCCCCACCAAAGTCGGCAAGATAAATACAAACATAATCAGCAATAAGAAGCGGTTTAGAATAGGTGATTTTATCATTCAGCCGTTTCTGGTTGATCACTCTGCTTTTGATGCCTTTGCCTTCCTGATTGAGGCAGATGGAAAGAGGCTATTTTATTCCGGAGATTTTAGAGCCCATGGGAGAAAAGCTAAATTATTTAAGCAGATTATTAAGAGTCCACCCCAGAATATAGACTGTTTGCTTATGGAGGGTTCAGCGCTTGGCAGAGAGGATGCTCAGTATAAAGCTGAGGGAGATGTTGAAAACCGGCTTGAGGAAATTCTGAGGGAAAGAAAGAATATAACCTTTTTCTTTACTTCATCTCAGAATATCGACAGAATTGTCTCGGCATACAGAGCGTGCCTTAAGACTGATTCAATCTTCGTCATTGATATTTATACAGCTTTTATTCTGGATAAACTCAAAAAAGTCTCTGATCGAATTCCTCAGTTTAATTGGAAGAATATTAGAGTCAAGTTTCTTAATACCCATGCGAAGGCGCTTGAAAGAGCGGGCCACATAGACTTGCTCTATATCTACAACAAAAGAAAGATTGAAATGCCCGAAATTAGTAGGAACAAGAATAGAATTCTTATGCTTGCGCGTGATAATTCCGTCTTTCCATTGTTTTTAAATAAAATTAAGGATGTGGCAGGTGCTAAGATAGCATATTCTATGTGGGATGGATATCTTTCCGAAGGATTTAGGGCATTTTGTAAAGACAAGGGGTTATCTGTAGAATACGTTCATACAAGCGGCCATGCCACAAAAGAAGATCTTGAATCATTTGCTAGTGGCATAAATCCTAAGACGCTTATACCAATACATACCTTTGAGGCTGAAGAATATCCGGTACTTTTCAAAAATGTACTGATACTAAAAGATGGCGAGGAATTTTTTCTATAAAGTGGTATAATGTGAACTAATGTGTACTAACATTAGAGAGGGGTTATGACTATAAAAGATTACCTTACAGTCAGACGGGTTGCTAAACAATTAGGCCTTACTGAGTATAGAATCCGTGAGCTTATTCGGGAGAAGCAAATTCGGGCTACTAAAATAGGACAGTGGCGCGTTAAACCCGAGGATTTAGAAGATTTTATAAAATCAAGGACGAATAAATAATGGTGAAAAAGTCAGGGCAAAGAAAACTCTATGAAAAATCGATAAAGAATTGGCCGGAGGATGACAGGCCGAGGGAGAAGCTCTTAAAGAAGGGCGCGGGAGTTTTGAAAATTCTAAGGTTCTAAAAAACCAGCCAGTTATTTTTTGGAAGGATAATTATTGACTAAAAAAGATATTATGGTAAGATTAGAAGTGAAAATTAGGTGTGGTATGTTTGAAGGGGGAACTGCCACGTTAATATAATTAAAACCTTCGCTAGAAATGGCGAGGGTTTTTTGTTTAGTAGATAGCAAGGTAGGTAAAGAATGACAAAAATCAAAGATATTCCTCTTGTGGATCGTCCGCGGGAAAGATTTCTAAAAAAAGGAGCAGATGCTCTTTCCAAAAGCGATCTCTTGGCAATATTACTTGGAAGTGGAATTAAGGGTAAAAATGTTAGGCAGCTTTCAGAACACATTATAAAAAAATTTGGTAAAAGTTTTTTGAATATTGAAGTCGGTAATTTGTTAGAAATTCCAGGCATTGGACAAGTTAAAGCGTTACAAATAGTTTCCGCAATTTCTTTAGTAAAAAGGTTTTATGAAGAAGAAAAAGGAAATGAAGTCATAATAAAGAATCACAAGGATGTTCTATCGCTTACCTATGATTTGAGAGATAAGAAAAAGGAGTATTTAGTTTGTCTGTACCTTAATGCAAGAAATATTTTAATCAAAAAAGAAACTATAAGTATTGGTTTACTCGATAAAAGCTTGATACATCCAAGAGAAGTTTTTTATCCAGCAGTAGAAATTAATGCTGCAAGTATTATTTTAATTCATAACCACCCATCGGGAGTCTCAACTCCAAGTGGAAAAGACATTGAGATTGTTAAGAAAATATCTCAGGCAGGAGAAATAATGGGGATTGCTGTTTTAGATTTTATTATTACAGTAAATAATGGGAGCTATAGTTTTTATGAAAAATTAAAAATTAAAGATAAAAATCTCGATTATGTATCCGATGAAATACAAACAACATTTTTTAATTTACTGGAAATTGAAAAACCCGCTTATGAAATAAATGCAGAAAAGGTAAAGGAGACATATTTTTATATTCCGCAAATAAGAAAAAATCATCTCCAACTACAAAACCGCAGGTATATTGGCAGCAAGCATAAATTGATAGAGTGGATTTTTTCTATAATTAACAAAGAATGTGAGAAGGGAAATTCTTTTGCTGATATTTTTGCAGGTACTGGAGTCGTGTCTGCTGTTGCAGCGAGGCATTTTGAAGAGGTCATATTAAATGATTTTTTACACTCTAATCATGCAATTTATCAAGCTTTTTTTGGTAAGGGTAAATGGGACAAAGACAAAATCAGTAATATTATTAAGGACTACAATAATATTGATAGCGAAAATTTAGAAGATAATTATTTCTCCGAATATTTTGGAGGTAAGTATTTTAGTCATAAATCATCTAAAATTATTGGATTTATCAGAGAAAATATTGAAGAAAACAAAAAGAATTTAACGAGTAAAGAATACTATATTCTTATGGCGTCTCTATTATATTCAATTGATAAAATAGCTAATACTGTTGGCCACTACGATGCGTATTTCAAAAAAGATTACATTGAGGATGGATTTTTTATGAAGCCCATAGATCCGATAAATGTAAAAAATGCAACTATTTTTAGAGAAGATGCAAATCTGTTGGTGAAGAAAATCAGAGCAGATATAGTTTATGTTGATCCGCCGTATAATTCGAGGCAGTATAGCAGATTTTATCATGTACTAGAAACTTTAACCAAATGGGATAAGCCAAAATTATACGGTACAGCACTGAAGCCCGATTCTGAAAATATGAGCGATTATTGTAGAGTGCAAGCCAAAAATAAGCTTGCTGAGCTGGTAAAAGATATTAACGCAAAATATTTAGTGGTGTCATATAATAATACGTACGCTTCTAAAAGCAACTCGTCAAAAAACAAAATTACTCTCCAAGAAATTAAAAATATTTTGACGGCAAAAGGTGAAACCAAGGTTTTTGAAAAAGAATATAGACATTTTAACGCAGGCAATACTGAATTTAAAAACCATAAAGAATATCTATTTGTAACAAAAATTAACCATGTTTAGTAAAATTAAAAGATCCCCATTGTTTTATGTCGGAGATAAATATAAATTGATGAAACAATTGATTGATTTATTTCCGCAAGAAATAAATCATTTTTATGAACCCTTTGTTGGTGGTGGCACCGTTTTCTTAAATATCAAGGCAAAAAGGTATTCTTTAAATGACATAGATCAAAACCTTATTAACATACACCGATTTTTAATTGAAAATTCAAAGAATCCAATTCGTTTTTTTAAAAGTGTTGAAAAAATAATATACAAATATAATCTATCTAGGTCATTTAAAGAAGATGTAATTCCGGATTCACTAAAAAAAGAATGGGAAAAAACTTATTATGCAAGATTCAACAAAGAGGGCTACGAAAAATTAAGAGACCGTGTCAATAAAAATAATGATAATGACCCTTTAATTTTGTATATTTTGCTTATATATGGTTTTAACAGAATGTTGAGATTCAATGGCGGGGGTCGATTTAATCTCCCAGTGGGAAATGTCGATTTTAATAAAAATGTTGTTAATGCTTTAAACAATTATTTTTATTTTGTACAAGATAAAAAGACAGCATTGAGTTCAAAAGATTTTAGAAGTTTTTTTTCTGAAATAAAATTTTCAGCAAATGATTTTGTTTATTTAGACCCCCCTTATTTAATAGCTGCGAGTGAATATAATAAATTTTGGGATCAGAAATCTGAATCTGATTTACTAAACTTAATTGATAATTTAAATAAAAAATCTGTACGATTTGCATTGTCAAATGTAACGCATTATAACGGGAGTAAAAATGATGCGTTGATTAAATGGATGAATAAATACAAAATTTACAAAATAAAAAGTAATTATATTAGTTATCATAATAACGGAAAAAAGAAAATTAAAGAGATCCTTGTTACTAATTATTAAAACTATGAAAAAACGCCAATCCGAATATAAGCCTTTATTATTTACGACAACAATAAGAAATCCTGAACGATTAAAGGATTTTTTAACAATTCTTAGTGAGCATGATGGCAAAATTTTGACGAATAAAATTATCGAAAAAGTAGCCAAGGTTTTGATTCAAAAAGGCTTGTATCGTCCTATGAAGGTCTCTCTATGCATAAAGAATAAATGGAAAAATGAGGTAGAATTAAGCAAAATAGAAACCGAACAAGCATTTATTAATAATCCACAAAGCCATAAGGAAGCAGGTTTTGATAAAGGTTGGCCGTCAAGATTTGATACTTGGTTTAAAATAGCCAAAGAATTAGGCTTTGTTTGGTATTGGCAAAACGAGCAAATAAAATTTTCTGAAAGTGGAAAAATGTTATTAGATAAAGAAAAACCTGAACACGAATTAATGGTTTTTGCTAATGCTTTTGCAAAATATCAACGTCAAAATCCGTTTCGTAAAGTTTTAAATAAAAATGTGCCCTTAATTCTATTAATACAGACAATTAAACTTTTAAACAAAGATGCCGATTTTAACGGTGCAGGCATTTCAAGATTGGAAGTTCCTTTATTGTTGTGTTGGAAAAACGATAATGCGAATAGTCTATATCGGGAAATAAAAAAATTGCGTAAAAAATATGGCTTTTCGCCGAGTAATGAAACTATTTTGAAGCTTTGTTATAAACTACTCAATGAAACTAAGCGAGATGATAATTCTATTTTAGGCGATTACCCTGATGATTTTATTCGTAAAATGCGTTTAACTGGGTTAATTTCTTTGCGTGGCGGCGGTCGTTTTATTGACATTAATACAAAAGAGATAACAGCGATAAGCTATATTTTAGAAAATTATATTTCCTATCCAACGTTTACGGCTGAAAAAGATTTTTTTGATTATATCGGAGCGGTTGATGCCAATTTAATTGCTACACTTTCAGTGTATAAAGCACCTATTAGAACTACCAAGATAGAACTAGAAAAATGGGTAAATCATTACGAGTGGGAAGTAATTAGGACTGAAATGCTTAATTTAGCGCAGAAAAAATCTTCCCGAGATAATATTCTGAAAATTATAGATCAGCCTTTGCGTTTGGAATTTTTAACTTCTCTGGCTATTCTTAAAAAATTACCAAATGTAACAGTAAAACCAAATTTTGTCTCGGATGACGAGGGTTTACCGACGAGTTTTGCATCGGGCGGGAATCCTGATATTGAATGCTTGGAAGACGAGGACACGGTTTTAATAGAAGTTACTTTACTTACAGGTACGCAACAACATATTAGAGAGTCGTTTTCGGTGCAAAGGCACCTTGAGGAATATATTAAAAATGGTGTTAAGTCGTACGCTGTGTTCATTTCTCCTAAATCTTTCATTGATACCGAACGCTACTTTAAATTTATAAAAAATGATGGCTTTGAAGTAAGAATTTCAAATATAGATAAATTTGTTTATGGTCTTGAAGAAAAGATGACATTAAATGAAGCAACTTTGTGATTGTCAAAATGAAACTAGGGGACACTTCGGGCTTCGATAGATAGAAACGGTCCATAGTTTTCAATAAATTTGAGTTTAAGGTAATTTATGAGAATGAGTGGAAGGCTAAGATAAATGAGATATTCGGGATATAATTATTAAAAGGGGTAATTGATAGAGGAAAGATGTTTGCTATCATAGCAATATTTT
This sequence comes from Candidatus Omnitrophota bacterium, assembly GCA_043807505.1. Lineage (GTDB taxonomy): Bacteria > Omnitrophota > Gorgyraeia > Gygaellales > Profunditerraquicolaceae > JAZDFW01. The sequence goes on along the minus strand of JAZDFW010000089.1, from coordinate 45,852 downwards.
TATTGAGCGCGATAATAACTAGTAGGATGTCCTTTGATTATAAAAAAATATTGTCTTTAAGGTGGAAAATTCTCTTCGTCATTCTAATTATTCTAGGCAATATTGCGTTGCTATTACAATCAGAGGAGAAAGAAAAAATAGACCAAAGAAGATGGAGTAGTTCTCAATGGCGAGATGATTTGCGAACTCAAGATCTAAGCAATGGAATTTGGGGGACACAATACTTAATTGAGAAAGGTAAGTATGATGTCCCCAGAATTATATGAAAAAATTTAATAAAGATTGTAAGACATGTCGGGATTATATTGAATTCGTCTTGCCAGAAGAGATTATCAATGAAATTCACGACGTAGTTTTGTTCATTGGAGCAGGCATCAGCACGGAGGCAAAAAGAGTATTTCCTGATACTTTTTATGAAAGCGTTCTTGTTGAGCTTAAATTAAAAAACAATAAAGCTCTTTCATTTTCCAAAGTAATGAGTTTACATGTTAAAAAATTTGGAAGTAGAGCACCTTTAATTAATAAAATTAGAGAAAGACTCGATTATTTTAAAGCATGGCCTGAATTATTTAACCGAGCTACTGAATTTCATGAAGAAATTTCTGTTTTTCCTTGCGTTGAAAATCTCGTTACAACCAATTGGGACGATTTCTTAGAAACCATATCAAATGCTACTCCCTTTGTGTATGACACTGATGTTCCATTCTGGAATACCTCAAGTAGAAGAGTTCTGAAAATCCACGGTTCGATAAATGACTTAGGATCTATTGTTGCGACAGAAGAAGATTACAAAAGATGCTATCGAGAATTAAATAGGAATACAATTGGGAGCAAATTGAAATTATTTCTAGCTCAAAATATTATTGTTTTTATTGGATATTCATTCCAAGATGAGGATTTCCAAAGAATTTACAAATACATCTCGAGTAAAATGGGCGATTTTCGAAGACAGGCCTATGTTGTTACGCTAGATAGATCCAATGAAAAGAACTGGATTAAATATAATTTGAAACCGATTTATACTGAAGGAAGTTATTTTATTCGTCAATTAAGAAAAAGGTTTGAGCAAAAAGGATGTTTATTGCCTTTGGAAAATTTATCTAAGGTATTATCAATACAAGAATATGTCCTAAGAAGACATGATATAACATCAAGGAAGTATAAACATACTAAATTCCCGGAGATTATTTATTGTCTCTCTTACCAAGATGGCATCTTGCATGCATTCCAATATTTGATAAATAAAGTCAAAGGAGGAAAATCCCTGTGTACTAAGTATTTATTAAATTCGATTAATGCATACGAGAGCCTTGTAAAGAAATATAAACTAAATTGGCTTGAGCATTCTTATTTAGAAGGATACTTAACGGGGCTTTATTTATTTAATGGCGCGATGTTTGCTGATACTAAATTAAAACATGTGCCACTATTTTGCTATTACAACGAGATTAACACTGAGAAGTTTATTGATGAAAAAGAGTTTGAGAAATCATTAAAATTAACTAGTCCAAATAATAGAAAACGAAAAAAAGCTGGAAAATTCATTGAGAAACTAAAAATTGGAAACTCAGTTGTTTTCCATCATATTCCCAGAATATGACATTTGTAGTTGAATAAGTGAGTTTTTATTTGAACTGCAGTACTTTGTTAGTTTTCTAGTTTTTTCTTAAACCGTTCCGACTTGATATTGTATAAAGAAGCGGCGAGTTCCTTGTTCTTTGATAGCAGGAAGCTGGAGTCAATGATGATAAGTGAAGCAACGGCCTGCTTACATTCGCCGATAGTCTGGGAATTCCGGGGAAGAATTCCGGGGACACATTACATAATTCAGAATTAAGTATGATGTCCCCAGAATTTCCAGGGGGTTTAAAGGGAGGTAATTTTAAATGGCCAAGACTAGTTTCGTTTTAAAGCAGGTGATATTAGAGGTTGTTGATAAGCAATTGAAGGACCTAGATCCACCGGAAACCAAAGAGACGTATAACCGGCTTGTCGCAGGTGGTATTTCTGAACAAGAGGCCAGGCGGTTAATAGGATGTGTAGTCAGTAGTGAAATTTTCGATGTGTTAAAGCAGCAACAGCCATTTGATCATAGCAGATTTGTTAAGGCATTAAATAAACTGCCAAAGTTGCCATGGGAATGAAAAAATTATGATTCTATCATACGACCTTAACAAAATTAAATTTGCGACCGACGAGGCAACATTCCAGCGCGCGGTGGGTTTATATGAAAGCGGTAAGGTGACAGAAGTTGAGGAGTGGGGTGGGAATTATACCGCTGTTGTCTTGGGGACAAGGCCTTATCGGGTTTCAGTATCGGCCCGAAATTATAAACACGGAAGTTGTACTTGCTATCTTGGTGAAAAAGATACGCTTTGCAAACATATAGTGGCTTTAGCACTCCATGTTGTCATGGCTGGCCGCCCCTTAAACGATAAAGACAAGGAACTTGATCATCAGGTCGAGTGCAGTAGGCAGCAGAGAGCGATAAATAAAGAAGAGTTAACCGTGGTTAAAAAATCTATCACTGAGGCCTTACGGTATATCAAACCATACAGTGGGCCGTCGCGCACCTGGTTTGCGAATCAGGATTCGCTGCGTGAAGGATGCAATATGCTATCGGCGGTAGTTTCTGATTTGCCGGTTAACAGGCAGGCGGCTGAAATTCTGGTAAAACTACTTTTACGGCTGGATAAAAAGTTACGCGTCGGCGGTGTAGACGACTCGAATGGTATTGTGGGTGGATTTATGAATGAGGTTGTACGGATGCTTGAAGAGTTCGTGCAAATTGACCCCGAATGCATTGAGGCGTTTAAGGCACTTATTGGTATAGGGATTACCTGTTTTGGCTGGGAAGAACCGCTTATTCGTATTTTGGATGAAACTCAAAAATAATAATCAAGGAATTATAAATACTATGGGAAATAAAAGGGGGCGAAGTAATCTCGACGGGATTGATTCGTCGCTACGCTCCTCGCAATGACAAATTTTACCGTTTGCCCCCGTTGATTGACGCATTACAAAAATAAGCAAAAAATTAGCAAAAAATAGTTGACAAATCTAAGAAATAGTGTATAATCCCTTTTGAAAATGGTAAATATGATAGTGGTAAATAAGGGAGTAGAAGTCTTGAAAGCCGTAGGGTATGAAGAATTCGCCTTACGGTTTTTTTCTGCCATTATTTACTGTCTAAAAAAATGAAAAAGGAAGGGGGTAGTAAGTAATGGCTAGAGGTAAAGTAAAGTGGTTTTCGAATCAAAAAGGTTATGGTTTCATTACTACTGAATCTGGAAGCGATGTATTCGTACATCATTCTGCAATTCAGGGTGACGGCTATAAGACTTTAGAGGATGGCCAAGAAGTTGAATTCGAAGTTGAAAAAGGCCCTAAAGGTGATCAAGCTACAAAGGTTGTAAAGTTATAACCTTTGGGTTAGAAGCAGATAAGTAAGGCCCGGTTTTATTTTAAATCGGGCCTTACTTTTTTGTTAAAATTCCCCCAAGATTTCAAAAATTTGCTATAATATGACATTATGGAAATTAAAGCTCGGTCAAAAGATAATTATATTATATTGGATTTATCCGGCCGCATTGATGTAAATTCAGCAAATCTGGTTGAGGCTGTAGGCCAGTGCCTGCGTGACGGTTACAATGAAATGCTCCTTAATTTTGAAGATGTTGATTTTATTGATTATATGGGTATTTCTGCGATAGTCCTTGCTTATAAAGAAGTAGTAAATAATAACGGCAGGATAAAATTTACCAGTATCCCGGCACACCTTAAGGGCATGTTTTTCGTGACCGCTTTAGACCGGACAATTGATATTTATGCTGATGAGGATTCGGCTCTAAATAGTTTTAAGGAAGATAGGGTTATCGAAAATATCAAGAAAATGCAACTGCGGCGCAGGTTCAAGCGGCTTCCTATTGATATTAAGATTGAGTTGAGAAATAAAACGGATCAAGGTTTGTGTGCCGTCAAAGTGGATACTCTAAATTTAAGTGCTATAGGCGCTTATATCTATGGCCCCGACAAATTCAAACTAGGGGATGAGGTTATCTTAAAATTCAAACTTCCTCCAAAACAGGAAGAGATGGAGCTTCAGGCAAAGGTTGTCTGGCTGTCGGATAAGCAAATTCAACCACATATCCATCCAGGGATAGCAGTTGAGTTTACGCATCTCTCAGGCGTATCCCAAGAAAAACTGTTGGAGTTTATCGAAAGAAACCTCTCTTTTTTATCCACGAATGATTGAACTTTCTTCATTAAAATTATAATATGTATAAATTCCTTTATAGTTTGGCTACCGATGAAAATAACAGCATTATTGCAAGGTTTGTAAAGATTTTTCTATTGATTTTTTCATTTTTCTACGGGTTAATTATTAGGTTCTTGGTATTTATATATAGGCAAAAACAAAAAAAACTAGATTGCAGGACTATCAGCGTCGGCAATATTACCTTAGGAGGAACGGGAAAGACCGTCTTGGTTGAATACATCGCCAGGTTTCTAAAACAACAGGGGTATAATGTGGCTGTCTTAAGCAGAGGGTACAAGAAAAGAGGTGGAATGGGCGACGAACCCTATATGTTAAAAACAAACCTCAAGGATATTCCGGTAGTCGTCAATAAAAACAGAATACGCGCAGCCAAATCTGCGATGCGTGATTATAAGACAGATGCAGTAATATTAGATGATGGTTTTCAGCAATGGCATATAAAAAAAGACCTGGAAATCGTGGTAATTGATTCTACTAATCTTTTTGGCAACAAGCATATGCTGCCTCGGGGGATTTTGCGCGAGCCGCTAACTTCGCTTAAACGCGCGGATGTATTTATGCTTACTAAGACTAATCTTAATCCCAATACGTATGAAGTTAAAGATTTCTTGTGTCGGATTAATTATAATGCGTTAATTGTGGAATCTATACATAAACCACAAGTATTGTATTTGTTGAATAAGAAATCAGAGATATTGAATAACTATATTTTAAGAGGTAAAAGCGTAGCTGTATTTTCCGCAATCGGCGACCCTGATTCTTTTGAGGCTTTAGTTGTAAGCCTGGGGGCAAGAATTTGTTTAACTTTCAAGTTTTCCGATCACTACAACTATGCGCAAAAGGATTTGGACAATATAATCAAGGCATCACAGCAGAAGAAAATAGATACGATTATTACCACTGAAAAAGATGCCGCAAGAATTTATGAATCAAAGGTTAAAATCGACGGATTGCAAATCCTTGTATTGCGCATCGAATTAAAAATTACCAAAAATGAAGAAGAATTTAATAATAGATTACTTAGCCTGTATAGCCGTTAAATCGCTAGGGCCAATAATTAGGGCGCTGCCTTTGGTTTTAAGTTTATTTTTAGGCAAATCAATCGGTGAATTATTGTATTATTTTGATTCAAGGCATAGAGCATTAGCCTATGCGAATATAAAAACCGCGATAGGGAATCAGTTATCAGTTAAACAATTATCCGAGGTTACTAAGAAATTCTACCAGCATTTTGGCCAAAACCTGATTGAGGTTTTTCTTCTTCCGAAAATTGATAAAAAATATTTGGACAAATATATGATTGTCCAAGGCAAAGAAAACACAAGTGCCGGCTTTAATAAAGGTAAAGGCGTAATCCTTCTGAGCATGCATGCAGGTAACTGGGAGTTTTCTAATTTGGTATGCAAAAATTTAGGGTTCCCCTTTAATTTTTTTGTAAGAGATCAGCGTTACCCCCGGTTAGATAAGATACTTAATCAATACAGGCAACAAAAAGGATGTACAGTTATTCAGAGAAATAACCCTGGCCGCGCGCTTATTCAGGCGCTAAAAAACAATGAGGCAGTTGGCATGACTGTTGATCAGGGAGGAAAAAATGGCCTGTTAGTTAATTTTTTTGGCAAACAAGCTTCAATGCCGACCGGCGCAATCAGATTAGCATTAAAATATGGCTCAGAAATTTTGCCTGTTTACTATACGCGTTTAAACGGGCCGTATCAAAAAGTTATAATCGGATCCAGGTTCGCACTTAAAAAAACAGGCGATGAGGAAGTTGACATAAGAGAGAACCTGCAAGAATTGATGCATACTTATGAGAAATTTATTTTAGAATACCCTTATGAATATCTCTGGACTTATAAAATATGGAAATATGCCCAAGAAAGGAATATTTTGATTTTAAGCGACAAAAAGGCCGGGCATTTAAGGCAATCACAAGCCGTAGCAGGTAGTATAGCAGGTAATCTTTCCGAGAGGAATATCAAGGTTAATGTCGACATAGTAAATATAGAATTTAAAGATAAATTAGCAAGATTATTTTTTACCTGCATCAGTTTTTTTACTTCAAAATATAATTGTCAGGGAAGTTTATGGGGTTATAAGAAATTTTTTAAAGAAGATAATTATAAGTCATTGAGCAGTATCAATCCGGACATCGTCATATCGGGAGGTTCTTCGCTTTCTGCGGTCAATTTCATCATTGCCGGCGAGAATCAAGCTAAATCCATTGTACTCATGCGCCCAGCATTCTTAAGTACAAAGAAATTTGATTTAGTGATTACGCCTAAACACGACAGGCCCGGAAGGAGAAAGAACATTGTAATTACTGACGGGGCCCTTAATTTGATTGATGATGATTATTTAAAGGCCCAATCTGATAAATTCATGGGTGCTTTTAACTTTAAAGCGGAATCACAGGGATTTAACATTGGCTTATTAATCGGAGGCGAAACAAAGAATTTTCATCTGGCAATAGATACGGTTAAAGAGGTTACCAAACAGCTAAAATCCTCATGTGAAAAAAATAACGCCAGCATTTTAGCCACAACTTCACGCAGAACTAGCATAGAAATCGAAAACTTGCTTCAAGATGAACTTAAAAGTTATCCACATTGCAAAGTTCTGATTACCGCTAGCCTTGAGAATCCGTCTTTTACGTTAGGAGGAATTTTAGGCTTAAGTAGAATTATAGTTACTTCGCCTGAGAGCATCTCAATGATTTCAGAAGCGGTTACAAGCAAAAAATACGTTATAGTTTTTAAATCTCCGGGGCTGGATAAAAAACATAAAAGATTTCTGGATTGTTTTGTACAAAATAAATACATATACCTCATTGAGCCAATTGAATTAGAGAGTGCAATAGAATTTATTAAGGAAAATGAGCCAGAAGTTAATACCTTAAAGGATAACTCTATAGTTAGCGTTGCTCTCAAAAGAATATTATGAATATCTTACAAATTCTTCCTCAACTTAGAGTCGGCGGTGTTGAGAGAGGGACAGTTGATTTAGCTAAGTATTTAGTTCGTCAGGGGCATAAGGCTGTTGTGGTTTCCGCAGGAGGCGAACTGGTAAAAGAATTAAAATCATACGGCGTTATTCATTATGAACTTCCCGTGCATAAGAAATCTTTCTTCACAATGATAAAGGCCTTGCCGCGTTTAGTCGAAATCATAAAGAAAGAAGAGATAGATATAGTTCATGCGCGTTCCCGGGCCCCGGCTTGGATTGCGTATTTCGCCTCACGCCGCGCAAAACGGATATTTATTACTACTTGTCATGGCTATTATAAGAACCATTTTTTTAGTTATGCAATGGGATGGGGCAAGAGAGTAATTGTTCCGAGTAATGTTATTGCCAGGCATATGATTGAGGATTTCGGCGTCCCTTACGAACGCCTAAGGCTTGTGCCTCGCAGTGTTGACTTGGAAAAATTCAAATATTTAAGCCTTGATGATAAAAAAAGAGATGAATTTAATGTTGGCATAATCGGCAGGATTACGCCGCTTAAAGGGCACCTCGATTTTATTAAGGCCATGCATAAAGCTGCCAAAAGTATTCCTCGCCTTAAGATTTGGATAGTCGGCGATGCGCCAGAATCAAAGGCTGCTTATAAAGAACAGTTGCAGGTTTTGATTAAAAGGCTCGGCCTATGGCATAATACTGAATTTTTAGGGACGCAAAGAGATATCCCCGCGATACTTTTAAATCTGGACTTACTAGTTTTGGCAACAACAACTCATGAGGCATTCGGCAGGGTTATTGTTGAGGCGCAGGCAGCAGGGGTACCGGTTGTTGCGACAAAAGTAGGCGGAGTCATTGATATTATTGATGACGGAATAACCGGTTTGTTGGTTTCTCCGGCGGATCCTGCGGCTATGAGTGAAGCAACTATAAAAATATTTAAGGACCGTCAATTGGCCAAAAGGTTATCAGAGGCAGCTTATAAAAAGGTAAAAGAAAAATATAATGTGGAGCTAATGGTAAAAAATACATTACAGGTATACCTTGATGCCCTAACTAACTTTAAGATTTTAATCATTAAGTTTGGCTCTGTCGGCGATGTAATCCTTTCTACCGCGGCAATAAGGGCGATTAGAGAAAAGTTCCCGAGGAATTATAAAATTACTTTTTTGGTCGGCGAAGAATCCAAGGATATATTATTAAGGTGCCCTTATATAGATGAATTATTAGTTTGCGATTTAAATAATAAAGACAAAGGTATAAAGGGCCTTTTCAGGTTGGGACAGGTTTTAAGAAAAGCCGGTTTTGATAAGGTGATTGATTTACAAAATAACCGCAAGAGCCATATCTTATCTTATTTAACTTTAGGGCCAGACTGCTACGGTTATAATAATAAAAAGTTCGGGTTTCTCTTAAACCATTCGATTAAGAATGAATTGCCTGTAATGGATCCGGTGGGGCACCAATTCAGAATACTAAAGATGTTGGACATCGAATTAACTAATCCTTATCTAGAGCTTTGGCCTTCGGAAAAAGATTTAAAATACATCGATGATTTATTAAGTGCAGAATGGGTAAGCGGGAAACTTAAACTGGTTGGTATAAATATAAGCGCAAGTAATAGGTGGTTAACAAAGAATTTACCATTGGCTTGTATTGTCAAGCTTTGTGAAAAGTTGGGTGAGTTAGATATCCGGGTTGTGGTTACCGGGACCCAGAAAGATCTCTCAATTGCCGATACCTTAATTAATACGGCAAAGAATGTCCGGATTATTAATGCTTGCGGTAAGACAACATTGAGCCAACTGACTGCTTTAATTAAAAAATGCAATGTTTACATTTCTTGCGATTCAGCGCCGTTACATATTGGGGCCGCTATAGGAACGCCTTTTGTTGCGTTATTCGGCCCTACGGATTCCCGCCGGCACCTGCCCCCGGCTCAGGCGGGAAAATTTGTCTTAATAGAAAAAGATTTGTCGTGCAGCCCTTGTTATAAGTCAAAATGTAAAACTGTTGAGTGCATGGAGTCAATAACTCCGGAAGAAATATTAGAGGCAATTAAAAAATTATTAGAATGAACATTCTCTATTTAGCTAACCATTTCAATGTCGGCGGAATCACCAGTTACATATTGACTTTGGCAAAGGGCATGAAAAAAAAGGGCTATAATGCCTATGTAGCCGCAGGAAAAGGCGAATTAAGTCACCTGTTTGCCCAGGAAGGCATAGCTTATATTCCTATACCGGCTAAGACAAAAGCCGAGATAAGCCTGAATGTATTGGTTAGTTTTTTAAAATTATTACCGGAAATAAAAAAGAAAAATATAGATATAATTCATGCTAATACCCGGGTAACTCAGGTTATTGGCTGCCTTCTTAGCCATTATACACACAAGCCGTTTATTTCCACCTGCCATGGTTTCTTTAATAAAAGATTTTTTCGAAGAATATTTCCTTGCTGGGGGGCAAAAGTAATTGCAATCAGTGAGCAGGTAAAAATACATTTAATGAATGATTTTCTTATTCCGGAAGCAGAAATCCGCTTGATTCATCATGGGATAGATAAAGAAAAATTTATTATTCCGGCCAATGAATATATAGAAGAGAAAAAAAATGAATTGGGCCTGAGTAATGGCCCGGTGATCGGTATAATTGCCAGGTTATCCCCGGTTAAAGGGCATGTTTATTTAATTCAGGCATTAAAGATCGTTTTAGAAAAATTTCCCTCAGCGCAGCTATTGATTGTAGGTGAGGGAAAAATAAAACAGGGGCTGGTGAATTTATGCAAGAAGCTCGAAATTACTAAACAGGTAAATTTTGTTCCGAATACCTTAGACACTAAGGCTATATTATCAGTAATGGATATTTTTGTTTTGCCGAGTTTACACGAAGGTTTGGGTTTGAGCCTGATGGAGGCCATGATTATGGGCCGGGCTGTAATTGGAACCGAAGTAGGGGGGATTAAGGCTTTAATTCATGGCGGGGTAAACGGTTTATTGGTTAAACCGGAAAATGTTTTACAATTATCCGATGCCATAATTGAATTATTGCTTGATTCCGGTAAAAGAAAGATTCTTGGAAATAATGCCAAAATTTTTATAGAGGAAAATTTTTCAGAAGAAAAAATGATTCATCAAACCGAAAAATTATATTTAGAATGCCTGCCCCGTTAAAAACTAAACGTAAAGTATTAATTACTGTAGTCGGCCTAATTGTTGTGTCCGCGTTTTTTATCGCGGGCTTTATTAAGCAGAAATATGTTGTACCGATAATTATGTATCATTCAATAAATCCTTCGGCAGATGGAATAAACAGGCTCGCGGTAAAAGATACAACATTCGCCCGGCAGATGGATTTTTTAAAAAAACATCATTATAGTGTTTTATCCCTGGAAGAACTGGCGGCATTGATTAGAGAGAAGAAGAAGCTCCCTCCTAAGGCAATATCTATAACCCTTGACGATGGCTATAAGGATAATTTTACATATGCCTTTGAAATATTAAAAAAATATAATTTACCTGCGACGATGTTTGTTATTGTCAATGAAGTAGGCCGTTCTGACAGATTGAGTTGGGAGGAAATTAAAATTATGCAAAACTCAGGCCTTATTGCCTTTGGCAGCCACGCTGTGGGCCCTGAACCGTTAATAAATATTAAGTCAAAAGAAGAATTAAAAAAACAAATATTCGATTCTAAGCGTATTTTAGAAGAAAAATTAGGCGCTAAAATTCAATTATTTAGTTATCCTGAGGGCCGGTTTAATGAAGAGATAAGACAACTGGTAATTGATGCTGGTTACACTGTCTCTGTTGCCACGAATCCCGGAAAAAATTATCCGGATGATGATTTATTTGCTTTAAAGAGGCTGAGGATTTCCGAAAACTCCGCGAATATGTTTATTTTCGCGGTTGAAACCTCCGGCTTTTATACATTTATGAAGGAATCTAAACGGCGTAAAAGATGAAAAAAAGTAAACGTATTGTTATTTTTAATGTTAACTGGTTAGGCGATGTGTTATTTTCTACCGCCACAATCAGGAATATCAGGCGTAACTATCCCAATAGCTATTTAGCTTGTATAATACCCAGCCGTTGCTATTTGCTTTTGAAAGATAATCCGTATTTGGATGAAATTATTGTCTATGATGAAAAAGACAGGCACAGAAGTGTAGTTTCTAAGATTGACTTTATCCGGCTGCTTAAATTTAAAAAATTCAATACCGCGATTTTACTGCATGGCTCCCTGACCCGTGCTTTGATCTGTAAATTGGCGGGTATAAGAGAGAGAATAGGGTATGACACTAAGAAACGCGGATTCCTGTTGACTAAAAAAATTAAATCCCCTGATCGCGATTCGTTGCACCGCATAGATTATTATCTTAATATTGTTGAGAAAGCAGGTTTTCGGATTGAAGACAGGTATCTTGATTTTATTATCCGCGATGAGGACGAAAATTTCGTAAATGAATTTTTCAAAAAACATGCCATAACTAAAGGCAGCCTTGTGGTGGGGCTTAATGCCGGAGGCAACTGGCTGCCTAAGCGCTGGCCTAAGGGGCATTGGCTAAAATTGGCAAATTTGCTTACTTATGAACTTTCTGCAAAAGTAATTATTACCGGCAGCCAACTTGATATAGGGCTTGTTCAAGAAATCACTGCCTCTATGATTACAAAACCCATTATTGCCTGCGGTTTATTTAACCTTAAACAATTAGGCGCTCTTTTTAAAAGATTGGATCTGTTTATTTCTGCCGATACCGGCCCCTTGCATATTGCAAATGCAGTTGGCGCCAAAAGAATTATTGCCCTTTTTGGCCCCACGGATCCGCTAATTACCGGGCCATTTCCGATAAAGAACGTTACTATTTTACAGAAAAAAGTTGGTTGTAAAATCCCTTGCTATGTTACGGGTTGCTTGGATAATCATTGCATGAAGGCAATTACTCCGGAAGAAGTGTTTGAGCAGGTAAAATCATTACTGAACAAAAAATAACTATGCAAAAAATCGAGAAAATCCTTTTTATTACTTTAAGCAATATCGGGGATGTTATTTTAACTCTGCCAGTCCTGGATACTTTAAGAGAAAATTTTCCTCATGCAAAAATAACCGTTGTTTCAGGCCCAAGGCCAAAAGAGTTATTTATGGATAATCCAATAATCCAGAGGCTGATTATTTTTAATAAACAATCTAAGTTACGCGAGAAGTTGAAGTTATTCAATGAATTAAAAAAAGAAAATTTTGATTTGGTAGTTGATTTACGCAACAGTTTTTTTGGGGCGTTTCTACCTGCTAAGATTAAACAATCTATTTTTCTAAACCCATCCAAAAACATAAAGCATATGCGAGACATTCATCTGCGGAAAATTAAAAATTTCCCGCCACAAAGATTGCAAAACCAAATACAAAGGAATTCTTTGTATATTAAGCCGCAAGATGAAGAATATATCAGTAAAATTTTAGCCCAAAATAATATTAAAGATGGCGATAAAATTATTGTTATTGCCGCGGGCGCCAGAAGCCATATCAAAAGATGGCCGCAGGATAAATTCGCGGAATTAATTCAAACCTTAATTAAAGAGTTTGGCGTGCGGGTAATTCTGGTCGGCAATAAAGATGATGCGCCGATTGCAAAATACATTACAGGGCGCCTTATTTCTCCGATCATTGATCTAACCGACAAGACAAGTTTAGCAGAATTGGCTTGTTTAATAGAAAAGTCGAGCCTTTTGATTACTAATGATAGTGCGGTACTTCACTTGGGAAGTTATTTGGATAAGCCAATTGTTGCGATATTCGGCCCGACCGACGAATTAAAATACGGGCCATGGTCAAGGGTTAGCAAGGTGGTTAAAAAGCAGATTTATTGCCGTCCCTGCGCAAAGGCACAATGTAAATTTGGCACTTTAAAATGCATCGAAATAGTTCAAGTAGAAGATGTGTTAACTCAGGTGAGAATGATTTTAGCCAACAGCTACAAGCCAGGGGGCAGTGGTTTGGCTTCCGATAGCCAAAGCCACAAGCCACAAGCCACCAGCCGGAAAAATAATTTTAAAAGAATATTGATTGTGCGCACGGATAGAATTGGGGATGTGCTTTTATCGACCCCGGTAATTAAGGTCTTAAGAGATAATTATCCTCATGCCTATATTGCAATGATAGTCAGCCCGTATTCTAAGGAAATCGTTGATGGCAATCCCTATTTAGACGAGGTCATCATTTATGATAAGGATAGAAAGCATAAGAGTTGGCTTGGATCAATTAAATTCTCCCGTAATTTAAAGAAAAGGAAATTTGACCTGGCTTTGATTTTACATCCGACTAACCGGATGCATTTAGTGACGTATCTCGCCGGTATACCGCGGCGTATAGGATATGACCAGAAGCTTGGATTTTTATTAAGCGATAAGATAACGCATACTAAACAATTTGGCCAAAAACACGAAATAGAATATAACCTTGATTTAATCAGGTACCTGGGGCTTGAAACTAAAGATGCTTTAGTTTTCATGCCGCTTAAAGCGGAATCAGAAAAATGGGCAGAAGAATTATTATTAAAAGAACAAGTAACAAAAAAAGATAAATTATTAGCAATCCATCCAGGCGCAAGTTGCCCTTCGAAGATTTGGCCGAATGGTCAGTTCGCGGAAGTGGCTGATAAGTTAATCGAAAAATACGGTTTTAAGGTATTTGTGATTGCCGGGCCAAAAGATACTGCCCTTGCGCAAAATGTTTTAGAAAATATGCTTCATCCGGCAGTTAATCTGGGAGGAAAGACTTCGGTTTCTCAAATGGCAAGTTTATTAAAGAGATGCAACCTTTTTATTTCTAATGATTCCGGGCCGGTGCATGTCGGTTCAGCAGTGGGGGTGCCGGTAATTTCAATTTTCGGCAGGTCGCAAAAAGGCTTAAGCCCCACGCGTTGGGGGCCGCGGGGCCTAAGAGACAAATTTTTACATGAAACAGTTGGCTGCATAGAATGCCTGGCGCATAATTGTAAAAAGGGCTTTGCTTGCCTGCGCGCTATCAGTGTAGAAGATGTTTTACAAGCAGCTGATGAGATTTTGAATAAAAAATAACTATATTGATTTAACTGCAAAATATGCTAAAATTATAGATTCCTATGATTAATCTAAACAAAGTAAAGACATATTCACTAAAGGCTAGATTTAACAAGGTAAAAGCAGGGGACTTTGCCAAAGCGCCTGTGCGTAAGGCCTCTTTTTTAAGGTTTTTTGCTTCTTTGCCTAAAATTTTAAAGGCCGATGATTTAACTTGCGTAGTTAATGCGGTAACAAGAGCCCACAAGCAAAAGAAATCGGTGATTTTTATGGCCGGAGCTCATGTAATTAAATGCGGGCTTAATCCGGTCATCATCGAATTAATCAAAAAGAAAGTTATCACTAGTATTGCCTTAAATGGCGCCTGCGTTATCCATGATTTTGAACTTGCTTTTCAGGGAAAGACTTCTGAAGATGTCGGAGAAAACTTAAAATACGGTAAGTTTGGGATGGGGCGGGAAACCGCGGATTTTATAAACAACGCGATAAACGACGGAGTCAGCGAGGGTTTTGGTTTAGGAGAATCTGTTGGGAGAAAAATTTATTTTTCTAAATTGCCCCATAAAGATTTGAGCCTGCTCTATAATGCCTATAAATATAAAATTCCGGTTTGCGTGCATGTAGCTATCGGCACGGATATTATTCATCAGCATGCTTCTTTTAACGGCGCGCGCACAGGCGAAGGCAGTACCCGGGATTTTTATCAATTAAGCGAAAGTATCCGTAGTTTGAATAAAGGCGGGGTAGTGTTAAATTTCGGCTCGGCAGTAATCTTGCCGGAAGTGTTTTTAAAGGCGTTAAACCTAACGCGGAATTTAGGCTTTCAGGTTAAGGATTTTGTAACTGTAAATTTTGATATGATTTATCACTACAGGCCCAGCCAAAATATAGTGACACGGCCGGTAGCTTCCGGCGGGAAAGGTTATTATATTATCGGGCACCATGAAATAATGTTACCTTTGTTAGCCCAGGCAATAATAGATAAAGCATGAACGATTTTAAAAATATAATCAGTAAATTCAACAAAACAAAGATTTTAGTGATCGGAGATTTAATCCTTGATCAATACATCTTTGGTACGGTGGATAGGGTTTCGCCGGAAGCGCCTGTGCCGGTTGTTTGGGCCAATAAGCGGACTTATGTTCCTGGCGGAGCAGCTAACGTGGCAAATAACATCCGTGCCCTTGACGGAAGTGTATCTTTATTGGGCGTAACAGGCAATGATAAACACGCGGAAATTTTACTCTCAGAATTAAAAAAAAGAAAAATTGATACCAGGGGTATATTTCCTGAATTAGGCCGATATACAACTTTAAAAACCAGGGTGATTGCCGCTCATCAGCAGGTAGTCAGGGTAGATTGGGAACATCGGGATTCTTTATCCAAAAAGCTAAACGAAAAATTCATTAAATTTTTGAAAAACAACGTTAATGATTTTGATGCCGTAATTGTTGAGGATTATGGTAAGGGTGTAATAAATGAAACCTTACTCAAGGAATTAAAAAGTATTACGCGTAATAATAAAAAAATTGTCACAGTTGACCCTAAAGAAGAGCACTTTGGGTATTATAGGGGCTTGACGACAATTACCCCTAACCGCAAAGAATTAGAGAATGCTATCAGGGATTTAAAAATCAAAGATAACACTAACAAATTTAAAATTAATAGCGACCGTTTATTTACGGAAAAAGACATTGATTTAGCAGCCAAAGAAATCCTTGAATATTTAGGCCTCGAATCGATTTTGGTCACTTTGGGTGAGCGTGGAATGCGGCTTTTTGAAAAAAATAACCGCGTAACGCGTATCCCTACTGTGGCCCAGGAAGTTTTTGATGTTTCCGGAGCAGGAGATACGGTAATTTCTGTTTTTACTCTTGCTTTGGCCTGCGGAGCAAATAAAGCGGAAGCTGCTTACCTGGCGAATTTTGCTGCCGGGATTGTTGTTGGAAAATTAGGCACCGCTGTAACCACTCGAAAAGAATTACTAGAAAGGATAAATCAAAAATAAATGAATGCAATCGGTATAATACCGGCAAGGTATTCTTCGAGCCGTTTCCAGGGTAAGGTATTGGCGAATATTTTAGGCAAGCCCATGCTGCAGCATGTCTGGGAAATTGCAAAACAGTCACTTGTATTGGATGATTTAATTATTGCCTGTGATGACGACATGGTCGCAATGGCTGCCCAGGAGTTCGGGGCCAAAGTAGTTATGACTGCCAAGGCACATACTTCTGGCTCAGATAGAATTTGCGAAGTAGTAAATTCTATCGACGTAAAAGTTATAATAAATATTCAGGCAGATGAGCCGTTAATCCATCCGATTATGATTGATACGATTGCCCAAACTCTGCTCGATGATCAGGCAATTCCTATGGCAACGCTGATGAAAAAAATAGATCGTGCTGAAGAAGTAATTGATCCCAATGTAGTAAAGGTTGTAGTGGATAAAAATAATTTTGCCCTATATTTTTCAAGGGCGGCAATTCCATATCATGCGTCAAATTCCGAAACTAAGACTGCTGTTTATTACAAGCACATTGGTTTATATGGTTATACAAAAGATTTTTTATTTACCTATAAGAACCTGCCGGTTTCAAGTTTAGAATCAGTAGAAAAACTGGAACAATTAAGAGTCTTGCAGGCAGGTTTAAAAATTAAGGTTATCGAAACACAATACGAGACTATCGGAGTGGATACGCCGGATGATTTGGAAAAAGTAAAGCACTATTTACAGAGGCATAAAACATGACAAAAGAAATAAAAGTCGGTAGTATTAAAATTGGCAGGAGCAATCCTTTGGTTTTGATTGCCGGGCCTTGTGTGATTGAGTCTGAGGCTATGGTTCTAGAAATCGCCAAACGGATAAAAGATATCGCGGAAAAATTCAAAATTCCCTTTATTTTTAAATCCAGCTTTGATAAGGCAAACAGGCTTTCTATTAGTTCTTACCGCGGCCCCGGTTTAAAAAAAGGCATCGAGATTTTAGCTAAGGTCAAACAAAAATTAAAGGTCCCGTTATTAAGCGATGTCCATTGCATAAAAGAAATTGATTCAGTAAAAGATGTTTTAGACGTAATCCAGATCCCGGCGTTTTTATGCAGGCAGACCGATATTGTGGTGGCTGCGGCCTTAACCGGAAAAGTAGTAAATATAAAGAAAGGCCAATTCTTGGCGCCTTGGGATATCCTTGCAATAATTAAAAAGGTTGAAGGCGCAGGAAACAGGAAAATCCTGATTACCGAGCGAGGGGTATCTTTTGGCTACAATAATTTAGTTACAGATTTTCGAAGTTTAAAGATTATGCGTGATTTTGGCTATCCTGTAATTTATGATGCTACTCATAGTGTCCAGCTGCCGGGAGGCAGGGGGGATTGTTCTTCGGGCCAGCGCGAATTCGTAGAAGGCCTCTCGCGCGCTGCCGTTGCTTTTGGCTGCGATGGGTTGTTTTTGGAGGTGCATACCAGCCCTAATGAAGCACTTTGCGACGGAGCGAATATGATTAATTTAAAAGATTTGGAAAAACTCATAAAACAGGTAAAAAAAATCGAGGCGGTATTATGAAAATAGATGTTTTGAAACGGGCAAAAGAAGTTTTAAGGATCGAAGCAAGTGCCGTAGGCGCTTTAAAATCGCATATTGGCAAGAGTTTTCTTAAGGCCATAGGCCTGCTCTTAAAAACCAAAGGCCGCCTGGTAGTAAGTGGAATGGGTAAGACCGGAATAATTGCGCAGAAATTTTCCGCGACTCTTGCTTCAACAGGAAGCCCAAGCTTATTTTTACATTCTGCTGAGGCTTCTCATGGGGATTTGGGTAAAGTTACAGAACTTGATGTAATCATTGTAATTTCTAATAGTGGAGAGACTAGCGAAATTAAGCAACTGTTGCCTTTGTTGAAAAAAATCGGTTTAAAAATTATTGCTATCACAGGTAATGTAAAATCAGAATTGGCTAAATATAGCGATGTGGTTTTAGATGTTTCCGTAAAAGAAGAAGCCTGTCCCTTAGGATTAGCGCCGACTGCCTCGACTACCGCAACCTTGGCTATGTGTGATGCAATAGCGGTTTGCCTCTTAGAATTAAAAGGTTTTAAGGAAAAAGATTTCGCATTTTATCATCCCGGCGGCGCTCTCGGTAGAAGGCTGCTTTTAAAGGTAGGAGATATTATGCGCACGGGAAAAAGTAATCCGGTAGTGAACGAAAATAAAAAAGTTTCCGATTGTTTGCTGGCGATTACTCAGGCGCGCGCAGGAAGCGCTTCGGTTATAAATAAACAAGGAATATTGGTAGGTATTTTTACTGATGGTGATTTGCGCAGGCATCTTGAAATTGCATCGGATTTATCCAAATGCCGGGTAAAAGAAGTAATGACGAAAAATCCCAAAACAGTTTATCCTGATATGCTTGCCGCGGAAGCCCTGCATATAATCGAAGAAAAGAAAATTGATGAGCTGCCTGTAGTTGATAAATACAAAAGGCCCGTGGGCCTATTAGATATTCAGGATTTACTAAGAGCCGGACTTGTGTAAATGGCATTAAATATAGAAGAATCTGTATTAAATAAAGCAAAAAAAGTAAAATTATTACTTCTTGATGTCGATGGGGTTTTGACTGACGGCCGGATAATTTATGATTCTGCCGGGCGTGATTCGAAATTCTTTGATGTCCGTGATGGATTAGGGGTTACAGTTTTAAATAAAGCTGGGATAAAAACCATTCTTATCACAGCTAAGGGTTCAAAGGCAATCAAACCGCGTGCCAGGGATATGTCAGTTGAGGCGGTTTACGAGAATATATTTCCTAAGTCAGCAGTTTTAGATATGATCCTTAAAAAATATAAGGTTTCCAGCGAAGAGATCTGTTTTATGGGCGATGATTTAGTAGACCTATGTATCATGAAAAGAGTGGGTTTTCCTGTCGCGGTATTTAATTCCTGCGCCCAGGTAAGGTGTGTTGCTAGTTATATCACTTTTAAAGAAGGGGGCAGGGGCGCTGTGCGTGAAGTAGCAGAATTAATTCTTAAATCACAAGGGCTATGGGAGAAGATTTTAAAAATTTATGATGTTTAAGGGCTTAATTATATTTTTTATTTTATTTTTTTTAGTTAATTTTACATCATTGGCTATAGAGCAGTCGCCACAGCAATCAGATCAGCAGATTGATGATTTTTCTCTGGCCGGCTATGGCGAGCAGGGCAAAAAAACATGGGAGCTTTTTGGTAAAAGTGCGGATATTTTTGGCGAAGTGATTAAGCTTAAAGATATAACCGGTAATCTTTACGGCAGCCAAGAAAACATTAAGCTCACCTCTGATAAAGGTGATTTTAATAAAGCAGAAGGTAAAGTGCATCTAGAAGAGAATGTTGTAATTACTACCACCTCAGGCGCTAAATTAACCACTAATTCTTTGGATTGGGATAGAAAGAATCAACAGGTGAACACAAAAGACGTAGTGAATATCGAAAGAGAAAATATGTTTTCCACAGCTACCGGCGCCTCAGGCGCGCCTAATTTAAATAAGGTAGATTTAGAAAAAGACGTAACAGTTGAGATTTTTCCTGCGGAAAAAGAGAAAACAAAAGATGAAGCGATAAAAGAAAAGATTGTGATTACCTGTGACGGCCCGCTCCAGATAGATTACGAAAAAAATGTTGCGGTTTTTAATAATAATGTTAAAGTTGACAGGGAAGGTTCGCAGATTTACTGCGATAAGATGGATGTTTATTTTTTAAAAAGTTCGGATAAGAAGCAAGATACAGTTAAAATTCCTGATGAGGCAAATCAATCCTCTTCGTTTATGAGTAATACTTCAATTGATAAGCTTATCTGCCGCGGCAATGTAAAGATTGTCCGTGGCGAAAATATATCTTATAGCGATGAAGCCGTTTATTCGGCGATAGATAAAAAGATTACGCTTACCGGAAGGCCTAAATTAATCCTTTATTCTTCGGAGGATCTAAAGAATGCATCTTTTGGAAATTAAAGACCTCTGCAAGTCATACGATGGAAGAGAAGTAGTCAAAGGCGTAAACATGGTTGTTAAGCGCGGCGAGATAGTCGGGCTCTTAGGGCCCAACGGCGCCGGTAAAACCACATCTTTCTATATGATTGTAGGTATTATTCAATCGGATAGAGGTGAAATTATATTTGATAATACCGATATCTCAAAATTTCCTATACATCAACGCGCAAGATTTGGCATCGGTTATCTGGCACAAGAGGCATCAATATTCAGGAAACTTACGGTTGAAGAGAACATTATGTCGATATTGGAGACTTTACCTATAAATAGGTCCGAGCGTAAACTTCGCTTGGAAAGTTTGCTTGAAGAATTAAGGATTGCGCATCTAAGAAAGAATAGGGCTTATACTTTATCCGGAGGTGAAAGAAGAAGGCTGGAGATCACTCGAGCCTTAGTTACTAACCCTTCTTTTATACTTCTGGATGAGCCGTTTTCAGGGATAGACCCGATTGTTGTCAATGAGGCGCAGGAGATCATCAGGGAATTAAAAGACCGGGGGCTGGGGATTTTATTAACTGACCATAACGTAAGAGAAACGCTCTCTATAACCGACAGGGCATACTTAATTGCGGAAGGAAAAATCCTTATCTCCGGTACTGCCGATGAATTAATCAATAATCCTCAGGCCAGGCAGGTTTATTTAGGAGAAAAGTTCCGTATGTAATTTATTAAAGAAAGGTAAAATAACAAAATGAAAACAGAGGTGAAGAAGCTTGACGCTAGCAAAGTTGAAATCAGCGTAGAAGTAGTTGGCGATATCGTAAAAAATAAGTTCGATGATGTTTTTAAAAAAATTGCAGCTGAAGCAAAGGTTCCGGGTTTTCGTCCGGGTAACGCACCGCGCGATATTTTAGAAAAAAATTTTGCTAAAACCGCGCATGAGCAGGTGCTTAAAGAATTAATCCCCCAAACTTATGATGAAGCTATAAAAAAAGAATCAATTGATGTTATTGATATGCCCGATATTTCCGATGTTAAATTAGACAGAGAGGCCTTATCGTATAAAGCCGCGGTTGAGATAAGCCCCGAGATTAAACTTAAAAATTACAAGGGCATCCAGGTAAATTACAAAAAAATAGAGATAACCCCGGATGACCTCAAGCGTAACTTAGATTCTTTAAAAGAGTCCCGTAAGATTGAGAATCTGGATGATAATTTTGCCAAAGGCTTGGGTTATCCGAATTTAGCCGAGTTAGAGAAGGCTATAGAAAGGCAAATTTTTCTTCAGAAAGAGAACCAGCAGCGGCAGAAAATAGAGAACGAAATTATCGAAAGTATTACTAAGGACCTTGATTTTAAAGTTCCGCAGTCTCTAGTTAACCGTCAATTGCAGGAATTAATAAGGCACACAAAAGTTGATTTAGCAATGAAAGGTTTCCCCCGGGAAAAAATAGATGAACAAGAAAAAGAAATGGCTAAGAATTTAGAACCTGAGGCAAGAGTCCAAGTAAGGATTTATTTAGTTTTGTCCGAAATAGCCAAAAAAGAAAATATTCCGCTTGATGACCATATGCCGCGTAAGGTGATAGAGTTTTTATTCAGGGAAGCCCAGTGGAAGGAAATTAGTTAAAGCGCCGAATCAATTGGAGACTCCGCACACAGTGCGCAAGTTAAATAAACAATAAGCGCCAGAGGCATTATTTATTTAAGGAGGGGAAAGATAATGAACGAGAAATCACAGATTTTAATTCCTATGGTTATTGAGCAGACTTCGCGAGGGTTTGAGCGGGCATATGATATCTATTCACGCCTCTTAAAAGACCGTATTATATTTATCGGAACAGCCATTGATGACAATGTTGCTAACGTTATTATGGCCCAAATGCTTTTTTTACAAATGGAAGATGTAAAGAAAGAAATCAGTATTTATATTAATTCACCCGGTGGTTCGGTAACTGCCGGTTTAGCAATATATGATACGATGCAGTTTTTAAAACCCGATGTAGCTACTTATTGCGTTGGCCAAGCTGCTTCAATGGGCGCAATTTTGTTAGCTGCCGGCTCAAAAGGGAAACGTTTTGTCCTTCCTCATTCGCGGGTGATGATACATCAGCCTTGGGGAGGCATTCAGGGGGTTGCCGCAGATATTTCAATTCATGCTAAAGAGATTTTAAAGCTGCGTGATAAAATTAACGAAATCTTAGCGCATCATACAGGCCAACCTTTAGAAAAAATCGTAAAGGATAGTGATAGAGACTATTTTATGTCTGCTCAAGAAGCAAAAGATTATGGATTAGTTGATGAAGTGATTGTCCATCAGAAAAAATAAAACAATTGGATTTTAGGTTTATTTAGGATTCAGTATTTATGATTTAGTGTTATGGAGGGAGTTATGAGAAAGAACTATCTGTTGACACCGGGGCCTACACCATTACCGCCGGAGGTAGCTCAAGCGCAAGCAAAGCCAATAATCCATCACCGCACACCCCAATTTCAGGCTATATTAAAGGAAGTGTCCGTTGGATTAAAATATGTTTTTCAAACCGCAGGAGATGTTTATATTTTGACCTCTTCCGGTACGGGCGCAATGGAGGCAAGTGTCGCAAATTTATTATCGATGCAAGATACAGCCTTGGTTGTGCAGGGCGGAAAATTCGGGGAAAGATGGACTGAGATTTGTAAGGCTTACGGGATAAATACCGAAATAATTGACGTGGAATGGGGAAAAGCAGTCTCGCCGCAGGAAATTGAAGAGAGGCTAAAGGCAAATCCAAAAATTAAGGCTGTATTTACTACACTTTGTGAAACCTCAACCGGCGTTGTTAGCGATATAGAAACAATCGGTAAAATTGTAAAGAATTCCGAAGCTGTTTTAGTGGTGGATGCTATTAGCGGTTTAGGCGCAATCGACCTAAAAACCGATGCCTGGTTTGTTGATGTGTGTGTATCTGGCTCGCAAAAAGGCCTAATGCTTCCGCCGGGACTCGCTTTTATCTGTGTAAGTGAAAAAGCCTGGAGGAAAATTAATGATTCCAAGTGCCCGAAATATTATTTTGATTTAAAGGCGGCAAAAAAATCTTTTGCAAGCATCGATACGCCTTTTACCCCGGCGATCTCTTTGGTAATTGCTTTGGCGGAAGCACTAAAAATAATGAAACAAGAAGGTTTAGAAAACATCTTTAGCCGTCATAAGAAAATGGCAGATGCTACACGCGCTGCAATGATGCAATTGGGCTTAGAGTTATTTGCTCCGGATGCCGGAAGCGATGTAGTTACAGCAGTGAATGTTCCGCAAGGTTTGGACGGAGAGAAATTGGTTAAGACAATGCGCGATAATTATGGAGTGACCATTGCCGGAGGCCAGGCAGAACTAAAGGGTAAGGTATTTAGATTTGCCCATATGGGCTTTATTGAAGAGTTTGATATAATCGTGGGAATCTCTTGTTTAGAAAAAGTCCTGCGTCAGATGGGATATAAATTTAATTTAGGAGAAGGCGTAAAGGCTGCGCAGGAGGTTTTTAATGCTTAAGATATTGGTAAGTGATCCGCTATCCGAAGAAGGCCTGAAGATATTAAAAGATGTTAAAGAATTTCAGGTCGATGTGATGACTGAATTAAAACCCGAAGAACTAAAAGAAAAAATTAAAGATTATCATGCGTTGATTGTCAGAAGTGCCACTAAAGTAACCAAGGATGTAATTAGCAGCGCAATAAATTTAAAAGCAATCGGCCGCGCTGGCGTAGGATTAGATAATGTAGATTTAGAAGCGGCTACGCAAAAGGGCATTATTGTAATGAATACACCCGCGGGAAATACTATTTCTACGGCAGAACATACAATGAGCATGATTTTATCCCTTTCGCGGAATATTCCTCAGGCTAATTTCTCAACCAAGAAGGGCGAATGGAATCGTTCCAAATTCATGGGCGTGGAACTCTATAATAAAATTTTAGGTGTAGTAGGTTTTGGCAGGATTGGTTCGGAAGTATCTAAGCGCGCTCTTTCCTTCGGAATGAAAATTTTAGCATATGACCCGTTCCTCTCAAAAGAAATTGCCGAAGGATTAGGAGTTGAGGTAGTTGAATTAAGGGATTTATTGAAACGCGCGGATTATATTACTGTGCATACGCCTTTAACAGAAGACACAAAACACATAATCTCAACAAACGAATTTGCGATAATGAAAAAGGGTGTGCGCGTAGTTAATTGCGCGCGTGGCGGTATCATTGATGAGGCAGCACTTGTAAACGCTGTTAAGCAAGGAAAGGTTGCAGGGGCCGCAATGGATGTTTTTGAAAAAGAGCCGGTTGCCCCTGAATCTGAGCTTTTAAAATTAGATAATGTGATAGTTACCCCTCATTTAGGTGCCTCTACGGAAGAAGCGCAAGTAAATGTAGCGATTGAAGTCGCAGAAATCGTCCGCGATGCGCTCCTTGGCCGCGGTATCCGAAATGCTGCGAATTATCCGTGCATTGAAGCTGAAGTTTGTAAATTTTTAGATCCTTATATAAATTTGTGCGAGAAATTAGGAAAATTCAGCGGACAATTAGCTGACGGTAGATTTCAGGAATTAAATATCAGCTACAACGGTGAGATTACCAAATACGATATCAGCCCGCTCACCATGGCAGTTGTCAAGGGAGCGCTCACGCCAATTTTGCAGGAGACAGTAAATTTTATTAATGCCAAATCTTTAGCCCGCGACAGGGGCATTAAAATTAAAGAGGTAAAGTCTGCCAGTGAAGAAGAATTTTCCAATTTAATCCAATTGGAGATAAAAACCGATAAAGAAACCAGAAAGGTTGCGGGGGCATTATCTATGAATAAAAAGCCGCGCATAGTCAAAATCGATAACTATTATCTTGAGTTATCGCCTTTGGGCGAAATAATTATGGTGCAGAATCGCGATGTCCCGGGTATCATCGGAAACCTAGGCACACTTTTAGGCCAACATAACATTAATATTGCGGCAATGACATTTGGCCGGGAAGAAATGGGAGGAGATGCAGTTTCGTTGTTGAACGTAGACAGCCCTGTTTCTACCCAAATTCTGGAAAAGATAAAGAAGATAGATAATATTTTATCCGTAAAAGTAGTAAGGATATAATGAAAAAATTTGTTTTTATTATTGGGATAACTTTAGTTTTGGCTTTGAATATAGCAGCAGCGCAGGATGAACTTCCTGATCTTGTTGTAACTTCTTTTACCGCGCCTGGTTCTGCCAGCACCCAACAGCAAGTTGAAATCTCTTGGACAGTAAAGAATCAGGGGAATGTGCAGGCAGAGACAAGCCAGAGTAGTGGTTGGATAGATAGAGTTTATTTTTCCACTGACAGCCAGATTGATGGTAATGACCAGCAGCTTGCTGCTGCCTGGCACACTCAACCCTTGCTTCCTGGCGAAATTTACACCGCCACAACTAAATTAACTATTCCTAATGTACCCGCAGGAACCTATTATCTGATTCTAGAAGCCGATCAATATAAATATGTTAATGAATCAGATGAGGCCAATAACATCTCCAGCGCAAAGCCAATCACAATCAATGTTCCTGACTTAACCGTTAGCTCTTTAAATGCCCCTGCTTCAGCCAACACGCAGGAGTGGATAGAGGTATCTTGGACAGTAAAGAATCAGGGGAATGGCACGGCGATAGGCTCGTCTGGTTACTACGGTGGTTACGGCAATGTTTGGTATGATAATCTATATTTATCTCAGGACAATGTCTTGGATGATTCAGATAAATTGCTTGCTAATATAGGGTATCTAAATAAACCGTTAGCAGCAGGAGAAAGCTACACGCAGACACAACAGGTCATCATCCCGAATGTCTCTACTGGTAACTACTATCTACTGGTAAAGACCGACCCTTCAAACTATGTCTATGAAACAAATGAAGATAATAACACCCTTACCCAGCCAATCACAATCAACGTCCCTGATTTAACTATTAGCTCTTTAAATACCCCTGCTTCAGCCAGCACTCAACAGCAAGTTGAAATCTCTTGGACAGTAAAGAATCAGGGGAATGGCACGGCGATAGGCTCGTCTGGTTACTACGGTGGTTACGGTAATATTTGGTATGATAATCTATATTTATCTCAGGACAATGTCTTGGATGATTCAGATAAATTGCTTGCTAATATAGGGTATTTAAATAAGCCGTTAGCAGCAGGTGAAAGCTACACAACTCCCTATACCATTAAGATACCGGAGGTGCCGGCAGGAGATTATTATTTATTGTTACAAGCGGATAGCCAGGGCAATAATGTTTATGAATCAAACGAAGACAACAACATTATTGTTAAGCCAACTACCATTAGAGTTCCGGATTTAACAGTAACATCTATACAGGCACCAATTACAGTTAGTCCTCAACAGCAAATTGAGATCTCTTGGACAGTAAAAAACCAAGGTAACGGCGATGCAGTTATAACCTATCTATGGACTGGCAGTGGGTATGGATGGTATTTAGGGAAAGATATTCTCTATCTCTCAACTGATGAACAGCTGGATGATAATGATCGGCAAATCGCTAGCCTATGGTACGCCCAGCCTATTCCTGCCGGTGAAAGCTATACCCAAACAACACCGGTAACTATTCCTAACCTAGCCGCAGGAACTTATTATCTGATCCTAAAGACCGATGAAAATAATACTATTTATGAATCTGATGAAACTAATAATATCTCCAGTGTTAAGCCAATAACCATTACTGTCCCTGATCTTATTCCAACGTCTATTAGTGCGCCTGTATCTGTCAGTACCCAGCAGCAAGTTGAGTTTACTTGGACAGTAAAAAACCAAGGAAGTGGTCCGACACCATTAACCAGCAGCAACGGTTGGTTAGATAAAGTTTATCTTTCTATGGACGAGCAACTGGATAGTAGTGACCAGCAGCTTGTTTTTAGGGTTCATTCTCAGTCTCTCCCTGCCGGCCAAAGCTACACCGAGACAGCCTCGGTAACTATTCCTAATCTAACAGCAGGAACTTATTATCTATTGGTTAAGACTGATGAAGGCAACGCTATTTATGAGTCTGATGAGGCTAATAACATCTCTATCGCTAAACCAATTAGCATTACTGTTCCTGATCTTGCTTTGATTTCCTTTACCGCGCCTAGTTCTGCCAGTGCACAACAACAAATTGAAATCTCCTGGACAGTAAAGAATCAAGGTAATGGTCAGGCACCATTAAGCAGCAGCAACGGTTGGTTAGATAAGGTTTATATCTCAACAGACGAGCAACTAGACAGCAGCGACCAGCGGCTTGCTTTTAGATGGCACACCCAGCCTCTTCCTGTTGGCGAAAGCTACACTGAAACAACTTCAGTAACTATTCCCAATCTAACAGCAGGAAACTACTATCTATTGGCCAAGGCTGATGAAAGTGATTATATTTATGAATCTAGCGAATGGAATAATGTTTCCAGCCGCTTAATTACTATTGGGGAAAAGGAAGTTTTATCTGAAACATCTTCCAGTGAATTAACTTTAACCGAGGAGCTCCTTAATCAGAAAGCTGTTTCAAGCAATCTTACGGTAACCGGTGATTTAACAGGCACGTTTAATTTTACTGACTTTGAAATTACAAAAGTTAATTCAGGCTCTTTTATTGGCAGGGGATTTACAAAGGGCCAGTGGAATGCAACCTTGGAAGGTATCTTTTATCAAGGTTACTGGCAAGGAGTTTTATTTCCTGCTGTCAAAGAGAGAAAGATTTATCTAAAAGCTATAATCTCCGGCAGTGATGCCGGCGGTATTATTGATGGCTATCTTACAGAATCTGTGCCGGAAAGCGGCACCTATGACCAATACCATGCAATTTGGAAACTAAACCAACTGGCGGATAAAGCTGTTTTTGTCACTCTAAATTTAGCAGGCAGCCTGAATTACCTGCAAACTACCAATTATCCAGCTGCTAAACTCAATATTTTACAAATTGCCGTTAGCGGTAAAACCACAGGCCATTATAACGAGCCAATAGATACGGTTTTAAACCATCTAAGAGTAGCAGATACAGCTAACCCCTATAATGGCCAAGGCTGTTCAATAATTTCCTATGTTACCAAAAATGGCTCAGGAGAAGGCTGGACTTTTGATGAGCTTATTGCAGCGGGAGAAATTAGCTTACTTGGTCAATTCAGCAGTCCCCTTTTAGGAATTGTTTCCGGTAGTTTGGATGGCGCTGTATCTGGGCGGACATTATCATTATCAATAGAACGCATAGATTTGGCTTTGCCTCCTGCGCCTGCATTAAGAGTGAAAGTCTGGGGCCCGCAGAATGTCAGCCCGGGACAAACCGTAAACTACATCATTGAATATAGGAATGATGGGGTGAAAGCGGCAGGAAATGTGTTTGTTTCATGCGCTTTGAATACTTTCGTAAAATATATCTCTGCTTCTGAGGGTGTTTATTATAGTCCATTTGCTCATCGGTTGAGCTGGAAAATTGTAAATCTACCTGCTAAAACAATAGGTTATTTAACATTTAAAGTTGAAGTGGTGTGGGGATTACCCGAAGGTTTTTCATTAGGGCAAAATGCTTATATTACCAATATTGGAGAGTAAGATGAGTAAAAAAATGTTAATTTTGTTAGTTATTTTGTTGCCCATAATATGTTTTGCTCAAACAACCGAAAAAATTCCTGAGTTAACAGCCGTAGCGCAGTATAGATTTCCTAGGGAGAAAATGACCAAGGAAAATGTGGTTGAATGGTTGATGGCGTATATGATAGCGCCGTCAGGTATAGCCGTTAAAAACAATTATCTCTATGTCAGCGATACATATAATCACCGTATTCAGATATTAAAGATAGCTCTTGATGGTAGCCTTAGTTTTGGATTTGTTTTTGGTAAAAAAGGAAAGGAAAAGGGTGAATTTTCTAATCCGGGAGGATTGGTGGTTAGTGGCGATTATCTTTATGTCAGCGATAACGCTAATCGGCGCATTCAGACCTTAAAGATAAATAGCGATGGCACGCTTTCTGCGGAATTTGCATTTGGTAAAGAGGGCGAAGGCAATGGAGAGTTCCTCTGGCCGCAAGGATTGGCAGTTAAAGACGGTTATCTTTACGTTAGCGATGAATACAGCCACCGTATTCAGGTCTTAAAGATAAATAACAGTGGGACACTTGCCGCTGAATTTACTTTTGGCAAAAAAGGCCAAGGTAAGGGAGAATTTGATACTCCTTACGGGTTGGTGGTTAAAGGTAACTATCTTTATGTTAGCGAGGTAGAAAATAACCGTATTCAAGCTTTAAAGATTAATAATAAAGGAAGGCTTTCGTTTGGATTTACTTTTGGCAAAAAAGGCGATGGTAAAGGTGAATTTAATACACCCCACGGCTTGACGATTAAAGGTAATAATCTTTATGTTTGCGATAAGGTTAACAACTACATCCAAATACTAAGGATTGCTGATAATGGCACGCTTTCTTTTTTATCTGAGATTGGCGATCCTCGCGGCGGCGGCAGATTAGGTGATTTACACGGCCCAGAGGATCTGGTAATAAATGATAATTACGTTTTTATGATTGATTATTACAATAACCGGGTGCAGGTTTTTGAGGTAAAGGAATGATAGGATGAAAAACAATAGATTAAAAATGACGAAATGGTTTTCTAAAAAAATCATTGGGTTTTTCTTAGCTGGTTTAATATTTCCGGCAGTTATTTTAGCTCAAGAGACTGAAGGTTCAGCACTTTTCGGTCTGTTTACTAATAGCGGCGATGTTCATGAGCAGGAGGTTTTAAAGGGTGTGGCAAAAACTTTAAATCTGCAACCAGTATGGACTTATGATGGAACCGATATTATTACCGGAACATTAGGAGCGCTAGCCCAATATTACAATATTCCTACTCTGACTAATGGGTTAGAAGATCCGCTTTTTTCACAAATATCCGGTTATCAGAAAATGGTTATTGCTCATAGCGCCGGAGCTGGAACTGCGGTTACTTTAGCAAAACGGAGAGATTTATGGGGAGAAGAGTTATACGTTGCATCGACGGTTTTTACTTCCCAGAATGATTTAAGACAGATTCGAAATTTAACTTCTCAAGGAAAAGGTTTTAATAAGATAATTTTATATACCGGCGATGATATGATTCCAGATTTTAAAGAGCTTAATATAAATTTTAGTGATTATACGATACAAGTAAAAATAACGGAAAATTTGGAAGTTTCTTTGGTTAAACTGATATACGAGGATAGGGGCAGAGCAGTTAATATTTTGGTGGAGTTTTTAAAGGATTATGCAGCAAGAGCCAAAGCACAGTTTGGTAAAGAGCTGGTTTCGGTAACAATTTATGGTGATGTTCCCGGCAATGAAATTGCCATAAAATGGGAAGGGCAAGTTGATATCGAGAAGTTTAATCTGCAAAACGATTGTTTAACCGGGGGAGAGTTTCAGAATGAAGATGGGATATTTAATATTCCCTTATACGTAGGCTTTCTGCATGGACGTGAGCAGCTTGAACTTCTTGCCGAGTTTAAAGGTAAATATGGGAGAATGCCGGGAGTAAATGATTTAGAATTATTTAAGCAAATAATTGAAGCGCACCAGAGTAAATCAGAGTCTGTTGCTACCACCGCCCACGACCCCAACGAGCTCTCTGTTGCTCCTTCGGGCGATGTTAAGCCAGGAGATACCCTTACCTATACTATACACTACGAAAATGAAGGCAAGGGCATTGCCTACGGCGTCTACTTCACCGATACTCTGGAAGAAGATTTGGATGACGCTAATCTAACCATTGGTCCAATACTTGATAGTGCAACAGGTCAGCAGATTGGCGAACCTGGAACCTACAATCCTGTAACCAGAACCATTACTTGGTTTGTAGGAGAGATTGCTTCAAAACAAGGCGGCTCTGCTACCTTTAGCGTCAAAGTGAAAAACACTACCCCTGATAAATCAGAAGTTATTAATTACGCCACTGTCTATTTTCCCTCTGTGCCTGAAAGCACCAGAACTAACGGAACAGTAAATAAAGTAACTACCTTTGTAGATAATGTTCCACCGGCAACTCAAGCTACTACCTCACCGTTACCTAACCAGGCCGGCTGGAATAACTCTGATGTAACCGTTACTCTTACAGCTACAGATAATCAAGGAGGCTCCGGAGTAAGAGAGATTCACTATAAATTAACCGGAGCAATAACTGAAGAGAAAATAATCTCAGGAAATAGCCTAGATATACCTATATATACCGAAGGCACAACCACCCTCACCTGCTATGCCATAGACAACGCCGGCAACACAGAAACAGCAAAAACAATAACACTTAAACTCGACAAAACTCCACCTGCCATAACCTCCCAAGCCTCACCCCAGCCCAACTCCTCTGGCTGGAACAACTCTAATGTTACCGTAATCTTCAGCGCTACTGATAACCTCTCTGGCGTTGCCTCGGTTACTGAACCCGCAACCATCACCAGCGAAGGAAAAGACCAGCACATCGGAGGACAGGCATTTGACTTAGCCGGCAACCAAGCCTCAACCTATGTAACCTTAAACATCGATAAAACAAAACCTGCAATCTCCATAACCTCTCCTCAGGAAAACAAGGAATACTTCCATACTCAAGCTATTCCTTTAACCTATGCTACTTCAGATGCCCTCTCGCAGATAGCTTCTACATCGCTTACCTTAGATAGTCTTCCTATAACCAGCTTAAGCCGCATCCAGCCCAAGGTTGGAACACATACCTTAGTTATTACTGCTACGGATAAGGCTGGTAACCAAGAGATATTAAATAGGCATTTTACCGTTAAACTCAAAGCCAAGATAACCATAAAACCAGAGGTATTCCTATGTAACAGAGGCATATTTCTTGCCTTTGTAGAATTCCCTCAAGGTTATGATGCAAGAACCATCACTGATGCTACCTGTGATGGCGCTCAAGCTAAAAAGATTATCCCGCTTCGTCACAACACATCATTGCTCCTCTTTAGAAGAGAAGATATCACAGTGCTACCTATAGATACCACCTTTACCCTAAGAGGCCACTTCAGCAAGGGGTTACTTTTCGAAGGAAGCGATACGATTAAGAAAGTTATGCCTCGAAGTTGGACTGTAAAAGACAAAGAAGATGAAGAGCGGGAGCTTGATCAGGCCATAGATGGCTTCTGTAAGTCAGAAGGTGCGCATCAGGATTACCGCTGGCTCAAAAAAGATATCCGGGAGTTGAATAGATAGAGGTAAAGAAAAAGAGACAGCTCAGTAATTACCAAAGATAAAGTAGGTAACCAAGTATCAAGTTTAACTCAAGTTATCTGTCCGTATGATCGGATGAAGATTATGCCAGGAGAAAGAATGAGAAAGATGTTATGGAGCTGTGTAGTAGTTGGAGTTGTTAGTATTTTGTTATCTTTTATAGGTGTATTCTTACCTCTGGATGGGTTAAGGAGATGGAATTTACCGTTTCAAGTTTTGATTATTTCTTTGCGATGTGGGTCAATACCATTTCCTAAACCAATGGCTACAAATTTTATTGATATTCTTAGTTTACCGTTTTTCGATTATTTTTTTAGTACTATCTTAATAACTTCAGGAATTGGTATTATATGGAGTAAGTCTTGGGGAAGATTTCTGGGGTATATTTATGCTATGAGTATTATAGTTATTTCAGCGATAGGATTTCCGATAATTTTGAGAGGATATATAAGAGAATTTACCCACATAGAAAAGTATGGCTTTTTAGAAGGATTGATATGGGGGGGCATTGGTTTATATTCTTATGCTTCTCGGCGCTTTGTTATACCCGATAATTCTATTAATCTTCTTCTCCCGGCCCAAAATTAAAGAGAGATTTACTACAAAAAGATGAAATTGCCATTACTAACTATAAAAAATATGAAAAAATTTGTTCCTGGAATTTTTTTTGTTTGGATTTTGACAAATGTTATTAATTCTGCATTTGGCAAAGAAATAACCATTCTTTATACAGGCTCGACTCACTCAATGCTTTATCCCTGTAATTGCCCTATTGAGGCCGACGGCGGGGTTAGCCGGCGCGCGGCTTTAATTAAGCAATTAAGAAAAAATAATCCCAATATCCTGGTTTTAGATTCGGGTAATTTCTTTGCCGGCGGGTTAATGGATGAATATACCCAAGATACACAGTTAAATACGCAGCGAACAGAAGTTAATCTTAAGGCAATGGAGTTAATTAAATATGATGCCGTAGCAATAGGGGAAGACGAATTTAATTTTGGGCTTGATTTTTTGAAAGAAAATATTTTTAAGGCAAACCTTAATTTTTTATCTTGTAATATTTCTATCACAAACAACGGCGAACTTACGAAAAAAATACTACCTTATGTTATTAAGCAGGTAGGAGGCTTGAAAGTCGGTATAATTGGCTTAACCAATTCTCTTGCTAAGCAAAGAGCAGGTGATATTAGTTTTGTCGAGCCTGGAATAGCAGTTGAGAAGACAATTGAGGAATTAAAGAAAAATAATACCGACATAATAGTTGTTTTGAGTAATTTAAGCGAAAGACAAAATTCAGATTTGATTAATGAAATAAAAGGTATTGATATTCTTATTACAAATCGGCCTGTAAAAGAAGGAGAATCCTACAAAGAGATCGGCTCAACTTTTGTGTTTAATCCATCGAGACAGGGCCGTAAACTTGGGGTTTTAACCTTAAGCATAAATGATGGAAAAATCACCGTTAAAAAATCGGAATTAAAACGCCTTTCGGATAAAATAAAGAATAATCCGCAGATAGAGGAGATTTTACCTGGTTGTTTCTCGGATAATGATTGCAGGAGTAAAAATATTAGCGGTACTTGCCTTAATCCGGGCATTAAAGAAGCCAGGTGTGTATTTGGCCAGGCAAAGAAAGTCTCACTTTTAGTGATTACTATGAAAAATTGCCTTGGCTGCGATACAAAAGAAACGCTCAATTATTTAAATAAGATTTTTCCCGGTATTACCCCGGTTTTCTTATTCAATACCGATGCAAAGGCTCTTAAGTTAATAAGCAAGTTAAGTATTAATGGTTTACCGGCTTATCTTTTGGGTAGAGAAATTGAACAAGAAACAGGATTTAGCGGCTTAAAAAAGAACTTAAATCTAAAAGGCGATTTTTACGTATTGAATCCGGATATCGCGGGCCTCTCTTATTATTTAAACAGAGAAAAAAAAGAAGGCAATTTGGATTTATTTATAAGCCTTTACGGCCGTGATACGAGTGTTACCTTAGAGGCAATAAAAGATTTTAACCCCGATATACATTTTCTTGCTATTGAAGAAAATTCTAAATTCCAAACCGCGGCAGGCAGTATAGAAACTGAAGAGTATTTACGCTGCGCATGCGTAAAGAAATATTATCCGAAAGAATTCTGGAATTATCTGATTTGCCGTGCTAAAAATATTCAGAGCTCTTGGTGGGATAGTTGCCTGGGGAGCGAGGACTCTTCTAAAATAAAAACATGCGCAACTTCTGTTGAAGGAGCCGCTCTTTTAAGAGAAAACATAAAGATTAACAAAGAATTAAAAGTTATGTCCGGCCCGGTGTATCTTTTAGATAACCGGCAAATATTTGGCATCCAGGGAGTGCCTACAAAAAGCGATCTTAAGAGAATATTTAAAAAGTAGAAGAAGGGATAATTAATATGCCTAAACCTAATAAAATTTATTTAATTGATGTAACAAACCGGGATGGAGTCCAAACTTCTCGAATCTGCCTTTCCAAATTACAAAAGACGATGATTAATTATTATTTAAACAAAATGGGTGTAT
This sequence comes from Candidatus Omnitrophota bacterium, assembly GCA_043807505.1. Classification (GTDB taxonomy): domain Bacteria; phylum Omnitrophota; class Gorgyraeia; order Gygaellales; family Profunditerraquicolaceae; genus JAZDFW01. Next base: position 10,846 of record JAZDFW010000089.1, on the reverse strand, counting down.
TTCAGTCCGAATTTGGTTTTCCGGTTACAAGGCACGAAACGAATTACCTTAATGCTAACTTGGAATTAGCTAAGATGGGAGTATTGTCTCCTATTAGGCTGGAAGGATGGATTCGCGCTACCAAAGAAGATGTGAGAACCGCCTTTAAGTTAACCCCTCATATAAAGAACCTGAATCTGTCTATTTCTACGTCTGATCAGATGATTACCCATAAATTCAAGGGTAAACTTGACCACCAATCAATATTGAAAGAGATGGCTGAAGCAGTAAAAGAAGCGCTAACGCTGGGAGCTGAAAATATTGGCGTAAACGCAGAAGATGCTTCGCGTACGAGAATAGAGTATCTGAAGGAATTTTCTTTGGCTGCAAAGCAAGCAGGCGCGCAGCGGATTCGTTACTGTGATACATTAGGCACTGATACGCCTTTTACGATTTATGAACGCATAAAAACTTTAGCTGAAGTAGTCCAGTTACCGATAGAAATACATTGCCACAACGATTTAGGGCTGGTCGTGGCAAATTCTATTGCCGGGGCAAAGGCAGCAATTGATGCCGGATGCGACACCTATATAAATACCTGTGTAAACGGTATGGGTGAACGGGCGGGAAACGCAGATTTGATTTCCGTTATTTTGGCGATAAGGTATGGCAATGGTATGCAAGAATATCAGTTGGATCAAAGAATAGATTTAAAGATGGCCTGGAAGATTTGTACGTACGCCTCGTATGCTTTTGGCGTGCCAATTCCGATAAATCAACCCGGTATTGGCGCAAATGCCTTTGCGCACGAATCAGGAATTCATGCTGACGGCGCTTTAAAGGATAGGCGTAATTACGAACTTTATGATTTTGAAGAATTGGGCCGCGGAGAGCCGGAAATAATCGAGACAGGCCGTAAGATTACCGCCGGAGAATATTCTGGGATTAAAGGGTTTAGGAATGTATATGAAAAACTGGAAGTTGAATTTAAAGATGACCTAGAAGCAACAAAAGTTTTGGAATTGGTTCGTTATGCCAATGTCCACAATCAAAAGCCCTTGGTTGATGATGAATTAAGTTTTATTGCTAAATATCCGGATATCGCACAGAAAATTTTTACCATGAATCCGTAATAAAATTATTACTTATAACTATGAATATCATTTTAGTCGGCACACAGTGGGGAGATGAGGGTAAGGGCAAGATTATTGATATTTTATCAGACAAGGTAGATTATATTGTCCGTTACCAAGGTGGCAGCAATGCAGGGCACACGGTAGTAGTGGGCGATAAAGAGTATATTTTTCACTTAATTCCTTCAGGCATATTGCATAAGAATAAAATTTGCTGTATCGGTAATGGTGTAGTAATTGATCCGCAAATGTTGAAAAAAGAAATCGATGGCTTGAGCTTAGGGGGAATTAATATAAACGCAAGATTAAAGATTTCGCCTTTGGCCCATGTGATTTTACCGTATCATAAAATTTTAGATAAACTACGCGAGACAAAAAGAACCAATAAAATCGGCACAACCGGAAGAGGCATCGGGCCATGCTATGCGGATAAAATAAACCGTTGCGGCATAAGGATGCTTGATCTTTTAAACCGGAGTGTTTTTAGGGATAAGCTAAAAGATAATTTAAAAGAAAAGAATGAAATCTTTAAAAAAGTTTACGGCTATCAAGGGTTTAATTTTAATAAGATTTATCGAGAATATTTAAATTATGGAAAAACCTTTTCAAGCTATATTGCTAATATATCCAGAATATTAAACAATGCAATTCTAGATAAAAAAAATATTCTTTTTGAGGGCGCCCAGGGTACGTTTCTTGACATTGATTTTGGGACATATCCTTTTGTTACTTCCTCTTCGGCAATTTCCGGAGGCGCCTGTATCGGCACAGGTGTTTCTCCTGATAAAATTGATAAAATTATCGGTATAGCAAAGGCATATACTACTAGAGTAGGCGAGGGGCCATTTCCTACTGAATTTTCTGGCCAATTTCAAGAATTCATCAGGAACAAAGGCAATGAATTTGGTGCCACAACCGGCAGGCCAAGAAGATGCGGATGGTTTGATAGTGTCATAGTCAAAGAAGCAATTGTCTTAAACGGTATATCAGAATTAGCCATCATGAAAATGGATATACTCGATGGATTAAAGATAATTAAAGTCTGTACTGCCTATAAGTATAAAGGTAAAATATTTAAAGAATTCCCTTACGATCTAGAGGTATTAAAGAAAGCCTTACCTATATATAAGGAAATGGCCGGTTGGAATACGCCGGTTTGTAAAGCAAAAAAGTACCAAGATTTGCCAAAAAATGCCATAAATTATATTACTTATTTAGAGGATGTACTTAATTGTAAAGTTTCCATAATTTCAGTTGGCGCAGCAAGAGATGAAACAATAATTTTATAATAAGTTTATACCAGCATTAACAAATTCCTTGACTAAACTTATTGATTATGTTATAGTTAAGTTCCATTCCAAATTTAATAATTAAGAGGAGGAAATCTGATGGAAAGCAAATCTTTGATTAAATCCAGCTTGGTAATATTTTTATCTTTAAGCTTAGCAGGTTGCACATTTATTTTTCAAACAGGAAGGCGTTCTGACCTCCAAAAGATTCAAGAGTTATCTACTCAACTTGATGAATTGGCTCAGACAAAAATACTGCTGGAAGAAAGATTAGCACAAGAAATTAAGGATAAGGATATCAGCCTTAAGATGAACGAAAAGGGTTTAGTGATTACCTTTGTGGCGGATGTTTTATTCGATTCGGGTAAAGCAAAACTAAAATCAGGTGCGGTTAACGGTTTAGGCAAGGTTGCAAAAATCTTACAGGAAAACGTTCCGCAGCTAAATATAGGTATAGAAGGCCATACAGACAATGTTCCTATCAAGAGTTCCGGATGGAAATCAAATTGGGAGTTATCCACTGCCCGCGCGTTAAGTGTTTTGCATTATCTCGTCGATGAAAAAGACATCTCCCCAGACCGCGTATCGGCAATCGGCTACGGAGAATATAAACCAGTAGCTTCTAATGATAGTAAAGAAGGCCGTCAATTGAATCGCAGGGTTGAAATTGTTATTTTACCTGTGGTAACAAAAACAAAAGATACCAAAGAAGAAGTTGTTAATTTAGAGCCGCAAGATAATCTTAAATAATTATTTTTTTCAGGAGGCACCATGGAAGAAAGTTTTAAGAATAGGCTTATTATAATATTAGCGGTATTGACATTGATATTCTTTATGAGTACGGTTAGTTCTTGTGGAAACGCAAGCCGCCAAAAAAATGCACGCCAAAAAGAAATGGCAACAAGGCTTGACTTAGAGGAAAAAATGAACAAATTTGGCCAGGAGAAGGCCAATTACGAGGCAAAGATAAATTCTCTCAGCCATGATTTGGAAGCCCAAAAGGTATTGCTTGATTCAACAAAGAAGTCATTGCTACAAGAACAATTAATAAACCAGAGCATAAAAGAAGAACTGCAAAAAGTTACCAAACTAAAAGAAGCGCTTGAAGAAGACCTTAAGGATGTATTGATAAAAAACAAAACAGCGAAACCAAAGAAATAATATGAAGTAGAAAGAGTAAAAAGAACAATCTTGTTCGAAGGGGATATACATCCCCTTTTTTATTTAAGAGAAAATAGATTAATTCTAAGGAGGTGTTATATGAGCCTACTCCGCAAGATCAAAGAGGTGTCAAAGAAATGGTTACAAAAGATCAAAGAATCAAGGCTTGCAAAAAAGATTTCTCTTGTGGCAACAAAGGAAAGCCTGGCCCATGAAAAACCAAAAAAAGAAATCCCCCCGGGCACTCATGAAACAACAGTTGAAAAATCTAAATTTTTTACTCCTGAATCTCCGAGAATAAGTCCTAAAATAATCCAAGAATTATCTTCTAGATACGGACAGGATAGAATAGTCCTTCAGGTACGTGACTCATGGTGGATGCATACGTATTGGGAAGTTACACCCCAAACCATTGATAGTTTAAAATCAAGGTTAGCTGATGCATTTTATTCGGGAAAAATAATTCTTCGGGTATACGATGTTACTTCGATTATCTTCGATGGAAAAAATGCCAATAGTTTTTTTGACATTGAGATTAATTACGATGCAATTAGCTGGTATATTAATTCTAAGGCTCCGGGCAGGTCATGGTGTGTAGATATAGGCCTGAGGTTAGCATCAAGTGAATTTATCACAATCGCTCGTTCTAATAAGGTAGAAACCCCTTTAGATGGGCCGTCTTGGATTATGGACGAGGAGTGGATGATCCCGGAAGATATGTTTGCCCGTCTTTATGGCATGGGCTTTGGATTTGGCAGGAGCTCGCCTATAGCTAAGGTGTGGGCACAGAGATTTAAAGAAGCTGTAAGCTCTGCTTCCGGAGGAATCGCTTCAATGGCTAGCCCTGTAAAAAAGATTCCGAAACAAAGAAAATTCTGGATGACTGTAAATACGGAATTAATTGTTTATGGCGCTACTGAGCCTGATGCAAAAGTGACTGTTCAGGGTAAGCCGATTAAATTACGGGCGGACGGCACATTTAGTTTACGTTTTGCTCTTTGCGATGGAAAGCAGGTTATACCTTGCCAAGGGATATCTGCTGATGAGGTTGAAACAATTACCATTACTCCCGTTGTAGGCAAGGAAACAAAATATCACTCAATTAATCGCGAATTAGTAAAATAACCTTCACTGATGACAATCTAGAAAGGGAACCTTAAGGTGAATAAAGGATATCTGTGTTTAGTGCTGCATTGCCATCTTCCGTTTGTCAGGCACCCGGAACACGAAGATTTTCTTGAAGAGGATTGGCTCTTTGAAGCTATAACCGAGACCTACATTCCTTTGATAAATGTCTTTGAGGGCCTTGTAAATGACGGGGTAGATTTTAGAGTCACAATGTCGCTTACCCCAACATTGATTTCCATGCTAACCGATCCGCTTCTACAGGGAAGGTATGTAAGGCACATTAACAGATTGATTGAGTTGGCAGGCAAGGAAGTAGAAAGGACACGTTGGCAACCTGATTTTGGGCATTTGGCAGGAATGTATTTAAATAATTTCTGCCTCTGCCGAAATGTTTTTGAGGCGTATCATCATAATCTTGTTAATGCATTCAAGAAATTTCAGGATTTAGGGAAGCTGGAAATTATTACCTGTGGAGCAACACACGGATATTTTCCTTTGATGGATGTCTGTCGTGAATCGGTCAGGGCCCAGGTTAAAGTAGCGGTTAATCATTACGAAGGTATTTTCGGCAGGAAGCCGCAAGGAATTTGGCTCCCTGAATGCGGTTATCATCCGGGCCACGATGAGATTTTAAAAGAATCGGGCTTGCGTTATTTCTTTAGCGATGCGCACGGCGTATTGCACGGGACGCCCCGTCCTAAATACGGCGTTTTTGCGCCGGTATATTGCAAATCAGGGATTGCGTGTTTCGCTCGCGACCTGGAATCTTCAAAGCAAGTCTGGTCTTCCATTGAGGGCTATCCGGGAGATTATGCTTATCGGGAATTTTACCGCGATATAGGTTTTGACTTGGACTTCGATTATATTAAACCCTATATCCATCCTGACGGCATAAGGATTAATACAGGCATAAAATATTATAGAATTACAGGTAGCGACGACAAACAGCCTTATAATCCTCATTGGGCAAAAGAAAGAGCTGCACAGCATGCAGGAAATTTTTTATTTAATCGCGAAAAACAAATAGAATATCTGTATGACTTCATGCAAAAAAAGCCTTTGATTATTTCTCCCTATGATGCTGAGCTTTACGGCCATTGGTGGTATGAAGGGCCGATGTGGCTTGATTTTTTAATCCGCAAGATTTATTTTGACCAGAAGACAATCCGTATGATTACGCCTTCTGAGTATCTACTAGAAAATCCTCGGAATCAAGTAGTGGCTCCGTCAATGTCTAGCTGGGGATGGAAGGGGTATAGTGAGATGTGGCTGCAGGGCCCTAATGATTGGATCTATCGTCATTTGCACAAGGCAAGCGAGCGTATGACCGAGTTAGTAAAAACTAATTCACATAATTCTGGCAACGGCGTTTTGCAGAGAGCATTAAATCAGGCATTGCGTGAATTGCTTTTAGCGCAGAGTTCTGATTGGGCATTTATTATGGGCACCGGTACACATACCGAGTATGCTGTTCGTCGGACAAAAGAACATCTTCTGCGATTCGCGAGCTTATATGAACAGATAAAATCAAATTGCATTGACGAATCGTGGCTTGCGGATGTCGAATATAAGGATAATATATTCTCCAGTATAGATTATCGTGTCCACCAATAAAAAACGAAAAACTATAAACTAATAAATTTCCCTAAACCACAATTAATGAATAATAAAAAAAATATTCCTAAACACATCGCTATTATCATGGACGGTAATGGCCGTTGGGCCAAAGAGAAAGGCCTGCCGCGTACAGCAGGGCATCGCGAAGGCGTAAAAAGGGTGCGTGAGGTTGTCAGAGCTGCTGCAAGGTTAGGAGTTGAGGTGCTGACGTTTTTTGCCTTTTCAGCAGAGAATTGGAAAAGGCCAAAAAAAGAAATAAATATGCTCATGCGGGTGTTAGTTAATTTTTTAAATAGACAAATCAGCGAACTACATAAGAATAACATTAGATTCAAATTTATCGGCAGGAGTATTCCTCTACCCGAATTTGTTTTACAAGAAATCCAGGCAGCAATTGAGAAGACAAAAAATAATTCCGGGCTAACGGTAGTTTTAGCTTTAAATTACGGCTCAAGACAAGAAATAGTCGATGCGGCTAAGATTTTTGCCGGCATGGTTACTAAGGGCGAAGCGGATATCGAAGAATTAGATGTAGATAAATTCAGCTCATTCTTATATACCGCTGGTTTAGCTGATCCTGATCTTTTAATCCGCACCAGCGGTGAGATGCGCTTGAGTAATTTCTTGCTTTGGCAGCTTTCTTACGCGGAACTTTTTTTCTCAAAGAAATATTGGCCTGATTTTGGGGCAGCTGATTTAGAAAAGGCAATAAAGGTTTATCAGGGAAGAGCGCGCAGGTTTGGAGATATACAATGTTTAGAAGAATAATTTGCGGTATCATATTAATAGGAATAATTTTCGCGGTAATATTTGTTGATTGGATATGCGCAATGGCCGTGACTGCTTTTATCGGTGTCGGACTTTATGAATTTTTCTCCATGCTTGAGAAAAAAGGCATAAGCATTTATAAATATTTTGGTATGGGTGTGGGATTGGTAATTCCACTTTCCATATTATTAAGGTTTGAGTTGACAAAAAAATGGGAGCTCTTATTTTTACTCTTGATTCTTTTGTTTTTAATACTTATGCAATTTAGAAGGCGGCAAAATTCCGGAGTAATCATAGATATCTCAACAACTCTTTTTGGGATACTTTATGTTTCCTGGTTTTTTTCATTTTTGATAAAAATAAGATTTCTCGAAGGGGGATTGGGCTTATTTATTGCGGTATTGTTGATTACAAAATTAGGCGATATCGGAGCTTATTTTATTGGCAGCTGGTTTGGGAAAACGCCATTATTGCCCCGTGTCAGCCCAAAAAAATCAATTGAAGGCGCTTTGGGAGGGCTTATCTGCAGTGTATTAGGCGCGTTGATGAGCAGGGCATTTTTACATTTGCCTTATTGGCATATTATATTTTTGGGAGCAGCTTTAGGTGCCTTAGGGCAGTTAGGGGATTTATCAGAATCTCTTATGAAGCGTGACTGCGGCGTCAAAGATTCAGGGAATATTTTACCCGGTATGGGCGGTATCTTGGATGAAATCGACAGCCTGCTTTTTACTGCCCCCGCGTTTTATTTTTATTTAAGCGTTATTCAAAAATAAAGATTTTAATGAAACACATCGCGATATTGGGTTCAACCGGGTCGATAGGAATAAGCGCTTTAAAGGTTATAAGACGTTTTCCTGGAGAGTTTAAGGTAGTATCTTTGACCACAAACTCTAATGTAAGGCTTTTGAGCAGGCAGATAAAGGAATATCATCCAAAATTAGCCTGTGTTAATGACAGCTTATCCGCGGCTAGGTTAACAAAAAGAGTCAAGACAGGCGTAAAGATTGCTTTTGGCCAAGATGGTTTGGTTTTAGTTGTTCGGGATAAGCTTACAGATACAGTCCTTTTGGCGATAAGTGGGTCTGCCGCGTTGTCGCCTCTATTAAACGCAATCGAGGCAAAAAAAACAATTGCCCTTGCTAATAAAGAGGCATTGGTAATGGCAGGCTCCATTATTATGAAGCGGGCAAAAGATAACAATGTTTTGATTATCCCTATTGACAGCGAACAATCGGCAATTTGGCAGTGTATTAATGGTGAAGATAAAAGCAGGATAAAGAATATTTATCTTACAGCTTCTGGGGGGCCATTTAGGAATTTATCGCAGGAGAAGCTTAAGAACGTATCAGTAAGTAAGGTTTTGGATCACCCGCGCTGGAAAATGGGGAAAAAGATTACTGTTGATTCAGCCAGCCTTATGAATAAAGGGCTTGAGGTTATCGAGGCCGCACATTTATTCGCCATAAGCCCTAGCAAGATAAAGGTAATAATTCATCCGGAGGCAATAATTCATTCGATGGTTGAATTTGTAGACGGGGTAGTTATGGCGCAATTGTCTGTTACGGATATGCGCATTCCGATTCAATATGCCTTATCTTTTCCGGAAAGGCTTGCTAATGGAATGAAGGGGATAAATTTTGTCAGCTTAAAAAGCCTCAATTTTGAAGGGCCGGATTTTAAGAAATTTCCGTGTTTAAATTTAGCATATCAGGCGGCAGAAGGCGCGGGGACGTTGCCATGCGTATTAAACGCTGCTAATGAAGTAAGCGTAAATGAATTTTTGAAAGGAAAAATTAAGTTTACAGATATTCCTGAGGTTATTGAGGCCGTAATGCTTAGGCACAAGTATAAGAAAAACCCCGATTTAGATGAAATTAAAGAAGCAGATAGCTGGGCTACTAAAGAAGCCAACAAAATTATTCGAGAAAGTTAGGATAAAGTTATGATTTCGTTAATAGTTTTTTTATTTGTTTTAGGGTTATTAATCATTGTTCATGAATTCGGCCATTTTATTGCAGCTAAAAAGGTTGGTGTTAGAGTTGAACAATTTTCCCTGGGTTTTGGTAAACCTATTTTCAAGAAGAAAAAAGACGGGGTAGATTATTCGATTAATGCCATACCCTTGGGCGGTTTCGTAAAACTCGCCGGCGACAATCTTGAGGAGTTTAAAGGTAATTCTGACGAGTATCTTGCTAAACCACCGGGTAAGCGGGCGATAGTAATAGCCTTAGGGCCCATATTAAATTATGCCTTAGGATTTTTATGTTTTTGGTTGATATTCTTTGTAGGTTATCCTACGCTTACCACAAAGGTAGGCGGCTTAATGGAAGGTTACGGAGCAAAAAATGCCGGGATAGAGATAGGAGATAGAATAATTGCTATAGACGGTAATTCTGTAACATATTGGGAAGATCTGCAGAAGATTATACACACCAGAAAAGAAGCAAACATCATTAAACTTTCCGTTTTAAGGAAACAAAAAAAACTTGATTTTAATGTTTCGGTACAAGAAAAACAGATGCAAGATTTGATCGGTTCAAAACAAAATGTTGGCCTAATTGGGGTAACCCCCGCAGACGATATTATTAAAATAAGGCATGGTTTTTTTGAATCGTTTTTCTTGGGGGCACAAAAGACCTGGGACCTTACGATTTTAACTTACCATGCATTATGGCGGATGATTATAGGCAAGTTGTCTTTTCGTGAGTCAGTGACCGGGCCGCTAGGCATTTTTTATATTACTTCTAAAGCAGCGCAAATGGGGATAATTGCGGTTTTACATCTAGTGGCCGTATTAAGTATAAGCCTATGCATTTTTAATCTTCTCCCGCTTCCTGTTTTAGACGGCGGGCATTTAGTATTGCTGCTTATTGAGAAAATAAGAAAAAAAGGTTTAAGTATTAAGATGGAGCGGATAATTACACAGTTTGGTTTTTCATTGATTATTGCCTTGGCGCTACTAGCGACTATTAACGACCTTTTAAGATTTAAGGATAAGATATTCGGATTTCTAAAATAGGCATGTTGATAAATAGAAGACAAACAAAAGTTATAAAAATTGGCTCTTTGCATATCGGAGGAAATAATCCGGTAGCAATACAGTCAATGGCCAAATATAAAACCAGTGATATTAAAAATACGCTTTCGCAAATAAAAGAGCTGGAAAATTGCGGATGCGAGATTGTTCGTTTAGCCATAAAAGATAGCGATGACGCAAAGGCATTAAAACAGCTAAAAAATTATGTAAAAATTCCCTTGGCTGCCGATATACATTTTAATTGGAATTTAGCTTTAGAAGCAATTGAAAATGGGGCTGATAAAATTAGGTTGAATCCAGGGAATATTTATAAAAAAAGCCAGATACGAGAAATCGTTGCTGCCTTAAAGGCTGCGAGAATTCCCTTAAGGATTGGGTTGAATTCCGGTTCAGTAAGGAATCTAGGTTCTAAAAATTTAAGCTTAGCTGATAAATTAGTAGCCTCTGCTTTAGATTACATAAGAATAGTGGAGAAATTCAAGTTTTCTGATATTATTGTTTCTCTAAAAGCATCGACAGTTTTAGATACTGTTGAGGCATATCGAAAATTTTCCAAATTATGCGGTTATCCTCTGCACCTAGGGGTTACTGCTACCGGTTTACCTAAAGGCGGCGCGATTATGTCTTCAATAGCAATAGGCGCTTTGTTGTTAGATGGTATTGGCGACACAATAAGAATATCGCTTACAGATATCCCGCAAGAGGAAGTCAAGGTTGCTAAGGCGATTCTG
>JAZDFW010000088.1:0-3406 GCA_043807505.1 Candidatus Omnitrophota bacterium | reverse complement strand
GTGCCTTGCGATTTGTTCAAAAAAGGTTTGTATCTGATGGATATACTGATTGATGTCTTTTGAGTCACAATTTATCTGCTCGAGATTACTTTTAATGTTTTGCAGGCCTTCGCGGGCAGAAGAATCAGACTTCCCTATTGCTTCTTCTAAACTTTTGCGGAAGGATTGCATTTGGGCGATTAACTCCTGATTTTGATTTTGCAGGCCATCGCGGCTAGAAGAATCAGACTTCCCTATTGCTTCTTCTAAACTTTTGCGGAAGGATTGCATTTGGGCGCTTAATTCATGGGTTTGCTTTTGCAGGCCATCGCGGCTAGAAGAATCAGACTTTTCTATTGCCTCTTCTAAACTTTTGCGAAAGGATTGCATTTGGGCGCTTAATTCATGAGTTTGATTTTGCAGGCCATCGCGGCTAGAAGAATCAGACTTCTCTATTGCCTCTTCTAAACTTTTGCGAAAGGATTGCATAAGGTTCTTCAAATCAAAAAGTATCTCTCCAATATTGCCAAACACTCTTAATAATATTGCCAAGAATAAACTCGCAATTATTATAGAGAAACTCAACAACACCGATTTGAGCCCGGAAAACTTAAAAATAAGTAACCATATACTTGTTATTAACCCAATAATTACTATTGTATAAGAAAAATACAGCGCTGCTATTGTTACAGGCATCATATTAATCTTTTTCATTTATAGCCTCCATTCTTAAGTTAAAAGTTTTATTTGTTTCATAAGCTGATTCTTCAATCCAACCGATTATCTGAGGAAACCGGCTTATTAAACTTCCCATCCAGTTGTTAAAATGCAGAGATATGCTTTCTAAAAAATGGCTATCAATATTGGGCTGGTTTTTCCTGAATAAATCACCCCAGCTACGTTGCCTTAAGATTGACAGCTTTTCTACCAGTAAATCATCATTTATTTTATAAACAGAAAACAGTAAATCTTTGAATAACGCTTGTTTGAATTTATCGTTTCTGAATTTATCCTCTAAGGTGCTGCCTAAAAGCAGGCTCATCGCAAAGAAATTCTGAGAATATGATTTTTTTATCGGCAACATCGTAGAAAGCGCTTTTTTTCGCGAATCCCAATGATAAAAAAATATTAAATCCAATAATGATAACCAAAGAGACGCAATGCTTACGTCGCAAGAAGAACCGCTATCATCCTGAACAAGATAATATTCCAAATCTTTTAAGCAATGATGCATGGCTAAGAGAAAATCTATGTATAATAACTGCATGTTTTTTTGGTTAATATCGCTTTCCAGATAGCGATTGGCTAAACCAATATTATCCTTAATTTTAAAGAGGAATTTTTCTTTACTGGCATAAAACCCTTCTTTTCTATAATAGCTGAAATTCCATTTCCAGTAAGTATTAAGCAGCGAATTAATGTTATCGCTTTTCAAATGCTGCGCAATAGCTTTTGCTTCATAAATAAATTTGTATCCTTTTTCTTTTAAACGGCGGCAAATCTCTACATCTTCATAGTTGTTTTTCAAGCTTTCATCATATAATCCAATATTCAAAAGAGCTTCTTTTTTAAAAAGAGTATTCGAACCAAACAAAAACGGCGGATTATTTTCTCGGGATACCCAAAATTGTTTCATATGTTTAGTGCGCCATAAATCATAAACGCAAGATTGTGTTTCTAATAATTTCCCTCCGGCGCCAATAACCTTTGGCGCATCAATCTTATCAATTAAAATTGCCAGCCATTCAGGCGAGGGTTGACAATCGGCATCCAATGAGGCAACTAATTCGGCATCAATATTTTTTATCGCTGTGTTTCTGGCAGCTGCTAGGCCCTGATTAAACTTGTGTTTTATGATCTTCACCGGGTATGCGGAGGCAATTTTTATGCTATTATCGGTTGAGCCATCATCAACTACAATAACCTCTTCTACAGGATAAGTCTGCCTAAAAACCGCCTCCAGACATAATTGAATTGTTTTTTCTGCATTAAAACATGGGATATATAATCCAGCCTTCATCGATATTTAGATATCTCTTTCTTTATTCTGTCTTTTGCGATGTTTAGTTCTAAAAGCGAAAACTTAATTTCTTCCTGTGGATTAACATTTTTTGCCTGAGGAATTCTTTTGATATTATTAATCAATCTTAGAAAAACTTTCTTAAAACCTCCTCTGTAAGATTTATAGAATCTGTACCGAAGCCTGAATTTAGTAATCTCGCTTTTTAGAAATTGTAAAGACATGTCAAATATTTTTTCATAGGATTTCAATTTATTCATTTTTTTAATCTTTTTGGCTAAATTTTTCTTGTTTCCATCATTACCGAAGACTTCGTCATAACAACTCATCATGCATCCAAAGCAACCTGCCTGTAATACAGATTCCCTTATTTGATCGTGCCTGTTTGAAAACCATAAATCTACTAAACTCTCTTGAGTTATGTTGCCGATAACTCTATCCTGGCTTGTAAGGGACCAACAAGGAAAAACCTCTCCTTTTGAATTAATAGGGCAAGAGGCCCAAAGGGCACTGCAGCCATTTTTGGCCGCAATTTTTTCTTTGCAAAGATACGATGGAATATTCCTTAAATAACTTACCGGATTAGTCGAAATCTTATACTCGTTTGATAATTTAATTGTATCTTCGATTATTTCTTGCAACCTTTCCTTCTCTTTTTTATCAATAAAGAAATCATCCCCGCTTAAAGTATCTTTCAAGAAAATCCTGCTGAATGGCTGAAATCTGACTGTTGTAGCTTTTTTTGCCTTGGCCAATTCTAAAACCGATTTCAAACACTTAAAATTATACCTTGAGACGGTTGCTGCTACAGTAGATTCAATTTTGTGCATTTTTAAATATTCTAAAGCTAAAACCGCCTTATCAAATGAATCTTTTCCTCTTAAAAAATCGTGGATTAACTTATCTCCTTCTATTGAAATATTCACTACATTAATACCGGATTGGGAAAGTTGAAGAGCGGTGTTTTGATTTATTAAGCATCCGTTAGAAGTAAGGCAGGCATTCATGTGGTGATTCTTTGTAAAAGAAATTAATTCGAAAATATCTTCCCGGAGCAGGGGCTCGCCTCCGCTAAAGACTATTGTCTGAACTCCGAGGGAAGAAACATCCTTTATCGTCTTTCTCCATTGCGCAGTAGATAGTTCTTCCGTTTTCTCATCGGGAATCTGACACATTAAACACCTTAAGTTACATCTATTAGTAATTGATATGATAACTTCTTTTAATTTAAACATTTATTTTTAATTTTTTTTCGTAGGTTGTAAGGCTAGATAAGGCATCTGATAAAAGTTTTCTTTTATCAATCTCGGGATAATTACTTTTTTCAATATTCAAAAGCAGATTATCTACGATTTGCCTTAGAGAATCTGCCTCGGGTTTAGCCCAGCAAGTCTGCAGGCAAGGCTT
>JAZDFW010000087.1:0-4458 GCA_043807505.1 Candidatus Omnitrophota bacterium | reverse complement strand
ATCCTCCTCCCCCTATAAAAGGTGCTAAAAACAGGCTTTTTTGGGGAATCGGGGAAAGTCTCCGACGATAAAATGGCAGGAGGTAGAAAATAAAAGTTATTTTAAATTCTCCGACGGGAAAATAGTTTCGTGACAGCCACTCCAAAAATATAAAGGAGGATGGGTATCGGTATTAATAATCCCCTGGCTTACATCTTGTATGCCCTTTCTTAGATCATTTGTAAGCAACCGTTTAAATTCTTTTGCTTTCAAAAAATCTGAAGGAGTTTTATAGGAAAGGGAATCTAACATATTTTTTGTATCCATCCCGTGGCCGGTAGAAAGAAAAAAGGTAAAAAATTCATCTGTCCATAATGAACGGCCGGATAGATTATTCATCCGCAAAATAAAACCGATAGCTATAAATAATAATAACAAAAATATCTGTTTTCTTTTCCTGTTTGCCATATTAACTAACTATTTCCAAACGAATAAGGCCGCGGAATCTTTGTAATAATTTGTCTTTTAACAAAACATTTGTCCGCACTTGCAAATAACGGTCTAAATCTAAAAGTTTTATGGCTTCTTCTCTGGCTCTTTTCAACAACTGCATCTGCGTTAAAGGATTGGCAATTCTCAATTCCGTTAAGCCGTGTTGCCGCTTCCCGAAAAATTCACCCGGGCCCCTGATTTTTAAGTCTTCCTCGGCAATGCGGAAACCATCGCTATGCTTAACCATAGCAGCAATGCGCGATTTTGCCTCCTGAGTATAAGTATCTGATAATAACACGCAAATTGATTCATCTATTCCCCTGCCAACCCGCCCGCGCAATTGATGCAGTTGAGCCAACCCAAAACGCTCCGCATGTTCAATAATCATACAGGTTGCATTTGGTATATCTATACCTACTTCCAAAACAGTAGTCGAAACCAATAAATCCAACTCCTTGCGTTTAAACTTCAGCATAATCTCTGCTTGTTCTTGATCTTTTAATTTACCATGGATTAATCCTACTTTAAATTCTTTAAAATATCCTTTTTTAAGTTCTGCGTACATCTTTTTTGCGCCTGCTATATCTAATGTATAAGACTCTTCTATCACGGGATAAATTATATAGGTTTGCTTTTTAAGTTTTAATTGCGCCTTCGCAATATCGTATGCCTTTAATTTTTCACTTTCAGAAAAACTTAAGGTTTTCACAGGCTTACGCCCAACAGGCATTTCATTTATAATCGATATATCCAAATCACCATAAAGGGTAATCGCCAGGGTCCGAGGAATAGGCGTAGCAGTCATAATTAATACATCCGGATTGGGCCCTTTTTTTGGCAGTAAGGAACGTTGGCCTACGCCAAACTTATGCTGTTCATCAATTACCACTAACCCTAAATTTTTAAAACTAACCTCTTCTTCCAACAAGGCGTGCGTGCCAATCAATAAATCAATTGCGCCTTCCCTTATCTCTTTGCAAAGCTTTTCTTTCTCTTTCGCCTTTAAGCTGCCAACAAGCAACCCAATTTTTATATCTCTTTTCTGATAGCTAATAGCCGATAGCTGACAGCTGATTTTATCAAGATGCTGCCTGGCTAATATTTCAGTAGGTACCATAAAAGCAACCTGATACCCGCTGCCAATCGCGATTAAGCTGGCAATAATACTAACCACTGTTTTTCCCGAACCAACATCACCTTGGAGTAATCTCTGCATAGCTTGCGGCTTTGACATATCTAATTTTATTTCATTAACTACCCTCTTTTGCGCTTCGGTTAATTCAAAGGGAAGTTTTTCTATGAAAGCCTTAACTAATCCTGAATCTGTATTATGGGCTAAACCGAATTTATCTTTCTTTTTTAATTTTCTTAAAACCAGAAGTATTTGAAAGAGGAAAAACTCGTCAAAGGAAAGCCTGCGATATGCCTCTTTTTGTGCTTCTAAATTATCCGGAAAGTGAATACCGAGCAATGCCTTAGCTAAATTCAATAAATTATTTTTTGCTCTGATATCATATGGTAAAAATTCTTTAATTTTCGGTAAATATTCATCGAGTGCGCCTTTTACAATCTTTCTGAAATAGCGCTGGCTCATACCTTCAGGGATAGAATAAATTGGAACAAGGCGGTTAATATCAAGAGATGCCCCATCTGCTTCGTGAATGATCTCAAATTCGGGAGAATTCATTTGGAGCCGCTTGCCATACCGCTCTATCCTGCCAAACAAAATGAGATTCTCTCCTACCTTAAGGTAATCTTTAATATAGGGTTGGTTAAACCAAATACAGGGAATCTTCCCGGATTGATCCTGAACAACTACTTCGGTTATAGTAAGCCCCCTGCGCTTAAAAGACCTTCGCTCAAGCCTAGCCAATACCTGCGCTTTAATAGTCTGGGTAACCCCTTCTTTAAGTTCTAAAATATCAACAAAATTTGTGCGATCTTCATAGCGCCGGGGAAAATAATAGAGAAAATCATCGATAGACTCAATACCGATTTTTTTAAATTCTTTTGCCCTTTTCGGGCCAATACCTTTTAAATATTGGACAGGCGCATCGAGGGTTTTATCCATAATTTTTTTAATTCTTCAATTATTCCCAACATCTCAGTTCTAGTTTTTGCGCGGCATGCCTTTTCTCTTAAGTGCCTTACCTTGCGGAATCCTTTTGTATACCAAGCAAAAAACTTACGAAATATCATAACCCCGTTTCTTTCTCCGTAAAAATCAATACAAGCATCAAGATGCTCCAGCATATTTAAGATTAATTCATCTATATTTGGCCTTTCAATTTCACGGTTGTTTTCCAATAATTCCGTAATCTCCCGAAAAATCCATGGATTCCCCAAAGCCCCCCTGGCAACTACAATTCCGTCACAGCCGGTTTCATCAAACATTTTCTTGGCCATTTTCGCGGAAAAAATATCTCCACTGGCAATAACCGGAATATTTAAGGCTTTTTTTACCTCTTTAATTATTTTGTAATCGACGTTCCCGCTATATTCTTGGGACTTAGTCCGGCCATGAATAAACAAAGCATCAATACCCGCGTCCTGGGCATAAAGTGCTACTTCTACCGCATTAACAGAATCATTATCCCAACCCGCACGAATTTTTGTCGTTACAGGAACAGCCGAATCGCGAACTATGAGTTTTAAAAGCGCTTGAAGTTTTTTTGGTTCACGCAATAGGCTGGCGCCTTCCCCGCGCTTTGTAACTTTTTTTGCCGGGCATGCCGCGTTAAAATCCAAAATATCGAATTTATAATTTTTCCTTAAGATACTTAAGGCGCGTTGGATATAAAGCGGTTCGCACCCCAGTAATTGTATTCCCAATAATAAATCATTTTTGCACGATGAAAGCATTTGTTTTGTCTTTTTACTGTTATGGCTTACGGAACGCACATTTATCATTTCAACAAAAGCAAGCTCACAACCAAACCTGCGATTTAACATTCTAAACGGAAGATCCGTTATGCCGGCCATTGGAGCCAAAATTACTCCAGAAGATACTTTTAAAGTGCCGATTTTAAACATTTCTTAATTTTACTTTTGGATTAAATAAAGAGGAATAATTAATATTTATAAGAGATACCTGCGAGGGCTTGATAAGTATTAATCCCGCCATTTGGATGATCAATACCAATATTAGAAAGATGACGGAAACGACCTTCTACAACTAAAGAAACATTTTTGTTAAAAAAGTAATGCGCGCCGATGCCCCCGGAAGAGATAAAACTGAATTGCGTGGACTGCTCCTCGGTATGTAGTGTCATATACACCATACCTACTCCGCCTTTAACAAAGGGCTGAAATTTCCATTCTTCAGGGAAAATCCCCAGTTTCAGCATAAACGAATTGCCTATTTCGACATTCGATCTGGGGCTGGAAATAACTCCGATATAAGGCTCTAATTGAAATTCGACTAAACCTGCAGGGTTAAAACCTATTTTTTTAGTTAAATTTTTAAGATTAAAATCAAAATCAACAATTAAAGGGTAAAAATTATAGTTTGGCTTCTTATCAAAATCAGTCTTAGCTTTTAGCTTATTCCAACAGAACCCAGTGAGCACCTCTATGCCCTTTAAGGCCCTTTCTTCCTGCGCACAAGCACAATTCAGAACAAGCATTACGCCTAATAGCAAAGCCCAAAAAAATTTAGAAAGATGTTCGGTCATGTTGTAATAATTATATTATAGAGATATTTCTTGTCAACTATTTTTATAATTTAAATTATTTGATTTAAATTATTTGGTTGTATTTTATTGGATTTATTTTATAATAAAGTGGCATAACAATCATTTATTTAAAAACGTGCTAAAAAAAAGAATAACCCTAAAACTACTTACTTTTCTCGTCCTTACCGATTTTTTTGAAACCTTTGTTCAGTATTTTTTTAAGAAAACAGCGCTGGACAAAAGCGATTTTTTGATAAAAAACGCCTTTGATGCATTTGTATTTTTAAAGGCAATGTTTTTGTCGCCTTATATC
>JAZDFW010000086.1:0-8285 GCA_043807505.1 Candidatus Omnitrophota bacterium | reverse complement strand
AATTGCGGCGGTAAAAAAAGATTTTCTAAATCAACGGATCAAATTATTTGAAACCTCGGGTTTTAAAATAGGCGTTGTTGATATAGACTCGTTATCGTTAATAAACGCGTTTAACTTTAATTTTTCAAAAAATACCGCAACATACCCTAAGACGGTGTCGTTATTAAATATAGGCTCAACGTTTAGCAGCTTAAATATCCTTGATGATGGTATGCCTGTATTAAGCAGGGATATCGATATTGCGGGAAATGGCTTTACGAAAAAAATAGCCGAAACCCTTAGCTTAGATTTTAAGAATGCCGAAGAATTAAAAGTTAACCCTGATCAGGATAGGATTTCTAAAGTAACCAAGGCAGTAGAATCTACTATGTCGGCTCTTGCTAGTGAGATAAGGGTATCGTTTGATTATTACGAGAGTCAGAGTGCCTCGGTTGTATCAAAGATTTTTGTTAGCGGTGGCGGAAGCTTATTTCCGGGATTAAAAGATAGCTTAAAAGTGCTTTTGGGGATAGAAGTTGATTATTGGAATCCCTTGGGACAGATTGGCATTGCAGGCCACATAGATTCCGAAAAGTTAAAACAAATATCAAGCCAATTAGCAGTGGCAGTTGGTTTATCTCTAAGGCCATAAATGATAGAAATAAATCTTTTACCTCAAGAGTTAAGGGTAACACACAAGAAAGAAGCCGTTGATTTAAAATCCACACCGTATATTATTGGGGTAATTTTTGGCATATTGATATTGATTCATATTTTTTTAGTTTTTACATTTTTAGTTAAAGGTTACTTATTTCAACAGCTTGAGAATAAATGGAAAGCCCTTGAACCAGACAGGAGGCTTTTAGAGAATTTGAAAAGAGAATACGCGACAGCCACGCTTGATACAAAATTAATTCAAGAAATCATGGCACAGAGGATAAATTGGGCAGAAAAATTAAATAAATTAAGTTTATGCCTGCCTTCGGGCGTATGGTTTGACGAGATTTCGTTTTTAAATAAGGCTTTTACGCTAAAAGGCTCGGTTGTATCCTTGCAAAAAGAAGAAATTAATCTTATCAATAATTTTGTTGAAAGTTTAAAAAAAGATAATAGTTTCTTCGCGAGCTTTAGTAATTTAGAATTGGGTTCTATGCAGAGGAAAACCATCGGCAGCTACGATGTTGTTGATTTTATTCTTACAGGAAAATTAAAATGAAAGTTAATGTCAATGATTTAATAAAGAAAATTCCTATAAAAAACAATAAGGTATTAATATTAATTGTGTTGGTGAGCGTTGTAATATTTTATTTAGATTATTCATTTGTTTTGCGCCTTCAGCTCCAAAGCATAAATAAAATTAATTCAAACATAGTTAATAAGAAAAAGAATGTTGGAACATTGCATAAGGAGTTAGCAGAAGTTCAGGATTTGAAGGCAAAACGGCTTAGTCAGGGTAAAGAGCCCGTAAGAATTAAAAAATTTATTAGCGAGGAGCGTATGCCATCTTTACTGAAGGAGATTTCCGATATTGCCAATAAAAACCAGGTCAGGATTAATCAAATAAAGCCTTCTAAGGGGTTAGCTCAAGATTCAAAGCAACTAAAATTAGAAAAATTCTTTTGCGTTTTAATCGCTTTGGATTTAACCGCAGAATATCATAAGGCTGGCAGCTTTTTGAATGATTTAGAAGAAAATGAAACCTATTTTTCAGTAGAAGAAATAAAAATTACTCCTAATGCGAATGATCTTTTTCATCAAGGAGTAAAATTAGTATTAAAAACAAATGTTAAACCATAAAATTACTTGCTTTAGCGTGTTTTCTTATTTCTTGATATTCGGTTTTTTAAATTTCGTTTTTGCGCAAGCAGTTTTTAAGTATGACCCTAAAGGCAAACGGAATCCTTTTATCCCGCTTGTAACACGCGATGGTAAATTGCTTAAACTCGATACTAGCGAGGAGGGCAATAAAGGTTTTACATTAGAAGGTATTATTTATGATAAAAACGGGGTATCTTACGCGATATTTAATGGTTCGGTAGTCAAAACCGGTGATACCGTCGGAGACTTCCAGATTTTAAAAATAATGAATAATAAAATTGTTATCATTAAAGAAGGTCAAGCTTCAGAAATTGAATTAAACAAGGGGGAGGAATGATTAAACTATTTATTTGTTTTTTGATGTTTGGCTTTTTAATTTTTTCTTGTGCCCAGGCTCAACAACAAGGAAGTCCGATTAGTTCTTCTGCGGAAGAGGTGCAAATTCCTGAAAGCTTAGTTATTTCAGAGAATGTTACATTAGATTTTAAAGATGCCGATATTAACAATGTTTTGAAAATCATTTCATTAAAATCAGGCATAAATATAGTGTCTACGCCTGATGTGATTGGTAATGTATCTATAAAATTGGTGGATGTGCCCTGGGAAAAGGCGCTGGAAGTGATATTAAAAACTTATGGGTACGCTTACGAGAAACAGGCAAACATTATATTAGTAACTAAAGCAGAAAATATAGCAAAGATACAGGCCGAAGAGCCTTTAAGGACAGATGTCTATAGCCTCAAGTTTTTGGATGCTCAAGATGCGCAAAAAGTTGTCATACCTTTGCTATCTACAAGAGGCAGAGTGGCTATTCTTTATACAAAGGGGCAAAAAGGATGGCAGTTTGGTTCATTTAAAATCGGAAAAAGCGGAACTTCTTCAGGAGGATCAGAAAGGCTGGATCAAACTCAGCCTCAATCTGAAACTATTGCAATCGAAAAAAACCCAGCAGGCGGTATTGTTCCGGCTAAGGTAGAACTTCCGCAATCTATAAAATCAAAAACATTAATTATAACTGATACTGCCGCATCGCTCGATAAAATTCAAAACTTTTTGCAGGAAATCGATAGGAAGCCAAAGCAGGTATTAATTGAAGCAAGGGTAATGGAGGTAAATACAGATAAATTAAGGGATATTGGTTTTGACTGGGGGACAGGGACAGGCGGCGCGCATGGCTATACTAGCGCTCCAACGGATATAGGCTTGGATGGTAAGGAGAAGAAAACTCTCGCTGGCCGTAATTTAGCGGGCGAATTTACTCCTGGAGTATTTAATCCCAAAGAGGGCGTTACTACTTTACCCGGCACATATCCGTATAAGGCAGGCCTGGAATTATTATTTAAAAAATTCGGGGGGACTCAATTTGAAGTAATAATTCATGCGCTTGAAGAAGATGTCCGCACTAACACTTTATCTGCGCCGCGAATCTTGACATTAGACAACCAAGAAGCATCAATGCTCGTCGGATACCATACGCCTATTTTAAGCGCCACAGTTACTGCCGGAACCGATACAACAGGCCCTACGCAAACCCAGACATTGGATTATTATCAAGAGATCGGTATTAGGCTTAATGTTGTGCCGCAGGTAAGCGATGAGGGTTATATAAACATGCTTATTCATCCTAGTGTTACTTCTTCTAGCTCCAACGTGACTGCTACTTCATTGGCCGGGACCGGCGCTAATGCGGTTAGCACTGATATTAACTATCCGATAATCGATGTGCGCGAAGCTCAAACGCAGGTAATGATGAAAGACGGAGAAACTATTGTTATCGGTGGTTTATTAAAAGATATCAAGTCTAAGCAAATAATAGGTATTCCTTTTATAAGTAAGATCCCCCTTATCGGCGGTTTATTCAAACGCGAGATCTACGATACCGGAAAAATAGACTTACTGATTTTTATTACCGCTCATATTGTTAAAGAAGATACAAGTTCGCAAGAAGAGATCGCAAGGTTAGAAAAAAATTTTACATCTCCATTAGATAACAAAACAAAAATTAAGAATAAAAGCATAAAGAACAAATGATTTATGTATAAATTTGAATTTATTTTTACCAAGTCAGGCTATATGAAATATATTTCCCATCTTGATTTGATGCGGCTTTTGATGCGGGTTTTCCGGCGAGCTGAATTACCAATTAAGATGACAGAGGGGTTTAGCCCGCATCCGAAATTAAGTATAAAAAGGGCATTGAAGCTAGGCCTGGAGAGCGATAGTGAAGAAGCAAGCATTGTATTAACAGAAGATATTGATTGCCAAGAATTTAAGCATAGATTAAATGTTCAACTACCCGAAGGTATAGAGATAAGACATGTCAAAAGAAATTTTAATTAATGTAGAGGCACGAGAAAAACGTGTGGCAATTATTTCCGATAGCAGGCTTGATGAGTTTTATATGGAAAGGCCGCAGGATAAAACAATTGTAGGTAATATTTACAAAGGAAAAATTGAGGCTGTATTACCTTCGGTTGGAGCTGCGTTTGTAGATATTGGATTGGTTAAAAAGGGTTTTCTTTATTTGACTGAGATTGAGTATGCTTTTGAGTCGATAGATGCGGGCGCGTTGCGTAAAAAAGAGATAAAAAAAGGAGAGGAAGTATTAGTGCAGGTTGTCAAAGAATCTTTCGGCACAAAAGGCCCGCGGCTATCCTGTCATATCGGCATTGCAGGAAGGTATCTAGTGCTTATGCCTGGGGAGAATCAAATTGGTATTTCACGAAGAATTGAAGATGAAGTTGAGAGAAAACGCCTAAGAGGTATCCTGCAAGAGATTAAAATCCCCAAAGACGTTAGTTTTATAGTGCGCACAGCTTGCGTCGGAAAAACAAAACAAGAGTTAATCAGGGATACAAATTTTTTGATAAAACTCTGGAGCCGTATAGAAAAAATCGTGCAAACAAGTAAGGCCCCGGCGCTTGTCTATGAAGAATACGACCTTACTTTGAGAGTAATCAGGGATTCTTTTACTGACGATGTAAATAAGCTAATCGTTGATTCTAAACCTGAATTTTACAGGATATTGCGGTTTATGAAGGCATTTTTAAGTTATTTGACGAAAAAAGTGGAATTTTACCGGGGCGAAGATTTATTCGAAGAAAAGGATGCTGAAAAGCAAATTAATAAGATTTTTGAAAGCAGGGTTTATTTAAAATCAAAAGCCTATATAATTATCGAGCCTACTGAAGGGCTTGTGGTGATTGATGTAAACTCGGGAGGTTTTACTAAAAGATTTAATCAGGAGGAAACAGCTTTTAAAGTTAATTGTGAAGCGGCTGTTGAGGTTGCCCGGCAGTTACGTTTGCGCGACTTAGGGGGTATAATTGTTGTAGATTTTATCGATATGGAAAAAGAAGGCCACCGGCGGGAAGTGCTAAATGTATTAAAAAAGGCCATGGCAGAAGATAAAGCAAAATACGATATTTTGGGAATTTCCAAATTTGGCTTAGTGGAAATTACCAGAGAAAGGATACACAATACGGTACATACCCTTTCTTATCAGAACTGCCCATATTGTAAAGGCAAGGGTAAGGTGAAGTCCGGGCTTACTTCGTCAATCTACGCCCTTAAAGAGTTAAAAAAATATTTATTGAAGAATAAAGCAATTAAGCAGGTAGACCTTTCTTTAAATCCTGATGTAGTTGATGAAATTCTAAAAGATAAAGGCAACCTTAGGGCCATTGAGCAGAAATTTAAGACTAAGGTTAACTTTATTTCCAGCCCAGCCCTCCACATTGAAGACATAAAAATATCCTAAATTCTCCTTAATTTCGCCTTGACGCAACAGCCAAAAAATGCTATAGTATAACTCTTAATTATAAGCAGGTTAATTCACTAAAGGAGAGAAGCAAATGTATGCAATAATTGAAGTTGGGGCAAAACAGTACAATGTTAAGAAGGGCGATATCCTTGATGTAGAGAAGCAACCCTACAAAGAAGGCAAAGAGATTGTTTTAGATAAGGTATTATTGCTTTCCAAGGATAAATTAATCGAGGTAGGCCAGCCTTATTTAAAGAATGTATCAGTCAAAGCCGAGGTTTTAAGGGATGTTTTGACAAAAAAGACAATTTCTTTCAAGTATCGCAGGCGAAAATCCTCGCATTGGAGAAAAGGGCATCGCCAGCAGCTAATTCGGATCAAGGTAAAGGAAATCGAGATGGGGAGTTAAATTTTTAATGTTCATTGATAGCGTAAAAATTCATATTAAGGCAGGAAACGGCGGCAGGGGCTGCTCTAGCCTTTATCGGGATAAGTACGTGCGCCAGGGTATCCCTGATGGTGGTAATGGAGGCTCGGGCGCGGATATAATTATTAGAGCAGACAGGAATTTACATACCCTTTTAGATCTTCAATATAATAAACATTTTTACGGACAACATGGTGAACATGGCTCTGGAAAAAATAAAAAAGGGAAAAATGCGGCATGTGTAATTATTCGTGTTCCATGCGGCACCACAATTAAAGATGTTGCAACCGGTTGTAACCTTCGTGATTTAGACAAAGATCAGGAAGAGGTGATTGTTGCTTCTGGAGGCAGGGGGGGATTAGGGAATAAGCATTACAAAGAAGCGACTCCGGGAGAAATAACGCAAGAGAAAGAACTGCTTCTTGATTTGAAGGTTATTGCCGATGTGGGGGTAGTTGGTTTTCCGAACGCGGGAAAATCAACCTTGATTTGTAATATTTCTAACGCGCATTCTAAAATTGCCGCATACCCATTTACTACAAAATTTCCGGTTTTAGGCGTAGTAAGATATTTAGATAAACCATTTGTAATGGCTGATATCCCCGGGCTTATCGAAGGTTCGTCTGGAGGCAGGGGCCTGGGTGATAGGTTCTTACGCCATATCGAGCGGACAAAGATTATTGTGCACATAATTGATATGGCAGCAACCGAAGGAAGAGACCCGCTCCAAGACTACAAGGTTATTAACAACGAACTAAAAAGTTATAGTAAAGAACTTACAAATAAAACGCAAATTATCGCCGCAAATAAAATGGACTTAAGGCACGCAAAGCTAAATTTAACAAGATTTAAGAAGGTAGTTAAGAAAAAGGTTTATCCGATTTCAGCATTAAAAAGAGAGGGTTTGGAGGAATTAATTGAAGGAATCAGTAAAAAACTATAGAAGGATTGTAGTAAAAATAGGTTCAAGCCTTTTTTGTTCGGAGAAGTTCGAGTTAAATACCGCTCTTTTTAATAATATCGCCAGCCAAATCATCAGCCTGATTAATTCTGACAAGGAAGTAGTAGTGGTTTCTTCAGGCGCAATCGCTTTAGGGATGCGTATCTTAGGATTAAAAACCCGGCCTAAAGAACTATCTTATCTTCAGGCATCTGCTGCTATTGGCCAAAATGCCTTGATGGATAATTATAGCGCGGCTTTCAAAAAAGATAATTTAACTTGCGCGCAAGTACTTTTAACTTGGGATGATTTTGATAATCGTAAGCGCTATTTGAACGCGAAAAATACCATACTTACGCTTCTAAAATTAAAAAGCATACCGATAATCAATGAAAACGATACGGTTTCTACTGATGAAATCAGATTTGGCGATAATGATCAGCTTTCCGCGCGGGTCGCCAATTTAATCTCGGCAGACCTTTTAATTATACTCT
This sequence comes from Candidatus Omnitrophota bacterium, assembly GCA_043807505.1. Classification (GTDB taxonomy): domain Bacteria; phylum Omnitrophota; class Gorgyraeia; order Gygaellales; family Profunditerraquicolaceae; genus JAZDFW01. The sequence continues at coordinate 864 of JAZDFW010000086.1, read as the reverse complement.
CAGATGTTGATGGCCTGCTTGACCGGGATAAAAAGGTTATTCCGGTAATAGATAAGGTTACTCCGGAGGTGAAATTATTAGCAAGCCCGACTAATAAACAAACCTGTGCCGGTGGCATGATTACTAAGCTTGAAGCGGCAGCAATTGTTTCAGGTTCGGCAATTTCTTGTGTAATTACTAATGGCAGGCGAAATAACGTTCTTTTAGAGACTGTAAATAACATAGGGTCCTCAGGGACTTTATTTATACCTGGAAAAGGCCATCTTGCGGAAAAAAAACGATGGATTGCTTTTGGGACAAAATCTAAAGGTAGGATCATTATTGATGATGGCGCAAAAAACGCCCTCTTGAATAAAAAAAGCCTGCTTTCTGTGGGCGTTGCAGCCTTAGAAGGTAATTTTGACGCTGGCAATATTGTAAGCATCGCGGATAAGCAAGGCAATGAATTTGCCAGGGGTAAAACTATACTTTCTAGTAAACAATTGGATAAAGTAAAAGGAATTCGTACAGATAAAGAAGTAGTTCACTGCGATAACATAGTAATTCTCTAAATCGATGGATATAAAAAAAGAGCTCGTTATATTAGCGAAATCAGCGCAAGAAGCCTCAAGATTAATGGCGCTCATACCAACACATGTAAAGAATAGCGTTTTAAAAGATATGGCAGGTGCGCTGCTTAAGGAAAAGAAGACAATAAAGCGCGCAAACCAAAAAGATTTGGTATTAGCGGCTAAGCTAGGGCTTTCCGAAGCTTTTATCGACCGGCTTAGGCTTAATGATAAAATAATTCAGGCGATGTCTGATTCCTTTTTAGAGTTAGTTAAATTACCTGATCCTGTAGGTGGCCTGATTAAAGCTTGGGAT
>JAZDFW010000085.1:0-4940 GCA_043807505.1 Candidatus Omnitrophota bacterium | reverse complement strand
TGAGCCTCCCGCGACTCGAACGCGGCACACCCACATTAAAAGTGTGGTGCTCTACCGGATGAGCTAGAGGCCCAAATTCAGCTATCAGCTATCAGCTGACCTAAAATTCCGTTACTTCTTTTTCTTTACCCTTTAATACTTCTTCGACTTTTAAAGTATACTTATCAACCATCTTTTGCAACTCATCAATACCTCTAAATTTATCATCTTCAGAAATTAATTTATCTTTCTCTAATTTTTCAAGCGCTTCTTTTGTATCGCGCCTGATAGTCCTTAGTGATACCCGCCCACTTTCAGCCATCTGATGCACAACCTTTACGAGTTCCTGACGCCTTTCTTTAGACAAGGGAGGTATTGTTAATCTGATTATTTTACCGTCGTTGAAAGGAGTAACCCCCAAACTTGATTTCATAATAGCCTTTTCTATTTCTACAATTGCCGTAGGATCCCAAGGTTGAATCAAAATCATATGTGTATCAGGAACAGAAATTGAAGCCAATTGTTTAACCAAAGTCAAAGTGCCGTAGTAATCAATATGCAGGCCTTCAACAAGCCCGGGATGAGCCCTGCCGGTTCTTACCTCGGAATACTCGCGCATTACCGATTCAACTGCCTTCTTCATTTTTTCTTCACCGCTATGTAAAATTTCCTTGGGTCGCATTGCTACCCCCTTTTTCAAATTCACTTATGCTTAATTCACAACTGTCCCTATTTTCTCCCCTAAAACAACTCGCTTAATATTCCCTTCTTTATTCAGATTAAATACAACTATGGGTAATTTATTATCCATGCACAAACTTATTGCAGTCGCATCCATCACTTTTAGTTCTCTCCTTAAAACATCAATGTATTTTAATTTTTCAAATTTTTTGGCGTTCTTTATTTTCAACGGATCGGCTGAATAGACGCCGTCAACCTTAGTTGCCTTAAGAATGGCATCGGCATTTATTTCCATTGCCCTTAATGCAGCCGCGGTATCGGTAGTAAAATAAGGGTTGCCTGTCCCGGCGACAAAAATAACCACGCGCCCCTTTTCTAAGTGCCTGATCGCTTTTCTTCTTATATAGGGCTCGGCCACACGCTGTATCTCAATAGCTGTCATTACCCGAGTGGGCAAATTTATTTTTTCCAATACATTCTGCAAAGCCAAACCATTTATCACTGTGGCCAGCATTCCCATATAATCCGCTACCGACCTGTCCATATCCAAGCCTTGCGAATTAATATTTTCCTGGCCCCTCAATATGTTTCCCCCACCCAACACTATTGCCACATCAACATTTAAATCCCGTATCTCTTTTATCTGATGGGCAATCGACAGCAAAACAAGATTATCAATACCGTGAAGCTTCTTACCTTGCAGCGCCTCACCGCTTAATTTTAAAACAATTCTTTTGTAAACCGGATGGGTTTTCATTCGCCGATTTTATAGCGTACAAACTTGCGGATTGTGATATTCTCGCCAAATTTTGCTACCAAACTGCTCAAATAGTCATTTATGGTTGTCGAAGGATCCTTAACAAAGGCCTGCTCCAATAAACAATGCGTCTTACAAAAAAGCTCTTTATCTTTTTCCTGCTCCAAGACATCGCTTGGTATTTCTTCTCTCTTTATATAAGCTGGGTTTAATGCTGTAATTTGCATCGCGACGTCTTTAGTAAGCTGCGTAAATTCTGGGTTACGGGCTACAAAATCAGTTTCACAATTAACCTCTAATAAAACGCCGATTTTATTCCCCATGTGCACATATGCTTCAATCCTGCCTTCTTTTGCTAGGCGGCCTTGTTTATTCGCGGCAATTTCTAATCCGCGCCTGCGTAATAATGTAGCTGCTTTTTTTATATCACCGTCGCTATCGTGCAAGGCCTTTCGGCATTCTGTAATACTTGCGCAGGTCATCTTCCTTAATTCTTTAATCAAATCCAAAGGTACTTTTGTCATTTGTATTCTACGCCTTTCTCTTGATTCTTGATCTATCTTCTGGCTTAATTTTTTCGCGCCCTTTTTTCGCCAGCATACCTAACTCATCAGAGGGAACTTCGGTTTCTACAATCTCTTCGATTTCTTTTATTTTAATTTCTTCTTCGGGCAGCACTAGCGGAATTTCCTCTTCGATTTTAGCAGCTGCTTCAGGCTTAGCTACGCCGCTTTCCGAAAGATAAGACAAAAATCTCTTTCTTCCTTCAATCACGGAATCGGCCAATAACCTGGTAATAAGCTGTATCGACTTAGTGGCATCATCATTACCCGGAATAGGATACGCTACCATATCGGGATTACAATTAGTGTCGAGCAACCCGATGATCGGGATACCTAAACGTATCGCTTCCCTTACTGCTGTTTCTTCCTTTTTGGTATCCACAATGAAAATTGCTTTCGGCATACGCTCCATCTGAGCAATGCCGGAGAAATTTTTCTTTAGTTTTGCTAATTCCTTCTCAAGGCCGGACACTTCTTTCTTGGTAAACTTAGCGAATGTCCCGTCCTCTTTCATTTTCTCAATTTCCTTAAGGCGGTTAATGCTCTTTTTTACTGTAGCAAAATTGGTTAAAAGCCCTCCCGGCCAACGCTCAGTAACGTAATACATGCCAGAACGTATGGCTTCCTGCTGAACAACTTCCTGCGCTTGTTTTTTTGTTCCCACAAACAATACAACCTCGCCTTTTAAAGTTATTTCCAAAAGAAAATCTCTCGCTTTATTCAGGCATTCCTCGCTTTTTTCCAGGTCAATAATGTAAATTCCACTTCTTTCACCAAAGATGAATTTTTTCATCTTTGGGTTCCAGCGTGAAGTCTTATGACCAAAATGGACTCCCGCTTCCAAAAGCTGTTTGATCAATTCTGTAGGCATTACTTTCTCCTTTTCCATAGCTGTTTTTTCTTTGCTTATGCCACAAGACGCGTACTTGCGGCAAAATGAGCTAAAACTTGGCTATTTGTTCATTGGATTTTCGCTTGCATTACACTCGCGTTAGGCGAAAAACCGTGATTTTTGTTGCTTCTTGTTGTGAATAATATGTTTTCCTGAAGATTAAGCAAGAAATATACCATAATTCACTATAATATGCAAATTATTTTTGTAATTCTTGCAGCTGGTATAACTTCTTGTATAACCCCTCTTTATTCAATAAATCGCTGTGCGCGCCCTCCTGGGCAATCATGCCTTTTTCCAAAACCACAATTCTATCGGCATTCCTGATTGTAGAAAGCCTATGGGCAATCACAAATACCGTGCGGCCATACATTAACTTGTCCAGTGCTTCCTGCACGATGCGTTCTGACTCTGTATCCAGCTGGGATGTCGCTTCATCAAGGATAAGAATCGGTGGATTCTTCAGCAAAGCGCGCGCAATAGCAACGCGCTGGCGTTCGCCGCCAGAAAGCTTCATACCCCTATCTCCAATTATAGTATCGTAGCCCTGAGGCAGGTGTTTGATGAAATCGTGGGCGTGCGCCTGAATTGCAGCCTGTTCTATTTCTTTTTGCAGCGTATCAGGCCTTCCATAAGCAATATTAGCCCTAATTGTATCGTTAAAAAGAATAGTTTCCTGAGTTACAATGCCAATCTGTTGACGCAAAGACTTAAGAGTTACTTCATTTATATTAATACCATCGATAAGGATACGGCCCTTTTTAGGATCATAGAAACGCGGGATTAGGTCCAATAAGGTGCTTTTACCCACGCCGCTGGGCCCGACAACTGCCAGGACTTGCCCCTTTTTTGCTTCTAAATTGACTTGCTTTAAAACTTCATTTTCGCCGTAATTAAACCATACATTTTCAAAAATTATGCTTTTATTAAAACCAGCCATTTCTGTTGCTTTTGTTGATTCTTTAACGCTGGGTAAAGTATCCAATACTTCATGAATACGATTGCTGGCAGCCACTGCTTGCTCATTCAAGGAATGTACCTGGCTTAATTTTTTAAACGGCCTGATTAATGATAATAAAGAGCCCAAAAATAAGCCGAACACACCAAAAGATAATTTTCCGGCAATTACCTCCTTGCCCCCCCAGAAGAAAACAACGATTCCGGCAATACAGCCTAAGAATTCCGTAGTCGGGCCGACAAACAAGAGGCGCTTTATGGATTTCATGGAAATCTTATAATAATCGTGATTTACCTGATTAAATTTCTTAATCTCATAATCTTCCATGTTAAAGGCCTTAACGATCCTAGTGCCAATAATAGTCTCATAAAGCAGAGAATTAATATCCGCCATTTTCTCCTGAGACCTTTTGGATAATTTTCTTAATACCTTTCCGACATTAATTATAGGAAAAGCTATAAATGGCACTAAAATAAAGGAAATCAGCGCTAATTTAAAATAAATAAAAAAAGTCAGGCATAAAAATATTATAACCTGTAAAGTCTGGTATACTAAATCCGTTGAGCCATAGGACACAGCGTTTTCTACCAGCTTTACGTCATTGGTAATCCTCGACATCAGTTCTCCGCCGCGTTTATGCGTAAAATAATCCAAGGATAATGACTGAAGCTTAATATACAGGCTGTCCCGAATATCCCTTACTACCAATTGTCCGATATCCGACATAAAATAACTCTGCAGAAAGCCAAAAATACCCTTAAAAAAGAATAATAAAATAACGCCTAGGGCGATATAATTCAAAAGTACCGCAGGCGCGGTATTATTAATACTCTCTACAAAATTGGCTAAAAATAACGGCAATTTGGCAGGAATAATGATTCTTTTGTTGCTTAAGACCTTGTCCGCCACAGGCACAATCATGGCAAGCTGCACCCCATCAAAAACCGCAGAAAACCCCATACATATAGTAGCCAGGAAAAACTTACCTAAATATGGCTTGCCGAATTTTAGTAACCTCAAATACTCCCGCATGTTTTATTCCTTTCCTAAGAAAAAGCATTTTATCACAAGCACTGTCTCTTGTCGAGAGCTTTTAACAAGTATAAATTC
>JAZDFW010000084.1:0-14427 GCA_043807505.1 Candidatus Omnitrophota bacterium | reverse complement strand
ATGTTTCATTGAATTTTAGCCTTGAATCATCGACTGACAATTCAGTAACGATCATGAACAATGCCTGTTTGTGGGTAGCATTTGTAACTCTTGTATAAAAAAAGTTGATAAGCAGGCAAATAACAACAATTGCAGCAATTGCTATGGTAATTAATGTATTGGGAAGTTTTTTTGATTTGGGTTTATTTTCTTCAGTCATATTTTATTTTTTCTATAACGTCAGAGTTCAGCGGTGTGAAGGGCTTAGCTGAACCCAGGTGACTTTACTATTTTACCCCGCCCAGCCCCAAAAGCTTAGCAAAAAAACCGCAGCCTTCACGTCCGCTGTAACGACTTGTTATATGCTAATACCGTAATGCTGGCTCAGCGCATTAATTTGTTCTTGATGTTGATTAAGTAAAGGGCTTATCAAGATTGCCTCTTTGCCACCCTTCTTCAATGTGCTGACAACTTCATTGGGATTGCTAAACCTTTGCAAAAACGGCAAACCGATTAATTGAAAATAATTGTATAGTGCGATTGCAGAGGAACTGGCTTGTCTGGCGTCACCGACAGGAAAACGTTTTTGCCCTACACCTTCGATATTACCAAGCTCAGCTCCAATGATACATAGCCTTTCCTTACCCTTTTTATACTCTACAGCTACATCGCCAATACTATCAAAGTCATTTGTATGGTTGATACAACTTATGTGAAAAATCCAAATCATCTGACCGTCAGCCTTTTTAAAGTGACGTTCATTTTTAACAAATTTCCAGTCGCCTAGCTGCTTTTGCAATTCTTCTAAGAAAATGTTTTGTAGCTCAGAGTTTTTCATGGCATATAACGTCCGAAATGAGCGGTTTTTGAAGCGGCTTTAGCCACTGAAAAAATCCGCTCGATTGAGTTGTTATAAGTATTATTTTATTTCCAATTTTGGTATTGCTTTTTTAACTTTTTCTAAAGAAATTTTATCTATGTATATGTATGCGTCTTTTTCATGTGTAATTGAACCTAACCAACATTCGCCACTCTTTAGGTAAATTGCTAAATCTTCCGGGCGATCAGGACAAAACCAACTATAGAGAGAAGAGATTTTCTCAAGAATTTTTATTGTTTCCGGATTAATTTTGTAATATCTGACTTTTGCTTTTGACCCGAATATTTCTGTTCCGGGCCATTTGCTGGTATATTCTTCTTTGATCAGGTAAGGCTTGAGATCCTCTTCAATATTTTTTGCAGAATCATTGAAATCTAATTGGTCCCGCCATACAAGAGAGAAAGAAGCACAGTTGGTAAGAGCAAACTTAAGTAGACTAGAATAAACATCGCCTTTTGGTTCACTGATTATTGTTACCTTTTTCATAATTAATTTTTGCTTATAACGCCTGAACTCACCCGTTTTGCCGAAGGCAAAATCGGGTGGAGTGATTTGTTATACGTTTTTTATGCATTGTTTTTTATTTTTCATGCAAAAATTTCTTTAACTGGATTCATGTTTCTGAAAAAATAGCGTCGTTTTATATTTTTCTTGAAGAATCGGCCATTTTTTCTAATGGAAACGATTTCAAGATATTCATTTCCTTTGTTATCTCTACCGAAAGATATATCTTTTTTGTTGATATTTAGGAAAAATCCTCTATAAAAATACAGCCATCCTGTTTTAAAATCAGCTTCTTTGACGACATAATTAACTATCCCTATAGGAACATTATTTTGAAAATGAAGTATTCTTTGATTGGTAATTTTAACAGTTGCTTTCACTGTTGTCCTACCTGAACTGCCCCCCATTTCGCTGGCAAGAAGCTCCCCCGTTACATCGTCTATCACTTTTACGTTGTCTTCCTCATGCAAAATTATTTCATCAGTCTTAGACTCTGCTAATTTTGTGTATTTTAGCCATCTATTTCTACCAGGAAATAGCATGATGTAAATTATTATAATTATAAATATGGAAATCAGTAAATAGGGGATCATAAATTTATAGTTAAATTTTTTATTCCGTATAACATAGAAATCAGCTGCCTTATGGAGCGCCGAAGGCGCGGAATAAGGTCAGCTGGATTGTTTGGTTAGGAGATTATTTTTCGTCTTCATCCCACCATTTAATACTATTTATTTCTGTATCCGCATTAATAATTTGTTCGATTGCTTTCGAGATGCGTGCGATATTTTCGGTAATATCTATTTTTTTGAATAACTTTTTGATAATTGGTTTGCTTGGTTCAATAAAGCATAGGAATCCATCAGGATATTCTTCATAGTTACCGCAACCAATCCACATCTTAACCGGTTGCCCTTCGATGGGGATTGCCCAACCCCAGTCTTCGAGATAAATGTTTCCCACAGTAATATCTTTTTCGCGAAGCTTGGAAGAAAGATATTCAGCAATACGCTTACCCCAGCGGCCTGGATTAATTTCGTCTTGTTCGTTTTCGTAAGCAGGGAATTTTGCCGATCTAAATTCTACTTTTGTTTTCATATTTTCTCCTAACAATTATTATACTGAATAAGTATTTACTTAAAATATTAAACAAATTATACGTTCCCTTTTAGCCGCTGTCAAATAATATTATTGATTTGTTCCATAATTCATCTATAATATCAAAAAATAGGTATTCAATATAATCTGGAAGATTGTGCGATGGGGGAATAAAAATATTATGTATCGGAATGTATTATTAAGGTTTCAGGGTTTTCTGCGCTCTTCAAGAGTTGTGCCTGAGAAAAACATTCCTTTTTATGGTTATTGGGCAGGTAAGTTTTTGTCCTTTTTGGAATTAAATAAAGAAACCCCGATTGAGTCGCGAGTGGAAAAATTTCTTGAACGGTTGCGTTTGGATTCTCAAATATCTGATTGGCAGGTTGAGCAGGCGCGCAAAGCAGTGGATATATATACTGCTCAATTTTTAGCAGGCGGTGCGGGCAGATACGGCTATGATCAAATAATCGATAAATTGCGCGGCGCGATTAGAATTAAGCACTATTCTTATGCGACAGAACGTTCATATATTGATTGGGCAAGGCGGTTTTTTGAATACGCGGCAAAGATAAAAGATAAAGATGTTATAAATGGCAGGTTGGATAAAGAGGATGTCTGCGGCTATTTAACTCATCTGGCAGTTGAGAGGAGAGTGTCGTCTTCTACGCAAAATCAGGCGTTTAATGCTTTGCTGTTTTTATTCAGGGAGGTTTTGAAAATTGAGCTTAAAGATTTAAATAAGACCGTGCGCGCTAAAAGAGGTCCGAAATTACCGGTGGTTTTTTCGCCTAAGGAAATTCAGATTTTGTTCGAGCGGCTGGAAGGCAGAGATTTATTGATTGTGCAGTTATTGTATGGTTCGGGTTTACGTTTGATGGAGCTGGCAAGGATAAGGGTGCAGGATATTGATTTTGACGCAAATTTAATTTTTGTGCGCGCCGGTAAGGAAGATAAAGACAGGACTACAATTTTGCCTGAGCTTGTAAAAGAAAAATTGCGTATTCATCTTGAGGGTGTGAAATATTTACACCAAAAGGACATTGAAGCAGGGTATGGAGAAGTGTATTTGCCAGAGGCTTTAGAGCATAAATATCCAAATGCCGCGAAAGAATGGAGATGGCAGTATATTTTTCCGGCATCTAATCTTTCGGTTGATCCGCGCAGCGGCAAGGTGCGGCGCCACCATATTAATCCAAGCACTATACAGAAATTGGTAAAGAACGCGCTTATAAAAGCAGGGATTGTTAAACATGGCAGCGTGCATACTTTACGCCATAGTTTTGCCACGCATCTTCTTATGAACGGGATTAATATCAGGGAAATACAGGAATTGCTTGGGCATAAGAATATTGAAACCACCATGATTTATACGCATGTGTTAAGAGATATGAACAATGCCCCGGAGAGCCCTTTAGACAATCTTTATAAAAATGAAATTAAATCCATTAAGCCTGAAAGATAAGAATTTAGTTAATGATTTTTTGCGTTTGACCAGGCATGAATTGTCGGTTTACGCATTTGAGAATATTTTTATCTGGAATAGGTTTTACGAGATCCTTTGGCAGATTATAGACGATAATTTATGCGTTTTTTTGAAGGATAAAATCGGCTGTTTTCTGTATTTGGCGCCGCTGGGCAGGCAGGTAAGCATTAAGGCCGTGAATGAAGCCTTTAGCATAATGGATGGCTATAACCGCAATAAGGATATTTCGCGCGTGGAAAATACAGAGGAGAAAGATGTTGCTTTATTTAAGGCTTGGGGGTATAAATGCAATGTTAAGTCCTGTGATTATATTTGCGCGAGGGTAGATTTAGTTGATTTAAGAGGGGATAAGTTTAAATCCAAGCGCGCCTGTTATAATTATTTTACTAAAAATAATAAATTTGAGGTTTTGCCTTATTCAGCCGGATATAAAAAAGGCTGTTTGGCTTTGTATGATTTTTGGCAGGGCCAGCGTAAAGCTAAGACGGAAGATAAATTATATCAAGCTATGCTTGAAGATGGCAGGGTGTGTCTGGAAACCCTGCTGGATAATTGTAAAGATTTGAATGTGATTGGGAAAATTATAAAAATTGATGGCAGGCTTGCGGCTTTTAGTTTTGGGTATGAATTGAATCCGGATATATTTTGTGTTTTGTATGAGATTGCTGATTTGTCGGTAAAAGGCTTAGCCCAATTTATCTTTCGTGAATTTTGCCGCCAGCTTCCGGATTATAAGTATATCAATATTATGGATGATTCAGGCTTGGAGAATTTAAAACAGGTAAAACTTTCTTATCATCCGGTTAAGCTTGAGCCGGCGTATATTGTTAAAAGGAAAAATGGACAGAAATATTGATGAAGTTGAGTTTACTATATTCGACACAGAAACTACCGGCTTAGAACCTGAAACAGGGGATAGGATTGTCGAAGTTGCTGCCATGAGGTTTAAGGCTGAAAAGATTATTGCTACTTTTGACACCTTGGTTAATCCGCACCGTGAAGTTTCTCCGGCAGCTTTTCAGGTAAACCATATTACTCAAGAAGTGCTAGAAAGCGCCCCGGATAGTGAAATAGTTTTACCCAAGTTCTTAGATTTTATCCGCGGTAGCTGCCTTTGTTCGTACAATATCGGATTTGATCTTAAATTTTTGAATAATGAGTTAAAGTTAAGCGCAATTGAATTACCCAAAGATGTTTTAGCCGTTGATATACTGAAGATGGCAAAGCGCCTTATGCCGGGTTCAGAACGTTATGCGCTCTGGTTTGTTTCGGAAAAATTAGGGATAATAACCGAACAGAAACATCGTGCTTTCTCCGACGTTGAATTGACTTTAAAAGTATTTTATAAATTTAAAGAGATGTTGAAGCTAAAAGGCATTGTAGATTTTAAAAATTTTCTCCGTCTTTTTAGCGTTGATCAGTTTTTTTTAAACAACATAAATAATGAGAGGATCGCTCAGATTCAGGAGGCAATTGATTTGGGGGTAAAACTAAAAATAAAATACCTTTCTAGTTCAGGAGCAGAGGTTACCCAGCGAGAAGTTTTTCCCAAAGAGATTAAACAAGAGAATGGCAACAGTTACCTGGTAGGATTTTGTTCCCTAAGAAATGATGAGCGCACATTTAGGATAGATGGCATATTACATCTTGAAATCATATAAATTAAAAGTTACCGCGGATAAGATATTTACTGCTTTAAGCAGAAATTCACACTGTTTCTTTCTGGACTCCTGCCTTAATTTTTCCGGAATGGGCAGATATTCATTTTTAGGGGTAGATCCATTTTTGACTTTAAAAATTAAGGCTAAAGATCCATTCAGTATATTAAGGGAACATCTCGAAAAATATAAAATATCTGCTCCTAAAAATAGCCCTCCTTTTTTAGGAGGAGCTGTAGGGTATTTAACTTATGATTTGGGGTTAATACTGGAGAAAAAAATAAGGACGAGGCCCAAGCAAGAATTAGGATTGCCGGACGCGGCGTTCGGTTTTTATAATACCGTGGTTATAATAGATCATTTGGCGTCTCGTATTTATATTTGCGCAAGCGGATTTCCGGAAAGAAAATCTTCCCTGGAGAATTCCCTTGCCGAAACAAATTTAAAGAAAATATATAATTTAATTTGTGAGTCTATTTCTAAAGAGGCCGAAAATAATCACAATCCCTTTTCTTTTGGGCACAAAACAATTGAATCAAACTTTAGTAAAGAAGGATACATTCGCGCAATAAAAAAAGCCAAAGAATATATTCGTTGTGGCGATATTTATCAGGTAAATCTCTCTCAGAGGTTTCATGCAGAAACGAATTTAAGCGGGATCCAGATTTATCAGCGGCTAAGAAGCTTAAGCAAAGCATGTTTTAATGCCTATTTTAATGCAGGGGAGTCGGAAATTTTAAGTTCTTCCCCGGAAAGATTTTTAAGCTTAAGGAATAATAGAGTAGTTACCCGGCCAATGAAAGGTACGCGGCCGCGCAGCAAAAACAAAAAACAAGATGTTTTTTTGAAAAAAGAGCTCTTAGATAGCCCTAAAGATAAAGCAGAATTGATGATGGTTACTGATTTAGAACGTAATGATTTGGGCAAAGTGTGCAATTATGATTCGGTTAAAGTAACTAAGTTAAGAGAGCTAGAGGCCTATAAAACAGTTTATCAGGCGACTTCAACAATCGAAGGTAAACTTTATAAGGATAAGGATAGAATTGATTTGTTGCGCGCCTGTTTTCCCGGCGGCTCAATCACGGGTTGCCCGAAAATTCGCGCAATGGAGATTATTGAAGAACTGGAACCAGATAGGCGTTCAATTTATACCGGCGTCTTGGGGTATTTGAGCTTTTCCGGGGATATGGATTTTAATATTTTAATCCGCACTATTTTAAAGAAGGATAATGATCTTTATTTTGGTGTTGGAGGTGGAATTGTTACGGATTCTGATCCCCAGGAGGAATATCAAGAAACCTTGGTTAAAGCCAAGGCCATCTTCAAAGCATTAGGGACTAGATGAAAAAAATATATGAATTGAGTATATTTGAGACGATGCGTTCGTATCATGGAAGAATTGTTTATTTTCATCAGCATCTTAAGAGGCTCGAGAAATCAGCGGAACTAATTGGTATGAAATTTCCTTACTCTCTGCAAAAAATAAAGGGAATGATTACAAGGACAATCAGAATTAATAAATTCAAAGATGCTTATGTAAAACTGATCCTATTAGGTGCTGTAAACAAAACCGATGTCATTATTATCGTCAAAAAATACCAGCCGTATCTACTTAAGAAATACACAAAAGGGTTTTCTGCGGCTATTTCTCAATTTAGGCAGCGCGACATTTTTTTGGCACAAATTAAGGCTACAAACCGCTCTCTTTATGAGCGCGCCTTTAATCAGGCTAAAGCAATTGGTTTTGATGAGGCAATAATTTTAAATAAGCAAGGCAACATTACCGAAGGCACAAGAAGCAATATATTTTTCGCCAAAAACAACACACTCTTTACCCCTGCTTTAGAATGCGGCTGCCTTGCCGGGATAACCCGCCAAGCCGTACTTGATTTAGCGAAAAAATCAAAGATAAAAGTAAATCAATGTAAATTTAGCCTGCAGGAGCTATATCAGGCAGATGAGGCTTTTTTGACGAACTCTCTGATGGGAGTTATGCCTTTAAAAAAAGTTGAGAGAAAAAAGATCGGCAAGGCTAATTTTAAATTAACCCGATTTTTTATGCAAAAATATAACCATCTTTTACATGCAAATTAAAAAAATAAAGCTTCCTTTTGAGGTTAGAAAGCCAACCCTTAGTTTAGGAACTCAAGTCAAGAATACCGTTTGTTTGGCAAAAGGTTCCTTTGCGCTGCTTAGCCCTGTGCATGCGGATTTAAGCAACCCGCGCGATTTTTTAAGTTTTAAAAAAGCAGTGGAATATTTTCTTAAAGCCAAACCTTCAGTTATAGCTTATGATTTACATCCTGAATATCAATCAACAAAATACGCTTTACAGCTGTCAGCTATCAGCTATCAGCTATCAGCTGTGCAGCATCACCACGCGCATATTGCTGCCTGTATGGCGGAAAATGCCTTGCAGAACCAAAAAGTAATTGGAGTAGCATTTGACGGCACAGGATTAGGTACTGATGAATTAATCTGGGGCGGGGAATTTCTTATTTGTGATTATAAAAATTTTAAAAGAAAAGCGCATCTAAAAGAATTACCTTTATTAGGAGCAAACAAGGCGATTCTTGAGCCTTGGAGGCTTGCGGCATTTTGGCTTTCCGAGTCTTATGGAGAGGAATTTTTAAATTTGGATATTGCTTTTACTAAAGGAATAAAAAAAGATGAGTGGCAAGTTTTAAAAAAAATGTATCTAACTAATTTTAATTCACCGCAAGCCAGCAGCATGGGTAGGCTTTTTGACGCAGTGGGGAGCCTGGTTTTAGCAAAATATAAGGTTAGATTTGAGGCGCAACTGGCCATAGAATTGGAAAAATTAGCTCAGCGTTATTTAATCTCCTCACAGGTACCTGCCAGGGGTTACCCTTTTAAAATAATTAAAACCAAAGAAGGATTTATTATAGATCCTGCAAATATATTTAAGCAAATTGTTACTGATTTAAAATCAAAAGAAAAAAAAGAAAAAATTGCCTATTCTTTTCATCTGACTGTTGCTGAAATAGTTAAGAAGGTGTGTTTGCTTCTAAGAAAAGAAACAGGAATAAAAAATGTGGTTCTTTCCGGCGGGGTTTTTCAAAATAAACTTTTACTTAGCTTAAGTTCGGATTTATTATATAAGCAAGGGTTTTATGTATTCACGCATAAAATTTTGTTCTGCAATGATTCTAGTGTTTCTTTGGGGCAGGCAGTGATAGCTTCAAAGCTAAAAAGGTAAAATATGTGTTTAGCAGTTCCCATGAAGGTAAAAAAGCTTGAGGGAGATTTTGCCGAAGTAGAGGCAGGAGGCCTTCTGCGCCAGATTAATATCCAGATGTTGCCGGGATTAAAGCAGGGCGATTATTGCCTGGTGCATGCAGGTTTTGCGATTCAAAAGTTAAGCCCTAAGCGGGCAAAAGAAACATTGAGGTTATTTGATGAAATACATTGATGAATTTCGTAATATAAAACTGGTGAAAAAACTCGCAGGCAAAATAAACCAGATAATGCCGGCAGGAGAAATTAGGCTGATGGAGGTTTGTGGAACGCATACGCAGAATTTCCATCGTTTTTGTCTTAATAAGCTGCTTCCTTTGAACTTGAAACTAATTTCAGGGCCTGGTTGCCCGGTTTGCGTTAGCTCACAGGATTATATAGATACAGCGATAGATCTATCAAAAAGAAAAGACACGACTATTGTAACTTTTGGCGATATGTTACGCGTGCCGGGAAATAATTCTACACTTGAAGAGGCCAGGTCGCAAGGAGCCAATATAGCTGTTGTTTATTCTCCGTTGGATGCAATAAAAATCGCCAAAGACTACCCTGAGCAAAAAACTGTATTTTTGGCAGTAGGTTTTGAGACTACAGCTCCGGCTATTGCTTTGAGCATCATCTTGGCAAAGAAATCAAATTTAAAAAATCTGTTCTTTTCTACCGCTTTAAAGACGATTCCTGCTGCCATGGATTTTCTGGTGCAGGACCCAAGATTAAAGATTGAAGGATTCTTATGCCCGGGGCATGTTTCAAGTATCATTGGAACAAAACCGTATGAATTTATCCCAAAAAAATACAAAATCGGTTGTTGTGTGGCTGGATTTGAACCGGTTGATATTATGGAAGGCCTTTATTTATTATTGCAGCAGATTGTAAAGAAGAATCCCCATGTAGAAAATCAGTATATCCGCGGCGTTAATAGCTGCGGGAACATAGCCGCGCAGAAGTTGATGCTTAAAGTTTTTAAAAAAGCACCTGCACAATGGCGAGCCTTGGGGGTAATTGGCGGAAGCGGCTTAAAGATTCGAGATGAATTTGGCAATTTTGATGCAGAAAATGTATTTCCTGTTGGAAGGAGGCGATATACAATAAGCAGCAAACAAAAGAAGTGCCGTTGCTTTGAAGTACTCAAAGGCCTCATCAATCCTGATGAGTGCAGCCTGTTTAGAAAATCCTGTACACCTGAACATGCCTTTGGCCCTTGTATGGTTTCTCAAGAAGGAGCTTGTAATGCATATTATAAATATCATTAATAAGTCAAAACTGCATTTAACTTTTATTGTTTTGATTTTCACTTTACTGGGCTGCAGAGATAACCTTAATTTAAACAAAGCGCAAGAGTCAGTTAAACAATCTCAAGGATATTATCAACAGGCAATAAAAATCTACCGTGATTTAATTACCCAGGGGGAGGATTTAGATAAATTACATTTTCAACTTGGAAAACTTTATTATGAGCACGGTGATTTTATGCAGGCAATTGAGGAATTAAGAAAATCTAAAGTTGATGATGCCAGGGAATATCTGGCTATTTCTTATTATCGGGCGGGCAATTTTGTCGATGCAAGGGATATATTTAGTAGAAATAATCTTTTGAGTGATCTAGGCCGGTATTACTACGGTTTAACTGCCGAAAAATTGAACTTATTTGATCAGGCATTGAGCATTTATCATAAAATCAAAAGCAAAGAGTTTTTACCCCTGGCTCTTGCACGAATAGATTTAATTGAAAAACAGGCCAATTCATCAAAGATACAAGAGTTAAGCCCCGAGATAAGTAAAATTATTAGCGCAAGCCCAACTTTGAAAGAATTTCCTCAGGCAGGCGCCTTAATCTTATTATCTGATGAAAAAATTAAAGTCACTCCAGAGAACACACAGATTTCCCAGATGCATTATTTAGTGAAAATTCTTAATAGCAGAGGAAAAGAAAATTTCTCCGAGAGCCACATAGATTATGATTCCACTTACGAGAGGGTAGAATTAGAATTTGCCAGGACGATAAAACCAGATGGCACTGTTGTTGATGTCGGCTCCCGCCATATCCGCGATGTATCCAAATATCTGAATTTCCCGCTTTATAGTAATGCTCGGGTTTTTATCATATCATTTCCTGAGATTGCCGAAGGCGCAGTCATCGAATACAAGGTTAAGATCTTTCGCAATCAGCTGATTAACAAGAAGGATTTTGTCTTGGCATATCCTATACAGGCATCTGAGCCGGTAGTTGCCGCTAAGTTTGAATTGAGCATACATAAACAAAAGCCGATACAACTAAAAATCCTTAATGAGAAATACAATAACTTCGGCGCTGATTTAAAACCAAAGATCAATAAATTACTTGACCAGGTAATTTATAGTTGGGAATTTAATAATATCCCTCAGATTATTCCAGAGGCAAATATGCCCAAGCTTGTTGAAGTCAATCCGACAATGATTATTTCAACCTTTAACAGTTGGCAGGATATCTATAGCTGGTGGTGGGATTTAGCGCGCGACAAAATAAGAGCAGACAGCGCAATTAAAGATAAGGTTAAAGAGTTGATCAAAGATGAAACTATCGATGAGGGGAAAATCCGGGCAATTTATAATTTCTCTGCGCAAAAAATCCGCTATGTTGCCGTAGAATACGGCCAAGCCGGTTACGAGCCGCATAATGCAGCGGATATATTTAAGAATAAATACGGCGATTGTAAAGACCAGGCAATATTATTGGTGACTATGTTAAAAGAAGCAGGTTTTTCTGCGTATCCGGTGCTTATTTCTACCAAAGAATATTATAATCTTAATCCAGATTTTCCTACAATGCTTTTTAATCATGTAATTGCCTCGGTTGTTTTAAAAGACAAAATTATTTTTATGGATCCTACCGCAGAAACTTGCTCGTTTGATGATTTGCCTCCTTCAGACCAGCAAAGACAAGTTTTGCTGTTTAAAGAGAATACCTTTAAGATACAAGAAACACCCTTGTATCAAGCAAATCATAATTTGTTAAGCCAGGGCCTAGACATAAAGATTAATCAAGATGAAACTATTTCCTGCCAAAGGACTGTTTCTACAGGCGGCATTTATGACCAAGCGCAAAGATACTGGTTAGTATATACGCCTCCGGAGCTAATCAGGGAAAAGCTGCGTGAAAAAATTCAGGATATTTCCATTGGCGCAAAACTAATTACTTCTAATATAAAAAACCTCGATAATCTGAATTTGCCGGTAGCTTTAAACTATTCATTTAGCGGGCCGGAATATTTTACCAATGCCGGCGCTATGAGAATAATGCCGCAGTTGGCAAGCTTGGATAATTCGCTTATTGCCCAAGAGAAGCGCAAATATCCGATTGATTTTGAGTGCCTTGATACCAAAGAGGCAATATTTGAGATTGCAATTGGCGATAATTTTATTGTAAAATATATACCAAAGAGTATTGATGAAGATAGCCCTTGGTTAAGCTTTAGCGCGGAATATTCCCATCGAGGCAATAAGATTTATTTTAAGCAGAAGACAGAATTAAAAAAGGCATTGATAAAAGAAGAAGAATATGCTGACTTTAAAACTTTTTTTGAAGGATTAGCCAGAAAAATTAAACAACGGATAATCTTAGAAAAGGCCAAATAATGCAAGAAAAAGACTTGCCCGCAGAGGAACGCAGGAAGTACATAAGGATTAACTCGGTATTCCCTGTGCAATTTAAACTCTCAAGCCTAGGCGCTAAATGTTTCTTAACGGATTGGCAGCAGGGTTTTACTAATAATATCGGTCGTGGCGGCCTTTGCCTTGAGGTTAACAATCTAAAACCAGAATTAGTTCAAGCAATCAAGAGTAAGGCTGTCAAATTTTCTTTGGCAGTTGATTTGCTCTTAAGTAACTCGCCTATGAATATTACGGCGGCCCCAAGTTGGATTAAAGAGGCAGGTGCTCATCCGGATAAATATCTCATTGGTTTAAATTACGAAAACATTAGCCCTGGGCAAAATAATCAGCTAATGCGTTTAGCCTTAACCAAAAAGTATTTCGCGCCGGCAGCGCTTTCCATAATTATTATATTAATCATTTTTTTTGCAATGGGAAGCTACCTAAACATAAAATTGACCAAAGGCAATAAAGCGCTTGTCGAGCAATTAGTTGCGGTTGTCCAGGAATCAAATACCGCTAAGCGGCAGATTAAACAAATAAGTAAAGACAAAGAAGATTTAGGGATAAAAATTCAGGCACTATCTATACAATTGAAGAACCTTGGCGAAGAAAAGCTAAAATTTAAAGAATCAGCCCAAGCCCTGGAAGAAAAAAGTTCTCAGCGTATAAAAGAATTAAACGAGTTAGTCGCTAAAATTACCCAGGATAAAACAACGGTTCAGAAAAACCTGGCGTTTTTACAAAATAAAGAAAATACGGCAACAGAAGGGTTGTTGCGCCTGAAGCAAAAGAAAGCAGCTTTAGAGAAAGCAAATCTTGATAAAATGTATCAATGGTTAAAGGTGCATCAGAATCCGCGCACGGGCCTGGTGATGAGTTTTGAAGGGGATAATGATATCGCAGATTGGGCGTTTACCTATGATCAGGCTTTAGTGCTTATGGCCTATGCTAACTTTTCCGATTTTGGGCGCGCAAAAAAGATTTTAGATTTTTTCCAAACAAAAGCCGAAAAAGTAAAAGGGCAATTTATCAACGCCTATTATGCAGGCGACGGCAAGCCCGCGGAATTTATCGTACACAGCGGGCCAAATATTTGGCTGGGTATTGCGATTGTGCATTATACCAAAACTAGCCTTGACCGCAGCTATTTAAAATTAGCCGAAGAGATTGCTCAGGGAATCATTAATTTGCAAGCCCAGGACATAGATGGCGGAGTCCGCGGCGGCCCGGATGTCCGCTGGTATGCTACAGAGCATAATCTTGATGCCTATGCATTTTTTAATATGCTTTATTTAGTTACTCAAAAAGAACAGTATTTAAAAGCAAGGGATAAAGTTTTGAGTTGGTTAACTGCCAATACTTACAATAAATTTGATATTCCGATAAATCGCGGCAAGGGGGATTCTACTATCGCTACGGATACTTATGCTTGGTCTATCGCGGCTATTGGGCCGCAGCAGTTGGAAGAATTAGGCATGAATCCGGATAGCATTCTCGAATTTGCCGAGAAGAATTGTTCAGTAGAAGTGGACTTTACGCGGCCCGAAGGCAAAACCGTTAAGGTAAAAGGGTTTGATTTTGCTCCGCAAAGGCATGTTTCCCGCGGCGGGGTTGTGTCTTCGGAATGGACAGCACAGATGGTTTTATCATTTAAGATAATGGCGGAGTATTATTATAAAAAAGGGATGATTGCTAAGGCGCGCACTTATGAATTTAAGGCGGATGATTACCTGAATTGTTTAGGTAATATGGTAATTTCCAGCCCTTCGCCTTCGGGCCAGGGCGAAAGCTGCCTGCCTTATGCAACAGAAGATTTTGTTGATACCGGGCACGGCTGGATGACCCCCAAAGGAAAATCTACCGGTTCGGTTTCAGGCACAGCATATACTATTTTTGCCTATTATAAATTTAATCCTTTAGAGCTTCAATAATGC
>JAZDFW010000083.1:0-21090 GCA_043807505.1 Candidatus Omnitrophota bacterium | reverse complement strand
TCTTCGGCTAAGGTATCTGTATGCCAACCTCCGCTTTCTATAATACATTGCTTTCTCCATATTCCAGCAGTGCCATTAAAATTAAAAAACCTCCCGGATTTAAAACGCACCGCCTGATCTATTGCAAAATGGCTTTCTATGAACATGGCTTGTATTTTAGTCAACAAAGAGCTGTTGCGATTCAGATGCGTCCAGGCAGCCTGTACCATCCCGATTTTTGCCTGGGAAAAATACGGCAAGGCCTCTTTTAAAAATTCAGGAAGCGGGACAAAATCCGCATCAAAGATAGCAATAAAATCTCCGCTTGCCTTTTTAAGGCCGGCGGCTAAGGCTCCGGCCTTAAAGCCGCTTCTTTTGCTTCTGGTAATATGTTCAATATTAAAACCTTGACTTCTTGCCGCAAAAACTAATTCTTTAACAATATCGCCGGTCAAATCATCGGAGTCATCAAGGACTTGAACCTGCAATAATTCCTTTGGATAATCTATCTTTAAGGCTGCCTGTAACAACCTCTTAACTACATACGGCTCATTATAAATCGGAAGCTGAACGGTTACTTTGGGTAGAATATCAAAAGATGATCTCACCACGGAGTTTTCTTTGCGGTGCCTTAATAATAGGTAAATCAAGGCATACCGATGTAACCCGTAGATGGCTAGAAAACCAATAGCTGTAAAATATACTATTAGAATCGAGTTAGCCATCTTAGGGGGCTTTTATCTTATTGTCGTATTCACTTGGGCTATTTATTATCTCCCAGAGGCCAGGAGGATAGGCATAGCTTGCGATATTTCTTTCAATAGTCCTGGTCATAAAATAATCATCAGGTATCTGGGTATCAAAAAATATCCACCGCCTATACATTTCCGTCCTGTGGCTGGCTTCAAAATCTTCCATCTTTATTATCCATGCCACCCAAACTCCCTGGTTGTATCTTAAATCATAAAAGGTTGCTCTCTTCCAGAGTTTACCTTTTTTATCATAGTAATCTACCCTCACAGGTAAATACCCTTCTTTACGGTACCAGTAAATCTCTTTTCCATACACAGTTTCCGTATCTGGCTTGGGCAGCCATTCCACAACATAGCAGGGATAATTATCAAAAAAGTCATCATCTAAACGCCGGTAATTCCAATCGTCAAATTTTATCTCCTGAATTTCTTCATAAAAGAAATCCGAGCCTACCCATCTCTGCTCTTTATTAGCCGCGCTGATACGGCGTAATTTTTTCACAGCCGGCAGGTATAAAAACTGCGTATCGTATTTTTCCTTTGGCTTCTCTTCGTTCAAAAACCCCGTATCACGGATATCTTCGGGAGAAATGAATTTAAGCAAGACCCGTTTATGGCCGGAGAAATTCTTCCTTAAACGCAAAAATCTACGCGTGCGTATTTCACCGCGGCTATTTATCAATAGCATCCATAGCTCAGTGGCTTCATCGTGCGCAACGTATCGTTCATTCGAATTTTGAGCTATTGTATGCCCGGAAAGGCCGTCGCTAAATTCTTTTTCTTCGGCAAAGCCCGGTTGTTTCCCAAAGTTAATGGTAAGGGCCGTAATTCCTATCAGGCATAAATATATCTTAAAAGTTTTCATTTGACATCCACCTTCCGTAAGAATATAATAATTTAGAAAATCAAAAATGTCAATCTTATTGTGCCTTAAATGCTTATGACTTATTTATGCTGAAAAAAAAGGCATGTTTTATTTTAGGGATAATTTTTATTGCCTTGGCCCTTACCGGGGCAATTTATTACTGGTTTGAAATAAAGCCAGTTGCCATAGTTCTAATTAAAACAGATATTGACCCTTCTGTTGCCATGAGGGGAAAAATTATTGCCTTAGATTATGAAATCTCCAAAATACCTTTTTCCTTACTCCGAGATGCCCATCCGGAAGATATCCAAGCAGGCTGGCATAATAACGATATTTATGTAGCCTTAGAAAAAGAGGGTAAATACTGGCGCGCTGTCCGTGCTTATAGAAAAGCGCCTATGCAAAAAAATCTGGTTTCCATCTGGGGTAAATGCAATTCCAAATTGAATAATACATTTTATGTGCGCTATAATATAGAATTGTTGAGATTAAGCGATAAAACGGCTCAGGCCGTAAAGGAGCTGTGGCGCAAAAAAAATAGTTTAGACATGATTATAGGCGTGGAAATCAGCATAAACTGCCAAGGTAAAGCGCGAATTAGAAGAATATTTATAAATGATCTGTCAATTAAAGTCTAGCCTGGTAATATTTATTATTTTATTTTTTATTCTCTCTACCTTTGCCTTTGCGCAAGAAAGCCGGCCTGTCAATAAAAACGAACAAGGAATAGCAATAAAAGAAGTAGTCATGGAAGTAATTCTAACGCGGCTTTCTCAAAAAAATAAAGCTAAGCCTATAGAATCCAATAAAAAATTCTGGTCACGGTTAGGCCTTGATGAAAAATATTTTGGATTGCACGGATACATGGAAACAAGGAATTATTATCACTTTCGCAGGAACAATGACTATTATTATCGTTATGAACTGCGCGATAATCTTAGAATATCGAAGGAATTTAACTTCTCAAAAGAACTGCACGGTATGGCCTCCTTAGACGGAAGAGTCTTTTATTTTGATAATAGCGCCGACGGCTTTAAACGAAAGGAATCGCGGTTTGAGCCCTGGGAAATATATCTTGATTATTACGGGGATAAACTTAACTTACGGGTCGGGCAACAACTGATGCGCTGGGGAAAATCTGACGAAGTCAATCCCACAGATGTATTTTCGCCCGAGGACTTAAGCGAGTTTTTTAATGAAGTGGAGCGCGCCAAAAGAAAACTTCCCGTTTTCGCCGTGAAAACCGATGCCTATTTTAAAAATTATAGCCTCGAAACATTTTGGCTGCCCTTTTTTAGGAAAACGCGATTGGATGCAGCTGGCAATGATTGGGAACCTTATCTTTTCCGTTACTATCGCTCTCTGGGCTTAAGATTCCTTGATGACCATGGCCCTTCAAAAAGAGTTGAACATAGCAGCTTCGCCGCAAAAATAAAGCGCGAAGGAGAAAATTCCGATCTATCTTTAAGCTACTCCTACCACTACGCAGAAACTCCCGCCCTTGAAATAAACCCCTTACTTTTAGAGGTAAGTTCGATTTACCCTCGTCAACATACAATCGGCAGCGATTTTGAAACGGTAATCGGTAAGTTTGGCCTGCGCACAGAAGGAGCATTAACCACTAAAACTCCTTTTTTAAGTTACGACCCGCAAGTACCAAGCACTATCCTTTATAAGAATGCTCTCAATTATATCATTGGCGCAGACTATACCCTCCCCAGTGATTTATACATCAATCTTCAATATACGCAACAATATATTTTTAATTATTCTAAAGACCTTGCTACCCAGCAATCGGAAGATAGCATAGTTTGGAGAATTTCCCAGAACCTCAGGCATGAAACTATCGTCCTTAAAACAACCGGAAGATATTTTCTCTCTACAAAAGACTTGCTTTTTGAAGCTTCTCTTTTATATAAATTCACGGATAATTTTAATCTTACTACGGGGCTCTATTTATTCGACGGCCAAGACAACGGAACTTTCGGGCAATACAAAAAGAATGACCAGCTATTCGCCCGCCTTAAATATTCTTTTTAGGAGTTAAATATGCAAAAAAAGCCTAAAGTTTTATTGACCTATCCAAATTTCCACCGCTATTTTGTTCCCTTCCTGCCTTTTTATGAGCCCTTCCTTTTAATTCTGTTGGGTACGCTGGTAGAGGATATTGCGGAAGTTGAAATATTTGACCGGCGCTATGAAACAGAGCGTGCCTGGGTAAATAAACTTAAATCGTTCAAACCAGACTTAATTGCGTGCAGAATACATACATCAGGTGAAATATTTACGACGAGAAGAATGTTGGAAATAGCCAAAAAGATTGTGCCTTCGGCAATTACTATTATCGGAGGGCAACACCCCACCCTCTTGCCTGATGACTTTAACTTTCCTTGCTTTGACCTTATCTGTATCGGCCCGGGAGAGGAAACCTTTCCGGAAGTTGTCTCGGCCGTCGGCGAAGGAAAAAATTTTAACAACATAAAAGGCCTGGCTATCCGTAAAGACGGGCAGTTTGTTTTCACGGAAGAAAGGCCGATAAAATCCGGGGCTTTTAGCTGGCCGAAGCTAAACAGAGCCCTCGCCGCCAAATACAAAAGGCATTTCCACGGCGGAATCACCGTGACTACTCATGGCTGCCCTCACCGCTGCAGCTTCTGTTCCCTTTGGTTTACTGCCAGGGGAACTTACAGAGTTAGGGAGGCCGAAGAGGTTGCGGATGATATCGCTTCTTTACCGCAGCGCTATATTTATATTGCCGATGATAATACATTCCATGACTATAGGCATGCCTTAGCAATGTGCGAAGCACTAGAAAAAAGGGGAGTAAAAAAACAATATGGCGCCTATGCCAGGACAGATACAATCGTAGAGCATCCGGAAGTTTTCGAACGCTGGAAAAAGCTTGGACTCTCTGACCTGGTTGTCGGTTTTGAGGTTGTTACAGATGAGGCGCTAAATCAGCTAAATAAAGAAACGTCTTTAGGGAATAATGTTAAGGCCATAGAAATCCTCAATAATTTAAAAATTAAGTGCTTCGCTCATTTCATTATTTTTCCGCATTTTATGCCTAAAGATTTTAATGAGGTTTGGCGTTTTATAAAAAAACACCATATCTCTCAGCCATATTTTATTCCTCTTACTCCGACGCCCGGCACTATACTTTTTAAGGAGGCCAAGGAGAGGAAAGAGCTAAGCGTATTTAATTACGGGTTTTATAATCTAGAGTATATGGTTTATAAGACAACTCTGCCAAAATTGCGCTTTTACTTTGAGTATCTTAGGTTATGGTTCAGGAGTATATCTCTCTTGAACTATATCAGCATGAGAAAATATATCTCATTCATTGATTATCTTTACCGGATATTTATCCTTACCCGTGCTATGCCTCTATATTTAAGGAATGTAATCGAACAAATAATTGAGGAGAAAATAAAAAAATATGAAGACATAAAAGACAGTCTTCCGCCATCCCTGAAAGAAGGTTATCAATTTAGATTTATCAAAGATTATCCTCAAGAATAAAAAATGCCGATCACAAAATTTCTTTCCCGAATAATAGTAAAACGCCCCTATCTTAATCTATTTCTGCTTCTTATCGTAACATTAATATTCGCCTACGCCATGCTGCAACTAAAATTCGACACC
Organism: Candidatus Omnitrophota bacterium; assembly: GCA_043807505.1. Classification (GTDB taxonomy): domain Bacteria; phylum Omnitrophota; class Gorgyraeia; order Gygaellales; family Profunditerraquicolaceae; genus JAZDFW01. The sequence goes on along the minus strand of JAZDFW010000083.1, from coordinate 15,849 downwards.
TCCCTTTCGGCATTTGTGATAAAGAATGACCCTGATCTGGCCTACTATAACAAAATAAAAGATCTCTTTGAAACTGATGAGACTATAGTTATTGGCTTCAAGGCAAGAGATTTATTTTCGAAGAAAGATTTAGAGTTTATAAAACAGTTGAGTGAAAAAATCGAGGCAATTGAATATGTTAGGTGCGTCAAGAGCTTAACGACTACCAATCTGACAACTACGACACCGGAAATGTTTGAAGTTAAAGCGCTGGTGGAAAGAATGCCCGAAACCAAAAAAGAAAGCGAAATCATCAAAAGGCACGCCACCACTAATTATCTCTACATAAAAGACCTCGTTTCTAGCGACGGCTGCTTTGGTTCCCTCCTGGTAGATATTAAGAATGACCCTAAAAAGCAACACACAAAAGAGGTTGTCAATGCGATAAAACACCTGCTTAAAGACGAAGCTAAAAGAACAAACTATAAGTTATACCTTGCCGGCGATGCCATTATTAATTATTCACTCGGAGAATATATGCAAAGGGATTTCTTCGTTTTTATCATTCCTATTTATCTGATCATGGTTATTCTAATGATATTAACTATTGGGCGCTGGCGGGATGTCCTTGCTTCCCTTGTTGTTATTACCTTGTCCCTTATCTGGTCTATAGGGAGTATTTCGCTTATGGGAAAAACTTTTAATAACGTCACTATCGGAATAATCCCCCTTGTTTTTTGTATCGCCCTGGAAAATATTTATTATATTCATAATATCTATTATGACCGATTACGCATTATCGCCGATAAACGCCGGGCATTCCAAGAAGCTTTAGTAATTATATTTATGCCCTGCTTTTTTTCAAGCTTCACCACGGTAATTGGCTTTGGGTCATTGATGGTAAATACCATAAAACCCATTATTGATTTTGGGATCTTAGGAAGCATAACCGCTGCCTTGGCATTTATTATCTCTATAGTATTTATCCCTAGTTTCCATATATTGTTAAAAATTCCCGCGGATTTAGAAAAAGAACCCCGCTTTAAAATCAATGCCGCAAAATTAATCTCTGCCCTATCAAGATTTATCGACAAAAGAAAAAAGTGGTTTTGGGCAGGAATCCCGCTTTTAATATTTATCTGCGTATTGGGAATTTTAAGGATGCACGTGGAGACGGATCATTTAACTTTCTTTCATAAAAACAGCGAAGTTTACAAATCCACAACCTTTATTGAAAAAAATCTCGCAGGGGTATCTAATATAGAAATAACGGTAGACACTCATCAGGAAGGTAAAATAAAGGAGCCCGCTACGCTCAAAGAGATTGAAAAATTAGTTAATTTCCTCCGAGAGCAGAAAAAAATAGATAAAGCCATGTCAATAGTAGATTTTTTAAAAGATATGAACAGAGCGATGTACAATAACGACGAATCTTATTATAGGCTCCCGGAAACCAAAGAGGCTGTTGCGCAATATCTGCTAATGTACTCGATGTCTCCGCGGCGTAACGATATAGAAAAAGACTTTGTTGATTTTTACTACCGGCTGGCGCGTATTCGTTGCCGCACTTCCGAGCATAATTCAACAGCCATTATTGCCTTAACAAAAAAAATAAAAGAATTTACCGCAACAAATATGAGCCCCGGCCTCGATATAAAAATAACCTCATATCCTGTTATCTATTCGAATATGGTTGATTCGATAGCAAGAGGACAGAAAAATGATTTAATTTTTGTTGTTTTTACGCTTTGGTTATGTACGGTTATTTATTTTCGCTCACTGGCTATTGGAACACTAGCGATGATACCAAACATTATCCCGATTATTTTTACTTTCGGGTTTATGGGCTGGACTGGAATTACGCTTAACGTAGGGACAGCCTTAACCTCCGGCATTGCCATAGGTCTGGCAATGGATGATACTACCCATTTTTTTAACCGATTTAAGATAGAACAGTCAAGATACCCCGATTATACACAAAATATGTATCATACCTACTCTTTATTAGGAGAAACAATGATGTATAGCTCTTTCGTTATGATTGCAACCTATCTTATATTAACCTCCTCTCAATTCCATCTTACTGCTCTTTTTGGCTTTCTTTGCGCCCTCACCACGCTTGTCGCACTTTGCTGCGACCTCCTGATAACTCCTTGGATTCTTATAACATTTAAACCTAAATTTAGATAAGTTTTGTTTTATTGGTAGGCTTTAACAGCGGAATTAAAGCAGGAGATCTTAACTTTAAGTTTCTCGCATTCACCCAGAATCATGCTTCTCTGATTGAATTGTTTTACTTGCCTCGGTCTCATTCTTAACACCTCGGCTATTAAAAGCAATGAATCATTCAAGTTGGTGGTAATACCTTTTTTTTCCAGCGCTTCGGAAACTTGAATTACTTCATTTATCATTGTGTAGAAATCTTTTCCATCCATCTTAAAAGGAAAAGGTTCCATTAAAGCAGGCGGCATAGTGAATTTAATAGTATAGGTCATCATCTTTCTCTCTACATCCTCGGGAAGCTCAAAACCGAATTTCTTACTTTCCAGAAACCATTGAGTCTTAGGGTAACAAGCTCCGGGACAGACGCTCACGCCATCCGGCCTCGTCTCAACCAATAGATCAATGGTTTTTTTAACCGATTCCTTGGATTCTCCCGGGCAGGGAACAATTATGCTTGCAGCTGTAAGAATGCCTGCCTCTTTTGCTTGGATTAAGCTCTCTCTAATCCATTCGGGATCTGTTTTTTTATTCATAATCTGCTTTAAAAGATAGGGGTCTGCCGACTCTACACCGAAAAATAAAGAAACGCACCCGGACTTCTTCAGGAGCACGTAATCCTCTTTTTCCGGTTGGCGGGTATCGGCAAAGCATATATATTTTATTTTTGTGCCTGTAGCTATCAAACCTTCTGCAAGCTGCTTCCTTAAAAAATAAGGGGTATTGGAACCGGAAAAACGAAAGGCCTTAGTGCCAACTCTGTTTGATATTTTTTTTATTGACTCTATAATGCTATCGACATTGCGCACTCTCCACTGGTTCCCGCTCTTGATTTTATGGATACAGAAGTTACAACCGTACGGACAGCCCCTGCTTTCTTCTAACATGATAATTTTAATCTTTTGGTTATCCTTCATTGCCGGATAGATTGATTCATCATATACGGGTTCAGCAAGAGAATCTAATTCCTCTATACGTTCAATGGGGGTTGAAATTATTTTGCCGTCTTCTTTATAAATAATATTACTGATGTCCTTTAATTCTCTTTTGCCTTCGACATATTCTCCCAACTGAAGAATAGTTTCTTCCCCTTCTCCCTGACATAAAACATCAAAGGCATCGGTATAAGCGAATATATGCTCTCCAAAAACTTCAACATTCGGGCCTCCTGCAAATATCTTTAATTTTGGAAAATCTTTTCTTAATCCTTTTGCTATCTTAGTTGAACCTATAAAACCTTCTCCACTCCATAATTTAAAACCTAAAAAATCTAACTCCTCTTCTTTAACTTTAGCCCCTAATTCTTTGATGACTGATTCTATCTTTTTTTCCCGGCAGATCTGGATTTTCTCTTCGATATCCCTGAAATCATTGTATACGGCCCTGCTCATTTTTCTAAAAATGGCTGTTTCTATTTTATACCTTAAAAACGCCTTTTTCAATTTCTGCCTTATATGTTTCGGCCGATAATCCCTGACTGTTTCAAAGGTAGAATAATCATAAATATAAGTCTTATGTCCTTTACTGATAAGACTGCCTGCTAAATTGGCTAACCCATTGTCAGGCATCAGAGAATCTACACTTGAGGGGCAATCGTTGAAACTTATGAGCAAGCTTTTCGTGGACATTCCTACATCCCTCCTATTGATTAGCGATTTATTTTAAAGCTTATCTATAAAATCCTTATAGCCGCTTAATTTTTTATTCCCGCTTATAATTATTTTAAAAATAAGTTTCTGGAAATAGTTAAATTTTTTCTTGCGGCTGTCTGTTATTTTAATTTTAGCATCAAACAAATCATAGTGCCTGATCAAGGGGAAACAAACAGGCTTTCTCTTATTAAGCAGAATAAAAAGTGCTTCTGATGCGGTAACTGCTCCGGATAGAGAACAGCTTGTCGCGAAGCTGGGAATCGGGCGCCCTTTTCTCATTGCCTCAATATATGCCCCCAGGTCAATATAGCGGGGAAAAACCGGAAAAAATGTCCGGCCGAAATTAATCGCGTACGCCGCGTCAATTTTTTCGGGGACCTTGCCAAAAACCCGATCAAACGAAGGCCCTTGCGGCGAAAAAACTGCCAAGGCCGTGCCAAAACCGAAAATCGGACAGCTAAGAATATACAGCCCACGTGTTCGCGCCGCGTCAAAAAGCTTTTTTCTGACAGCAAGACAAAAAAAGTCAAGCCCGTCAACAACTATAGAAACTTCGTCTAAAAAGTTTTCTACATTGTGCTCTTGAAGGCCTTCAGGATATACTGTTACCTGCACAGATGGATTTATTGCCTTAAGCGCCTGCGTGATTGCCTCAACCTTCAAAGTGCCAACCGCTGCGAATGTTGAACCTTGCTGACGGTTAAGGTCAGTATAGGCATAGCTTTCCGGATCGGCGATCTTAAAGTGCCCGATTCCCATGCGCGCGAGATTAAACAAAGCAGCGCCGCCTGTTCCGCCGGCGCCGGCAACCGCTACTGTTGTTTTGGCGAGTTTTTCCTGCTCTTGCTCGGTAACATTGCCGATATTCCTGCCAAACATTTGCTTGTAAATATCTTCCAAGGCGGTCTCCTTTCTGCCTCCAGATTAAAACAGGATAAGCTGCCTAATTGCCCCTTTATCCAACGAAAACCTTCTTCGAGTTCATCAGAACTCATCTTCTCAGGCTTAAACACAATATGCGCCTGGTCATAAAGCAACCAATCCTTGCTTAAAATACGCCCCTGGCTGTCTAATTTTTTTCCCGCTATAGTATTAGGATACGGCGCCATTACCGTGAAAGAAACGTGCTTCATTTTGGTTTTCTGCGTAAAATCATAAGCCTTCTTGAATACGTCTTTTTCGTGGAACTTAAACCCAAACATAAAATAACCCCAGACATCAATACCGAGCATCTGTATCATTTTGATGGCCTTTAGTTCTTCAGGGCTGCAGGTCCCCGGCAGGTTAAGGCCCAGGTAACGGCAGCCGCTCTGCGCAAGGGCAATCACAATCTTTTTGGTAAGTACCAAGAAATCCGAAACAATAAAAAATTCTATCTTAAGTTTCTTTATTTCCTTTAACAATTCCAGCGTGCAGCGTTCGTCTCCCGCGCAAAAGATATCATCCGTAAAAAAAATGAACTTTTTTTCAAAGGCAAGCGCGGTTTTTATTTCATTCACTACGCGCGCTATCGGCTTAAGGCGGAAAACTCCGCCAAACATTTCTCTGGTCGGACAGAAATCGCAATCAAGCGAGCAACCGCGGGAGGCCTGAATCGCATGACAAAGGTAACGGGTGGTATTAAGCAATCCAAACTTAGGCGTTGGCAGCGTTGAGAGGTCCGTCAGGCGCGGCATATGGTAAAAAGGCCGCAGAGATTCGGATTTTAAGTCATTAAGCACCATTGGCCAAATCTCTTCCGCTTCCCCCACCACAACGCTATCGCAATGAAGTTTTGCTTCCTCAGGCAAAAGGGAGGCATGCAATCCGCCCAAAATAACCTTGGCCTTTTTCTGCCGAAAGGCATCAGCCAGCGCGTACGCCCTTAATGATGACATGGTTTTAAAAGAAATGGCTACCGCATCCGGCACATTATCAACATCCACGCGGTCTATTTTCTCGTCAATTATTTTTACCCGGATATAATCAGGAGTGAGTGAAGCAATCGTAAGCAGGCCTAAGGAGGGGCAAAGGAATGCGCCGGTTGTTTCTTCAAACCAATCGCTAGTTGGAGATTTATCTTTATCCCTTTCAGCTTCAATAAAATGAATTTCCATAATTTTTAAGAGGATAACAGCTTTTAATATATGCTAGCTGCTGCCGGGATGCTTTCTGGAAACAATCGGATTTTTGTATAAAGAAATATTTCAAATCTAAAGGCTTAAAAGTAAATTTATTCTTAAAAAATTTAAGGTCAGTCTGCCCGCCTAGAAATATTTTATAAAGCCCTATTCTTTGTCTCTTTACCTTAGACCCTAGCATATCTATATTTATATTCAAGTGTTTGGCAATAGCCGGCGCTTTATTTACCGAACCATAATATTTTAACTTCCCTAAATCTTCAAAGAATAAAAATTTATAAAGATACTGGTGAGCGGGATTTACGGCAATGCACAATTCGTCTAACTTAGCCACATAAAGGGCGTAATCTAAGACTGCCTTAAATAATTTAAAAACAAATATCAGTTTGCCGAAATTAAACATTGAAAACCAACTCTTGGGGAATAACTTGCTATCTATGGAAAGCTGGGATACTTCCGCAACCTTAAACCCTCTTTTTCTTAAACCATCTACTTCATCTTTATAAATTTTATCCATAGGTATCCCTAAAGGAGAGTCTGGAATAAGCGTAACGGTCGCAACTACCTTTTTTCCTTCGACAGCAACAAAAGTAATAGTAGAAGGAACAGCATTATAAAGCGAGATCCTTAAATTACTCTTATAGTGCTTAGGGATATAGCCGCGGGAGGCATATTCCTTATAGACTAAAGAAAAAGCCTTTTCTATCTCTCTTCTTGACCTGGCGACGCGGTAAATAATTTTTTTATTTTCAGCCATCTATCTTTTATCCACTTCTTAATTTGTCCCCAGCGAGTAATTAATCATCATTTCACAGAATAGAAAGACGAATCTTTCCTTATCAACCGGCAGGATCTTTACATGCTGTATCCCGATATTATAAGCTTTTTCTTGAGATACTTTCTTGCACCAGACTACTTGGCTATAAGCAGTAACCGGCTTTGCCTCTTCAGGAAAATGCAGGAGGATTTTAAGCCTCTCGCCCTTTTTTAAGGCTTCACTTGAATGAAAACTAATGCCTCCTCCGCTTATGTCGCGGGAGAACGCGCTCTCTAAAATTCTTTTGTGGGGCAAGAGCTTATATTGAAAACGTAAAGGAATATTCAAGCGCTGGGCCCTTCTTTTCTCTTTAAATTTACCTGCAATCCTTACATTCATATTCAACATTATTCACCCCTGTTCCACATTAAATAACTCTATATTTTCCCTGATGATAATTCTAACATTGACCTGCAGATTAATTCCGTAAAACGGAAATGGTCCTTTATCTTGATAAATTCTATCCCTGCCTTAAATTCACCCTTATCAAATTCCTTGCACCAGGCCACCCTGCCTATTACTTCAATAGGCTTAGGGTCACCCAAGACATAAAGAGCAATTTCTAACTCTTCCTTCAATGATAAAGGCTTATTCAAACAAAACCTTATGCCCAAACCACTGATATCTTCCCAAGGGGCATTTTTTTGGCGGCCGGCTGTTCCTTTTATTTTGTATTTTACCTTTAAAGGAATAGCCAGGCGCTCTGCCTTTCTTCTTTCTTTTGTGATGCTTGCCTGTTTAGGCTTATTATTAGTTATTTTGTAACTCCATATTTAACATCGGGTTAAGGTGTATTTGATAAAACTGTAAATTTATTATAACAATACCCAAAAATAAAGTCAAACTTTATTTATTTATTTATTGCGCTGATTTAGATTAGCTGATATAATATTTGTCATGCAAATATTGACTGATTTGATACGCAAACGCATCATCGGCTTCACTAAAATTATACTGGAACTGCAATTTAAGATAAGAGTTTTCGGTGAAGAAAATATTCCTGCTGGGGTATCCGGGGCCTTAATTATCGCTAACCATTCCAGCTACTTAGATGTGTTTGTTGTAGGAATAGCGTTCATTCGGAACGCGATCAATATAAGATGGGTTATCTCTAAGGCAAATTACAGGATATGGTTTCTTAAATGGTTCTACTGGGTAAACCGGGTTATCGTAGTAAATGGCACAGTGGAAAAAACCAGAAAAGCAATAAAGGAAAATAAATGGGTTGTTATTTTCCCTGAAGGCGCGGCAAGGTGGTGTGGTAATAAAAATAATATATCTGCAAATAAAAAAAGCCGGGGCGCGGCGGCAATTGCATTATCTACAGGCGCAACAATTATTCCGGTATTTATCAAAGGAACGGATCAAGTTCTTCCTCCGGATTCATTTAAACTTAAACCCCAATTTACCATAAATGTAACTATCGGTAAGCCTTTTTCTTTTGAGTCTGTCCATCAGGAAAAAATCGAAGAATCATTGCTGGATAAAACCACGCAGGAAATATTTGACCGCATCAACGCGTTAAATAAAAAGAGTACTTAAATCATCTTAACTAAATCCAGCCCCTGTAAATAATCCTCATACTCCAACGGAGCCGGAATTCCCAGCTTGCCCAAGAAATCTATTGCCGAACTCAGGGGCATTTTTAATTCCTTAGCTAAAGAGCTTAAAGAAAGACTCCCTTCCCTGTACATACAAAGTAAATGAAATTTCCATCCTTCCCTGATTAACTCGCGCGCCGCATGGGACTGATCCGCATGCTCTTCTTTTGCCAATACCCTTATCTGCCGCAACTCTTCTTCTCCCAGCCGTATACTTAAAACATTCATTCTTTTCGCCTCCCCTCTATCCTCTTTACCGCATCAGAGATTATCCTGGCGTTATACCGGCCCAAGTTTTTCAGGCGCTCTAGTTTTACTAACGCAAGTTCTCTGGTAATTTTTCTTTTATAATATACACTCAATAAAAAATGTATGGCCGTAACAAACTTAACCCCCAAAACCTTACAAGCCTTAATGGTTTGGCCGTCATCAGTTGCCAATATTGCCTGTTTCTGGCGCGCCAATAACAATACCGAAGCCTCTCCTTCGGCAATAGCAAAGTCATCTTGGAATCTCTTTAATAAAACAGGATTTTTTACTCTTGTTACTTTAATCTTCCTCGTTTTAATAAGCTCTATAATAATTTTGGCGTCAAGAAATTCCGGCCGGCAAGTCGCTTCCGCCTCAACTTCCTTAGAGATCAATATCTCCCGCGTTTGTGTTATTACTTTTAATATCTCTATCTTCGCCAATAATATCAGGGTCGAAGTATCAAATATAATCATAAGGCTGCCCTTTTGTATACCTTCTACTACCAAAGTATACTATAATAAACAATACTTGTCAACTAAAAATGACCAACCTTCATGAAGCCGGAACCATAGACGCTGTACGTAACTAATCTATTTACAATTGCTTCCACTAAAATAAAGTAATTTCTAACTGAATATCTTGAAATAACGAAGGACAGTTCATACGGAATGCTCGTTGAGACAGCGAGTTAGAGAGAAACGGTCATGGGGAGTTTTTCTTAAGTGTTTTCACGCCTAAACCAATTCTGTGTCCGTAAACAAAATTTCACTAACATCAACATAACCGGCACTTCAATCAGGACGCCGACAACCGTCGCCAGCGCCGCTCCCGATGAAATCCCAAAAAGCATAGTCGCTGTAGCAATAGCAACTTCGAAGTGATTACTTGCGCCAACCATTGCCGATGGAGCCGCATCCTCGTATTTTAACTTCAACTTCTTTGCCATCCAGTAAGTGATCCCGAAAATTAAACACGTTTGGATAAAAAGCGGTATTGCTATCCATAAAATCGTTAACGGCTGCGCAAGTATAATTTCTCCTTTAAACGAGAACAAAAGCACAAGAGTAAATAGTAGCGCGATGATTGAAACGGGTGACAACACATGCAGGAACTTCTCATTAAACCACTCTATGCCTTTCAATGATACAATCCACTTTCGCGAAAAGTATCCCGCCACAAGAGGCAATGCCACATAGATAACGATTGATAACAATAACGCCTGCCATGGAACCGGCATTCTCCCAATCCCTAGAAGAAATCCTCCAAGAACTCCATAAAGCAAAAGCATAGTCAGCGAATTAATGGCAACCATAACAAGCGTATGCCCATCATTGCCTTTCGCAAGGAATCCCCATACCAGAACCATAGCGGTACAAGGGGCAATGCCAAGCAGAATACACCCGGCAAAATAACTACGCCAAAGCGGCACTTGAAGCATCTTTAAACCTTCGCGCATAACCACCGTTCCCGCGCCGTGTATAGAGCCCAGAATCCAGTCTGCTCCGGGAGGAAGCTTAACAAAATCAACCACCTCTGCTCCTATGAGCCCTTTAAACACAATTCCCAAAAAAAAGTAAGCTATAGCATACATGGTAAACGGCTTTATTCCCCAATTCACAAAAAGTGTCAACCATACCGGTTTGGGGGATTTTCCCGCTTTTATCACTTCCGCAAAATCAATTTTAACCATAATCGGATACATCATGAAAAACAGGCAAATGGCTATCGGGATAGAAACAACCGGAGCACCACTAACATAAATTGAAAGACCGTCAAGAAATTGCGCCATACCCGGAGCAACTTTGCCAATAAATATACCCGACACAATGCATATAAAAACCCACAACGTTAGATACTTCTCAAATAAACTTAAACTTCTTTCTTTATGGACAACTTTCTCCATATCCTTATCCTTTCTTTCGTTATCTTTAAACACCTAGCGCTTCGGCCATTTCTAACCGTAGACGCTGAACCGTAGGTCTAAAATTCTAAGATTTAAAATAGTCTCAAAATATATATACCTATATAGTAGAGGCCCACAATGATAAATATGGCTCCGGTAATCTTACGAGTATAGTATTCAAGCTGTGTGATTTTGTTAAACCAATGACTCAAAGAAGTCACGCCCAAAGCAATGGCAACAACAAATACAAGAACCGGTAACCCTGTGCCGATTCCGTAAATAAAGGGCAGCATTACCCCAAACTTAGACTGAAACGCAAGTGGAATAAGGCTGCCAAAGAAAAGAGCAGCGGAAACCGGACAAAACGCGAGAGCAAATATCGCTCCTAATAAGAATGCCCCTGGGGCACCTGCTTCAACAAGTTTATTTTGATGCTTTTGAGAAAATGATAATCCCGGTAAATTTATCTTAATTATATTGAGTAAAATTAATCCTACAACAATTAGAATAGGCCCTAAGGCTCTGGACATATATTTTTGCAGGAATTGCGCCAGCTGAGGAATACTCAAAATAGAATTAATAAGAATAAACCCCAATGCCGCATAGGTAGCCATTCTGCCAATGACATAGGCGATGCCGGAGAGAAAAACAAAAAACGGATGAGTTATCTTCTTAGACAAAAAAGAAATAGCAGCCACATTACTGGCCAAAGGGCATGGGCTTATCGAGGTCAATATACCCAGCCACAATGCCGAGCCAAAAGCAATCAAAATATCTGTCATTGTGCTTCTTTTAAGAAATTATTTACTTCTTCGCTGACATAGTCGAAGAATTTCTGTTTATTACTGACATATTCCCAAATCTTGGTGAGATTTTTTGACTTTATCTCTTTCCCGTCTTTAACTAAGGACAATATAAGGGACTTTGTGTAAAGCTGATAATCTTGCGCAAAATGCTCATTCCCCCGTTCTTCCACATTCACTGCCTTAAATTCCAGCTTGCCCGAAACAAGCGCATCTTTAAAATTTGTTTCAATTACTTCCTTTGAATACTGCTCCATCTTGTGGCAGGTGTAGCAGCGAAACGTACCGTGAAAATAGTAAGCGACAACATGCGTGCCTTTGGCGTCCTCTGTTGCTTGAGCTGGCGGTAAAAAAATTATGCCGATGTTGCTTAGTACAGCAACCGCCAGAAGAAAAAAACATAATCTCTTCAACCTTACCTCCTATTTCGATATAAGTTTCTTAATTTCATCTTTGCTTAATACTTTACCTGCCGAAACCACCATACCGTCCACCGCAAACGCAGGCGTCATCATTACACCATATTCGGTAATCTTATCGATATCTGTTACCTTGCCGATTTCTGCTTGAATGTTCAATTCTTTAACCGCCGCTTCCGCATTAGCCGTAAGCTGTTTACATTTCGGGCAACCCATACCTAAAATTTCAATTTTCATAATTTTTTTCTCCTTATAACAGGTCAATTTTATTTAACAATAATACCAAAAACCATTCCCGTAATAGTTGCCATAATTACCACTAAGCTCGCATAAATAATAGTCTTTTTTGTGCCGATGACACTGCGGATAACAAGCATGCTTGGCAGGCTTAACGCAGGGCCAGCTAAAAGAAGCGCTAATGCAGGCCCCTTACCCATACCTGAACCAATGAGCCCTTGCAAGATTGGCACCTCGGTAAGCGTGGCAAAATACATGAATGCCGCCACAATTGACGAAAAGAAATTCGCCCACAGCGAATTGCCTCCCACCAGCATGGCAACAAATCTTGAAGGAATAACCCCTTCATGCCCGACTCTGCCCAATAAGAATCCTGAAACAAATACTCCTCCCAGTAATAACGGTAAGATTTGTAAAGCAAAACCCCATGTCGCGCCAGTCCATTCTTTTAATTCATTCTTTTTGAACCATTTAAAGAGCATAACAACTAAACCAGCAAGAGAAAATCCTGCAATCCACCACTTGTACTGATAAATTATTGACCAGGTTCCATGATCGCCTTCAAGCGGTTTGCCCCAATTAGCAAAAACAAGAAACGCGATCATAGAAGCGAAATAAAGAATTGTCTTACTTAAAGAACGGGTTTCTTTAACTTCACCTACGTTGAAATCACCGCTTACCTGACGCGCCCTTTCTTCTTTCAAAAATATAAGGTGCATTAATAAACCAATAACTACGCTAAATATTACTGCGCCAATTGCTCTTGCCAACCCTAATTGCCAGCCAAGAATCCGCGCCGTTAGAATGATTGCCAAAACGTTTATGGCAGGCCCTGAATATAAGAAGGCAATCGCAGGCCCAAGACCAGCGCCCCGTTTATAGATCCCTGAAAATAGAGGTAAAACAGTACATGAGCATACGGCAAGGATCGTCCCAGATACAGATGCCACGCTATATGAGAGAAATTTATTTGCCTTTGCTCCGAAATATTTCATGACTGACGCCTGACTCACAAAAACAGATATGGCTCCGGCAATAAAGAAAGCCGGAACAAGGCATAAAAGTACATGCTCCCTGGCGTACCACTTAACGAGGGCAAGAGCCTCAAAGATTGCATTGTTAAAACGCATACTTTCTATTGGCAAATAAAAACATGCCAAAAACGCCGCTATGATATAAAGAAACTTTTTCCACTCTTTCATCCAGCCCTTCCTTCCAAAGAATTCTTAATTCTCTGATTTTCTTTTTAACTCGTCACCTCTAAATACCAACATGTAAAAGATTATTCTTGTATCTGCCTTATTTTAAAAGAGTTACGTACAGCGTCTACAACGTCTCCCTCGTTGCAACAAGGTTAACTCCCAAACCTAAGAGATCCTTCATTACGATATCGCCTACGGCAACGGTTTTTCTCAATCTGATCTTTTTAATCACTTCCATAGCCTTCAATAAATCCTTTTTAGGTATAGGCTTATCTGTTTTTATTGGAATCATTTTTAAGGCCAGCCCTTGTGTTAAGACCGAAGAAGTCAATATCCTCTGTGGATTCTCGATTTCGGATATGGCGTAATTTTCACCTTTGGGGCATTCGTTGCCGGTTATCCTAATTGGCTTTGAATCCATATCGACTTCTAAGACGCATCCAACAGGACACTCTATGCATATCATTTTCTTTATCATTTAAAGCCCCTTAAGATATTCTGCCGCGAGCTTTCCGGCAATCAGGCTGTCGCGCGTAACAGAATCAACGATGTCATATACCTTAAAAGAATTACCGCAGGCAAAAATTCCGGGAATAGATGTTTTGTTTAATTCTTTTGATACAGGAGTGTTTGTTTTTTTATCAATAATAACACCCGCCATTTCTATAAGTTCGTTCTCGGGGATAAGACCTACGGAGATCAGGATCGTATCGCATTTTATTTCAAATTTCGTGCCCGGAATTTCTTTGAAATTCCCGTCCACCCGGACAATATCAACTTTCTCGACGCGGCTTTTGCCATAGATCTTTGAAATCTTATGATTAAAATAAATCGGTATAGCGAAATCTTCTATGCACTGAACCATATTACGGACAAGGCCGCGCGACTGAGCCTCTATTTCAACCACTGCGTTAACCTTGGCACCTTCCAGGATCAACCGGCGCGCCATAATCAACCCTATATCCCCGGAACCGACAATCACGATCTCTTTACCCGGCAATAAACCTTCTATATTTATCAGTTTCTGAGCAAGTCCCGCGGAAAATACGCCGGATGGCCTCGTCCCCGCGATGTGCACCATCTCGCGCGTCTTCTCCCTGCATCCAGTAGCCATGATGAGAGCCATTGCTTTCACCTTTTCCATCGACCCTGGCTTTAAGAAAGTAAGCGTCTTTTGCTTTGTAAGATGGACTACAAAAGACCTCATGCTGATTTCTATGCCAGGTATACTCTTTATCTTTTTTATAAAACGGCCGGCATATTCAGGCCCTGTCAGGATTTCTTTGAAATACTCAAGCCCAAATCCCGTATGTATGCACTGGTTCAATATCCCGCCGAGACACTGATCCCTCTCAAGAAGCAAAATGTCCCTTACACCGTTTTCGTGCGCGGAAATAGCAGCCGCCATACCGGCGGGCCCTGCGCCAACTATAACCAGCTCCCTTTCAGCCATTGCCTCTTTCCCCTTTTACGATTTCAGAACCAGAGCCCCTTTTTGTCATTTCTGTAAGAGGTTTCTGTGTCTTCTCGGCGAGAATCTTCATCACCCTCGTCGTGCAAAAGCCGCCATGGCATCGGCCAGCCTGCGCGCGGGTCCTGAATTTTATCCCGTCAAGCGTCGTCGCGCCTCGGTCTATAGCATCAGCTACTTCTTTGGCGGAAACCATCTCGCACCTGCAGACAATATCGCCGTATGAGGCGTCTTTTTTGACAAGTTTTTTTGTTTTGTCTAAAGGGATAGCGAAAAGATGATTTTCTTCCCGCTGATGCCTGTGAAAAAACGCTTTCTTTCTAAGGATAAGGCCGTTATTTTTTAGGATATCGCAGGCCATGAGCGCTATGGCAGGAGCAGACGTAAGCCCGGGGGATTGAATACCAGCGACATTTAGAAAACCCGGGACAGCACATTCATGCCGAATGATAAAATCGTAGCCAGACACTGGCCTCAGGCCGGAAAAATAAGCGATGATATCGCTTTCGCTTATGGTCGGAATCATTTTTCGCGCGCTCTCAAGAACTTCCTGCAATCCTTCGTCCGAAGTCGAAAGGTCTTCCTTGTCTTCAACGTCATGCGCCGTAGGGCCTATCATTGGGTTTCCGTCCGACGTTTTTACAACGAGTATGCCTTTAGTTTTTTCTGTGGGAAGCGGATAGAGCACATGATTAACAAGATGTTCTCTTTTCTTGTCAAGGAGAAACTCTTCCCCCTTGCGCGGTTTTATCTCGAAGCCGCCGACACCCGCCATCTTTGATATCTCATCGGCGTAAAGGCCCGCGGCATTAATGAGGTATCTAGTTCTGAAATGGCCTTTCGGCGTTGATATTTCAAAGCGCGCTCCATTCACAAAAATTTTTTCTATTTTTGAGCCTAAATGGAATATAACGCCGTTAGAGGCGGCATTCTCACAAAGGCCGTAGACAAGCCTGTAAGGGCTGATGATGCCCGTTGTGGGGGCATAAAGCGCCGCATGTGCTTCAGCGGAAAGGTTTGGCTCGTGTTTCCTAAGCCAGGCGCGGCCGACCATTCTTAATCCCGGAACGCCCAGCATTTCTGAATCTTTTTTAATCTGTAAAAGTTCGAGCCTTTCTTTCTCAGTAAAGGCGACTATCAGCGAACCCACTTCTTTAAAATCAACACCGAGTT
>JAZDFW010000082.1:0-4026 GCA_043807505.1 Candidatus Omnitrophota bacterium | reverse complement strand
CTTTGAGTTAATGCCTTTTATTTGCTTTAATTCTTCTAAATCTTCGATTCGGCCGCGAGTATTGCGGTATGCGATGATTTTTTCGGCAAGGGTTTTACTGATGTAACGGGTGCCTAACAAATCCTGGAGCCTCACCTGATTAAGATCTATTTTTGATAAATTAATATCTATTACGAAAATTCTCTTTGCCTTAGAATTACTCTTTAGGCAAAAGTTTATTCCTAACCCGATTAAAGCTATTGTAATCAAAAATAAAACAACCTGTCGTTCTTGGCGAGTAAGATTAAACATAAAAAATCCCCTTTCTACTATCAATAGACGTAAAAAGAGGGAAAATCTAACACAGAAAGTGTAGGCCTGCTAATCCTATAAAGCAGGGCCTTACAAAAATAGTCGGGGCTTAAATAACGATATTAACCAGTTTCTTGGGGACAATAATGAAGTTTTTGATGGGCTTATCCTGAATCCATGGCCTTAGTTTTTCATCAGCTAAGACGAGTTCTTTAATTTTTACCTCATCGGTATCGACAGAGACGACGATCTTTGAGCGAACTTTACCGTTAACCTGAATCACTATCGCCACAGTATCTTCTACAAGTAACGCGGGGTCATATTTCGGCCATGATGTTTTAAAGATACTTTCTTTATTTCCGCAAAGCTCCCAAAGTTCTTCGCAAAAATGCGGAGAAATGGGGCTAAGCAATATCAATAAATTCATAAACACTTCTTTGTCAGCGCCTGTTTGATAAATAACATTGGTTAATTCCATAATACTGGCAAGGCAGGTGTTAAATTTAAAATCCTGGATATCTTCGGTTACTTTTTTGATTGTCTTATGCATTGCCCTGATTAATGCGGGATCTGCTTTAACTTTTAGATTTTCCTGAATACGCCAAACCCGGTTTAAAAACCTAAAAGACCCTTCTATGCCGCGTTCATCCCATTCCAGCTCGGTTTCAGGAGGCGCGGCAAACAAAATAAACAGCCTTAAGGTGTCAGCGCCGTATTGCTTAATGATCGAGTCCGGATCAACGATATTTCCGCGCGACTTTGACATTACCTCGCCATCTTTTAAAACCATACCTTGGGTTAGCAATTTTTTAAACGGTTCATTAAAGTCAATCATCCCTAAGTCGCTAAAGAATTTTGTAAAAAAACGCGAATATAATAAATGCAGGATCGCGTGTTCAATTCCGCCGATATATTGGTCAACCGGCATCCAGTATTTCGCTTCTATTCTATCGAAAGGCCCTTTTTCAAACCCAGGCGAAGAAAACCTTAAAAAATACCATGCGGAATCAAAAAACGTTGCCATGGTATCGGTTTCCCGGCGAGCTGACGTATTACATTTAGGGCAATTAACCTCGACAAATTCTTTGACCTTGCCTAAAGGGCTGCCTCCTTTACCGGTAAAAGGCGCTTCTTTTGGCAGCTCTACCGGTAAATCCTTATAAGGCACAGGTACAATCCCGCAATTCGAGCAATAAATCATCGGGATAGGCGTCCCCCAATAACGCTGGCGGGAAATCAACCAATCGCGCAGGCGCCAGTGAGTCTCAACTTTACCAATCCCTTCTTTCTCCATCCATTCGGCAATCTTTATTTTTGCCTCCTGGTTATTTAATCCATTAAATTGCCCGGAATTAACCTGAATTCCGTCTCCCTCATAAGCCTCGGTCAGTTGGTCATTGGCCGTTGGTCGCTTGCCCTGAGCGGAGTCGAAGGGTTGGTCGTTGGTTTGAATCACAACCCGCATTGGAAGCCGGTGCTCTTTGGCAAATAAAAAGTCCCGCTGGTCATGCGCAGGCACTGCCATAATCGCACCAGTGCCGTATTCGGTTAAAACATAATCGGCAATCCAAATCGGGATGATTTCATTATTCACCGGATTAACCGCAAAACTCCCGGTAAAAACACCCTCTTTTTTTACATCGCTAGATGCACGCACGACCTTGTTTTCTTTAGCTACTTTTTCGATAAATTTTAAAGCTGCTTTTTCTTCGGGTTTTCCTTTAATCAAATCTTTAACCAACGGATGCTCCGGAGCTAAAACAACATAGTTTGCGCCAAAGATTGTGTCAACCCGGGTTGTAAAAACCGGGATAATTTTATCATTGTCTTTTAGTCGGAAATAAATCTCAACCCCATAGCTTTTACCGATCCAATTGGTTTGCATCATTCCTACCCGCTGCGGCCAATCTTTTAAATATTTTAAATCTTCGAGCAGGCGCTCTTTGTATTCGGTAATTTTTAAGAACCATTGCTCTAAATCCTTCTGTTCTACTTTTGCATGACAACGCCAACAGCCTCCCTCAACAACTTCTTCATTTGCCAATGTGGTTTCACAGGAAGGGCACCAATTCACTGTGGCAGCTTTTCTATAAGCAAGGCCGCGCTCATACATCTTTAAAAATATCCACTGGTTCCATTTATAATAACTGCTGTCGCAGGTAGAGATTTGCCTTTCCCAATCATAAGAAAAACCCATCTTTTTTAATTCGTCGGACATCTCTTCGATACATTTACGCGTCCATACATCGGGTTTAGTTTTATTTTTAATCGCGGCGTTTTCTGCCGGTTGGCCAAAGGCATCAAACCCCATGGGATGCAAAACATTATATCCTTGCATTATCCTAAAACGCGCTGCCACATCGCCGATGGTATAGTTACGCACATGCCCCATATGGATTTTTCCGGATGGATAAGGAAACATCTCCAAAAGATAATATTTAGGCTTATCTTGTGAAAATTCGGCCTTATAAACTTTTGCCTCTTCCCAGGCCTTTTGCCATTTTTCTTCTATTTGTTTAAAGGGATAACTCATTGGTTTATTTTTTAATCCTTGGATATCCTTCCTTATTTTGCAAATACGCACCCAATAGTATATCGCAATCTATTCTCAGACACAATTATTTTATCGCTGCGTCCTTTCCTTTATTCTCATATTAAATTCAGAAATCTGTTTCTAAACTCATAAACTCTTTCATCAAAAATAATGTCGCTGGCAATTACCGGCCTTTTTAAGATAATACCTCCAAGCGTTGTGCAACGACTAAGGCCAACGTATACCTGACCATGAGTAAAAGCGCCAGCTCCTAAATCTATAACAATATTGTCAAAAGTCTGGCCCTGGCTCTTGTGAATGGTAATTGCCCAAGCGAGTTTTATCGGATATTGTTCAAAGGTGCCGATTATCTTTTCTTCAATTTTGTCTTCGGCTCGGTTGTATTCGTATTCAATCTTTTCCCAGTTTGATTTTGATACCTCGTGAATACCCCCATTTATAGAAACTTTTATAGTGTCTGGAGATAGCGCCGCAATCTGAGCGATAGTGCCATTTACCCATCTTTTATCAAGGTCATTTCTTATTAAAATAACCTGCGCCCCTTTCCTAAGCCTCAAGCAATACTCCGTTGGATAAACAGATTCTTCAAACTTACCGGTAATAGACGCTTCATATCTATATTCTTTGTCAAGTAGACCGGCTAATTTTTCTTCATTTACCGCATTGGCGCGGTTATTAGTAGTCGTCAAAATAACAGAATGATCAGAATCTCCCGGGATTATTTTTCGCACTCTCTCATTTAGTAAATCAAGGTCATCATCCCCTTGAGTCTTATCCCGGATCTTATTCAATAAATTAATAAATTGGGCATCTGATTGGCGGTAATTTTTATTCAATTCTACATACCGCAGTTTCAGTTTATGAAAAACCTTTGCGTTAAAAAAATATGGACTATCGTATCGCTGATCCAAAATATCTCGCGCTTCCTTCTCTACCACAGGGGGAAGCTGAAATAAATCTCCAAAAAATACCATTTGGACTCCACCGAATGGCAACTCCATCTCATCACGATTAATCTTAAGCGCATAGTCAATCCCGTCCATAAGGTCCGCACGCACCATAGAAACTTCATCAACGATTACTGTATCGAGTTTTTGAATGATTTCGCTGTTACGTCTTCTGCGAATATTATCCTTTTGGATTAAACGAGGAGGAAATCTGAAAAAAGAGTGTATTGTCTG
>JAZDFW010000081.1:0-4115 GCA_043807505.1 Candidatus Omnitrophota bacterium | reverse complement strand
TAAGCGCTACTTCCCGAAATGTCAGCGGCTTAAGGAATGAGAGGTCGTTTAAAATTGCCTCCTGCTGAATTTCAACTATAATCTCAACAATTTTTCTCAAGGTAAATTTCCTTCTATACACAGCTCTTAATAACGCGACTGCATTATGTAATTTTGCTGCCATATATTCTTTAGCCGTGGGAGCAAGATCATTATTTTTA
Organism: Candidatus Omnitrophota bacterium; assembly: GCA_043807505.1. Taxonomy (GTDB): domain Bacteria; phylum Omnitrophota; class Gorgyraeia; order Gygaellales; family Profunditerraquicolaceae; genus JAZDFW01. The sequence continues at coordinate 3,915 of JAZDFW010000081.1, read as the reverse complement.
AGCATATCTTTGTAAGCCTTATTGACATTTAAGGTAGGGATATCTTCATCATTTATGGCTATTTCAAGCTCTTCATCTACAACAATATCAGGAATAATACGCTGGATTTCTTCTTGAGAATAGTTGCGGCCGGGTTTAGGGTTAAGCCGCGATATCTTCTTAATCAACGGCTCTATTTTTTCTAAGGGCTCTTTTAGGCTCTTAGCAATCAAATTATAGTTCTTCTTTGCCACATCATCTAAATGAAATTCAATAATTTGCCTCAAAATAGGGTCTTTTTCATTGGCTAAATCTAATTGGATCAAGAGGCATTCTGATACGGTCCTAGCTGCTACGCCTGCCGGCTCAAATTGCTGAATAAGCTTAAGGATATTTTCGACTTCAGCCAAGGTTACGCTTATTGCCGCGGCAATTACCTCTAAAGGAACATTTAGATAACCATTATCATCAATATTTCCGATAATCTCATAGCCAATTTTAAACCCCTGCTCAGTATTCACAAACATCCCCAACTGCCTAAGCAACACTTCCTGTAAAGAAACCTTTTTTGTAATTAAACTCATCCTGAAATCAAGTTCATCCTGACTAAGGCCTCTTTTAAACGATAGAGGAGGGGCCTTTCGCGGGATTTCTTCCAGGAAAGGATTATTCAGCAATTCTTCGCTAATCAACGTCTCCAGTCCCTGTAAAGGCAAAGCAAGTATCTTTAGAGACTGATTAAGCTCCGGAACCAGTAGTTTTCTCAGCTCAAGTTTCTGTCTAATTTCCATAGGTCAAAGTATAGCATTTATAAGTAACATTTTCCACTTAATTTTACGCACAAAATTTAACTTGACACGGTTTATTTATTGGTATACACTCATAATAACTATGGCGTTAAATTTAGGTAAGCGCAAGTAAAAATATATTAAATATGCTTAAACGCGGCAGGCCGACAAAATACAGGATAGTCAGATTAGACCCTAAGATTAACTTATTTAGCCCCAGGGGAAAACCGGGCAGGCCGGATGAAACTAACCTAAATATGGATGAATTCGAAGCCATCAGGCTGGCTGATTTTATGGGAATCAGCCAAAAAGAAGCTGGCAAGTCTATGAATATTTCACAACAAACATTTAGCCGAGTGCTAAAGAAAGCGCGTAAGAAGGTCGCAGAAAGTATTGTTACCGGTAAAATTATCAAGATCCAAGGAGGAACTTACGTAGTAACTTCCCGTTAGGAAGTTTTTAGAAGACATAAAACGTCTTGAGAGGTGAGGTGTATGGAAAGAAAAAATGGGCTTTCTGTGGATATTCAGCGAGAATTAGAGTATTTGAGGCAATTAACTCAAAAATACGGTAGTCATTATATAAAGAGTTATTTTGGTTTTACTATGAGGAATTTCGCCAAAAGAATGGGTATTGCAGATAATACCTTTAGTCAAATAGTAAAAGGTGTGCGCAAAATGCAACCGAAATATGAGTGGTTATTCTCACAGGCCTTTAAAGAATTACGGGTAGAGGAAAAAACAAAGGGTTTCAAAGAAAACCCAACTCAGTTACAAATGAAGGAACTTTATCAAAAAAAGAATAAGTTATTCAAGGCATAGAATATCTTTGGGAAGTGGATATAATATATCTTATGTTAACTTGAGCATATTGCGGAATCTCATTTAAACCTTTGTCATTAAAAGACTTATTGAATTACGTTTTTAGGCTGTGGAAAAGCTGATTTTGACTTACTCTGATTTACCGCGCTTTCTCAAGATTAACATCTACAGACGCTTCTTGTCGCTTTTTATGATAAAAATTACTCTGATTTACCGCGATTTTTATTTGGCTAGAGATATTACAGCAGGGTAAATTGAGCTGTCTCCATAGCGGGAATTTATCTTGTCTACGGCTTTTAAAAGGTCTTCCCTTCTTTTTTGCTCTCTAAATAAAGGCTGGTAGATACTCTTAGAAAGACTACTGCAGCTGACTCCAAAGGCTCTAATCAAGGGAGTTTTGGCCCCGAATTTTGCCATAATTTTCAGGCATCTTTTGTAGATCTCGTAACCATCATTAATAGGCTGCTGAAAAGTCTTCTGAGCCCCAAAATTGCCGATTTCCGGGCCGTTTAGCCATAGATGCACAGTAAAAGATTCCCAATTATCCTGCCTCAGGCGCCTAGCAACCATCTCAGATAAAGTCCTTATCCAGGCCTTAATAAACTGGGGGTTTGAAATTACTCTTGGTAAAGTATATGAATGGCCTACTGATTGGGGCTCATCCGGCTCCTCAGGGCCGTCAAAGCTATCTGTTGAATGCAATGATACGTATAAATTCAGGCCGTATTTACCTAAGTGCTGCTCCAAAAAATGCGCTGGTTTCTGGTATAAATCAAGGCAAGTATTAACTCCAAAACCCTCTAAAAAAACTGCGGCATTTTTGCCTACTCCGCAGATTTTGGATGCCGGGAAACGCTCTAAAACACTTTCTAAATTGGCTTCAGTTAGAACCGTGACTCCGTTTGGCTTATTCAGCTTTGAGCCAAGCTTGGCCAAGAGCCAGTTTTTGGCGATCCCTACGGATGCTGTAATATTGAACTCCTGGTTTATCTTTTTTCGTATTTCCTCAGCCAGTAATTCGGGTTTTGGCGTATCCTGGATATCCATCTGAAACTCATCAATGGACGCATACAATACCTCAAAACCAAACTGCTTTAAAAGCTGGAAAATTTGGCAGGAAGTCCAGATATACTTACTTTGTTCAGCAGGCACAAACTCGAGATTTGGGCAAATTTTGAAGGCTTCGGCTGAAGGCATACCTGAATCAATACCGGCTCTCTTAGCTTCATAACTTGCGGCACACACAACAGTGTGCATTTTAGAGTTTCTAGAACCCACAATCAAAGGCTTACCTTTTAGGCGCGGATTTATGGCTTGTTCAATGGAGGCAAAAAACGCATCCATATCAACATGCAGGATCATATGATTTTATCGATTTTCCAAACGCAGCTTGTATTATTGAAGGATATTTGATAGAGGTCAGTACCGGTACTTACGCTAAAATATGAGACAGTTTCACGGCCAAAACGCTCCTGCCAATTATAAGTGACTTTCTTTATTTCATAATTCTTATTCTTCCAAACAAACATCTGAGGCAGGATTTTGGCACTCTTAAACAATGCCAAAACCTCGATTTGTTCATCTATGCAATCGGGATTCTGGTGCCCCGCATCACTCGGCATTGGCGGTTTATCCCACCGCGCCTCAGGCTTAAAAGATGAATGTTTCATATTAATTTAATATTTTCTTATTACTGTTATTAGCTTTCCGATTATTTTAAACTCTTCAAAAATTGGCGAGTAATTTACATTCGCGGCTTCCAGGTGGAACTTACCGGCTTTACTACGCAGTCTTTTTAAAGTAACTTCATTATTATCTAATAGCGCGGCAACTATATCATTATTGTTAGCACTGGGGCACTTCTTAATAATAGCCACATCGCCATCCAAGATCCCGGCATCGATCATGCTGTCACCTTTGACTCTTAAAGCAAAAACATCATCAAAGCCTATGCGCCCAAGAAACAAGTCATCTGCATCAACATAACCTTGAATTTCTTCATAAGCGAGATTTGGCTTGCCGGCCATTATGGTGCCAATTATAGGAATTTTATTGAAAGCCGCACGTTCCGTTAACTCAATTCCCCGAGATTTGTTATGCATACGCCTGACTAAACCTTTCTGCTGTAAAGCCTTTAAATAGTCCCTTACTGTTCCGGTAGATTTAAATCCCAGCTCCCCTGCTATTTCTCTAATCGTAGGAGGCAGCCTCTCTCTTATCTTTTTACGGATAAAATTAAGCACTCTTTCTTGCTTTTGCGTCAAATTTGGCTTATTCTTCATGGCTATAGATATACCACACATTTGTGTGGATGTCAAGATAAAAAA
>JAZDFW010000080.1:0-17915 GCA_043807505.1 Candidatus Omnitrophota bacterium | reverse complement strand
CCGGAGTTTGTTTTGCATAACATGGCGTTAGCGCAGTTTCTTCTAGTTACTCCTGTAATGTTTGCCGGGAGTCAGTTTTTTAACCGGGGAATCATTACAGTGATAAGAACAGGCAGCGCTAACATGGATACCCTGATTTCTTTAGGGGTAGGGGCGGCTTATCTCTATAGTTTAGTTATCTCTATTGCTATTTGGACAAAAAAAGAAGTTTACCAGACGCAGGTATTCTATTATGAAATAGCCGCGTTTTTGATCACTTTTATTCTTCTGGGGAGGTTATTAGAGGAAATCGCTAAAGGAAAGGTTTCCCAAGCAATTAGAAAGCTGATTGGGCTACGGCCTAGGACCGCTATTGTTGTAAGGGACGGCAAGGAGTCGGAAATACCCATAGAGGAGATTGTAGTAGGTGATATTATAGTGGTAAGGCCCGGAGAAAAAATTCCGACAGACGGCCAGGTTATTGAGGGCCATTCCGGCGTTGATGAATCAATGATTACAGGAGAAAGTATTCCGGTTGAAAAATCAATCAATAGCCAAGTCATCGGCTCTACACTTAATAAAACAGGGAGTTTTAAATTTAAGGCTACTAGAATAGGCAAGGATACGGTCCTGGCACAAATTATTAAATTAGTAGAAGAGGCTCAAGGGTCGAAAGCGCCGATTCAAGAATTAGCTGATAAGATTTCTACTTATTTTGTCCCGGCTGTTTTAGTAATTGCAATATTGACGTTTTTTATCTGGCTTGTAGCTGGCAAGGGAATAGTTTTTTCTCTTACTACTTTTGTTACGGTTTTAATTATTGCCTGTCCTTGTGCATTAGGTTTAGCAACACCGACGGCAATAATGGTAGGCACTGCCGTCGGCGCAAATAATGGAATATTAATTAAGAACGCCCGTAGTTTAGAGCTAGTTCGTTTAATTAAAACAATAGTATTTGATAAGACAGGCACTTTGACTTGCGGTAGACCTGAGGTAGTTGATATTATAAGTATTAAAGGCGGCGATAGAAATCAAGTTTTAAGAATTGCTGCTATCGCAGAGAAACGCTCAGAGCATCCTTTGGCTGAATCAGTAGTTGAGGCAGCAAAAAAATATAACTTAGAGATTCCTGAGCCCGATGCTTTCAATGCCCTTACCGGAAAAGGCGTGATTGCAAGGTTCAAGGAAGAAATAATTCTTTTAGGTAATAGGAAATTATTTGAAGACAGGGATATTGATATTGCTTTTATCGAGGATAAGTTAAAAGCGTTGGAATCTGAAGGAAAGACCGTCATGATTATCGCATATAAAGATGAGGTTATCGGGATTTTGGCTTTGAAAGATACCTTAAAACAATTTTCCAAAGAAGCGGTGGATGCTCTTAAGAAAAGCGGTAAAGAAGTAATAATGCTTACAGGAGATAGTCGTACAACCGCACAAGTTATTGCAAAAGAACTGGGTATAGATAAAGTTTTGGCTGAAATTTCGCCTCAGGATAAGGCGCAAGAAATTAAAAAGCTACAAGATAGCATGTTAAAGGTTGCGATGGTAGGTGATGGTATTAATGATGCAGTAGCCCTGGCACAGGCAGATATCGGTATTGCGATAGGTGCCGGCACTGATGTGGCTATTGAGACAGGAGATATTGTCTTAATCAAAGATGATTTACGGGATGTAGTGGTTGCCATGGATTTATCGCGCTACTGTATGAAAAAAATAAAACAGAATCTTTTTTGGGCATTTTTTTACAATTTAGTGGGAATTCCAATAGCAGCGGGCGTACTTTATCCGTTTACCGGATTCCTTCTGAATCCTGTAATTGCAGGTACTGCTATGGCTTTTAGCTCAGTTTCTGTAGTGGGTAATTCATTATTAATGCAGAGATATAAACCCAAAAAATGCACGCTTCGCAGGCATTTTTTGCCCGAAGGGCCGACCGAAAAATCTCGTCGAGATTTTTCGTGCATGTCGGGGTAATCCCATAATTTTGCTTGTATTTTTTTCTTACATAAATCCTATAAAGGAAGGGCCTAATGCAAAATTTGGGATAAAAAGAATATTTAGATTGATAACTTTGCCGAATGGGGTTAAAATAAGCCATAAAGCGGTTAACTAAAGGAGGTAGCAATGTTAATGATTTTAGGAATTCTTTTGGTTGTGGTAGTTATAGTATTATTCGTGATGAAAAAAGCTGGTGGATGCTGCTGTGGCTCCGATAAAAAAGAAGAAAAAAAGTAAAGAATCAAAATAAAATAAAACAAAAAGGGAGGTTTGGATGAAAAAAGTTTTATTTATTGTTGTAGTAGCCTTATTTGGTTGTATGCCATTAGTTGCTTTTTCGGAAGATTCTGCTTCTAAGGATCATTCTATGATGGGCAAAAAGATGATGATGCCTTGCTTGATGTGCAGGCAGATGGTAGCCACTAGTGATGGGATTATTGTTATGGCAGGTAATAAACTTTTAAAATATGACAAAAATTTAAAACTCATTAAAGAAACAGAGATACTCATGGATACTGGCAGTATGGAAAAAATGATGCAAATGAGAAAAAAATGCATGGGCAAAGATTCGACGCAAGAAAAGTCAGCTAAAGAAGGGGCTGAGGAAACTCACGACTAATTTAACGCAATTAGGCAGCTTTTTTATTTTTAGAAGGTTGCTTAATTTTTTACTTAACATATGATACTAATATAGTATCATATTAATGGAAGGAGATTTTCTATGAAATTAATTACGCGGGATACAGATTATGCTATAAGGGCAATATGCTATATCGCGCGGCAGAAACAAAGAATAGTAACAGTGGCAGAGTTAGTAAAAGAACTAAGGATACCGTATCCTTTCTTAAGAAAGATCCTGCAGGCATTAAACAAAAGAAAGATTTTACGGTCTTATAAAGGAAGAGGCGGAGGATTTGAGTTATCCGTGGTTTCAAATAAAATATTCCTAGTAGATTTAATGGAAGTTTTCCAGGGAACGCTAACGTTAAATGAATGTTTTTTAAAAAGATTAGCTTGTCCTAATATAAAAATTTGCCCCTTAAGAAAAAAATTAAAGAATATAGAAAGTTATGTGTTTAAACAGTTACGTTCTATTACTATCGCAAGTTTACTAAAAATAAGGAATTAGTTTAGTATAGAGAGTGACACTGTATTATGATTTCTAAATGCCCCGGCCAAGATAAAAGGAATATTAAAGTCGAAAATTTAACTTGTCCAGCTTGCGGGCAGGTGTTAGAGATTTTTTCTGATGAAAGAAAAGTTACCTGCCCTAAGTGCAAAAAATTTGCCTGTCGCGCAAGGTTACCATCTTGTGTTGATTGGTGCAAATCAGCTAAGTCATGTATCGGCGAGAAATTATGGAAAGAATTAAAGGGAGGTGTGTGATGTTTTGTTATCAATGTGAACAAACTGCTTTTGGGTCAGGCTGCACAAAGTTAGGCGTATGCGGCAAAGATCAAGATATCCAAAGCCTTCAGGATACGTTGCTTTTCGGTTTAAAAGGTATTGCAGCTTATGCTTATCATGCCCGGGAATTGGGCGCGCAAGATGAAGAAATAGATGCGTTTATGCATGAAGCACTATTTAAGACGTTGACCAACGTCAGTTTTGATTTAGGCGATTATTTCAGTATGGTTTTGGAGTGCGGGAAAAAAAATCTAAAAGTCATGGAACTTTTAGATAAAGCGCATACTCAAAGATTCGGGAATCCTGTCCCCGTTGAAGTTGATACCGGTACAAAAAAAGGCCCGGGAATTGTTATTACGGGACATGATTTACTGGATCTTTTTGAATTACTTAAACAGAGCGAAGGCAAGGGCGTGAATATTTATACCCATGGCGAGATGTTGCCGGCGCACGCATATCCGGAGTTAAGAAAATTTAAGCATTTAGCAGGTAATTATGGCGGTGCTTGGCAAGAACAGAAAAAAGAATTCAATGCATTTGCCGGAGCAATTTTAGTTACAACCAACTGCGTGCAAATCCCGCCTGAAAACACATATTCAAACCGTCTGTTTACAACAGGAATTGCAGGTGTTGGCGGCGTAACTCATGTAAACAGAAAAGATTTCTCTAATGTTATTGAAAAAGCAATTTCCTTACCCCAGTTGCCTGAAATAGCGGGAAAGAAAATCATGACCGGTTTCCACCACACGGCAATTTTGGGTTTGAAAGATAAAATTGTCACAGCAGTTAAAGCTGGAAAGATTAGGCGTTTTTTCTTAATCGGCGGTTGCGACGGCGCAAAACCGGGCCGCAATTATTATACGGAATTTGCAGAAAAAGTTCCCAAAGATTGTATTATATTGACTCTTGCTTGTGGAAAGTATCGTTTTAATAAACAAGACTTCGGCGATATTGAGGGTATCCCAAGGCTAATTGATATCGGCCAGTGCAATAACGCATATTCTGCAATAGAAGTAGCGCTTGCTTTAGCCAAAGCCTTTAACTGCAGCGTAAATGATTTACCGCTTTCGATTATTTTGTCCTGGTTTGAACAAAAAGCAGTGGCGATATTATTAACCTTGTTATATTTAGGAATAAAAGATATACGTATAGGGCCAACGCTGCCTGCGTTTATTACTCCCAATGTTTTGAAGGTAATTCAGGATAACTATCGCTTAAAATTAATCACAAACCCAAATAAAGATTTGGCGGATATTTTGAAGAAATAACTATTAAATAAAGCTGATTATTGGGGTATAATTAGGTATTCATTGGCAAGGAAATTGTTGTAGAGGAAAATATAAAAGGGGCGTCTTTTAAGATGAAGGAATTAAAAGCCATGCTGATTGAAAGCATTAAAAGAACAGCTTCTGTTGTAAGTTTTAGATTCGCCTTGCCGGAAAAAGTGGGATTTATCCCGGGACAATTCCTGCAAATAATTTTTGATGAAGAAAACAGGAATAATAAAGATTTAAATAAATATTTATCGCTGTCCTGTTCACCTGCCAAAGATACAATAGAAATTACTAAGCGCATAAGCAAATCTAATTTTTCTGAACATTTGCTGAGTTTAAAACCCAATGATGAGGTGTTGGTTAAGATCCCTTTGGGCTCCTGCATCTTTAAAGACGAATATAAAAGAGTAGGGTTTCTAATCGGAGGCATAGGCATAACCCCGGTAATTTCTATTATCGAGTATATTATTGATAAGAAGTTAGATACCGAGCTTTTTCTATTTTATTCTAACCGCACAGAAGACGACATCGCTTTTAAAAAAGAATTAGATTATTGGCAGGCCATAAACAAAAACATTAAAATATTTTATACGGTTACCGAAAGCCAGCCGAGAGATAAAACCTGTTTGTTTGGTCATATTGACAAAAAATTGCTATACGAGAAGGCGTACAATTTAGCGGAAACGATTATTTATATTTTTGGCCCTCCTGGAATGGTGGAAGCAATGACTAACTTGGCCATGGAGACGGCCTGCAAAAAAGAAAATATCAGAATAGAGAAATTCGTAGGGTATTAATTTGTACAATTAACTTAAGATTATATGATTGAAGACTCCGCACATAGTGCGCAAGTTAAATAAACAATAAGCGCCAGAGGCATTGTTTATTTAAGGAGGTGAAGATATGGCAGGATTAAAAGAATTGTTTCAAACAGCTGATTGGAAAAGCGAAAAACACGTACCAGTGATTGAGGCACTTGATACAATAAAAAAAGGTGATTTGTTGAATATTGTTGTAACCGTAGGCAAAGAAATTCCGCATCCTAATACTACCGAACATCACATTGCCTGGGTTGCTATCTTCTTTTTACCCAAAGGTGAAAAGTTTCCCTGTCAAATTGCAAAAATTGATTATTATAGCCACGGTGCTTCTACGCAGGGCCTTAATACTAGCACGGTTTATACGCAGCCTGTTGTCACTTGCAGTTTTAAAACGGAGAAACCAGGCCTAATTATGGCTTCGGCATATTGTAATATCCATGGCCTTTGGGAAAGCGCAAAAGAGTTAAGCGTTATTTAACTTTGGGCATACCTATATATGCCTGATGAGAATGAAATCAAAAATTGTTATGAATTTGGAACAAATTTAGCAAGTAAAATATAGGAGGGACATAAAAATGCAAAAATATCGCTGTACTGTTTGCAGTTACATTTATGATCCAGCAGTAGGAGATCCTACTCAAGAAGTTAGTGCGGGTACACCTTTTGATTCTTTATCGGAGGATTGGGTTTGTCCGGAGTGTGGCGTAAGAAAAGATATGTTCGAAAAAATTTAGTATATTTGACTCCATATCAGTTAAAAAGAAAGGTTTAAGATGGGAAATATTTTTTCAGGAAGCGAGATCGTCGAAATCGGAATTCAAATCGAGAAAAACGGCCGTGATTTTTACAACACTTTAGCTCCACGCTCAAAAACAAAAAAAGCCCAGGATACATTTGAATTTTTAGCTAAAGAAGAAGAAAAGCATATTGCCGTTTTTCAAGGGATATTAAATGGAGTAGAGCAATACCTGCCTCCGGAGTCTTACCCGGGTGAATATTTCACATATATGAATTCGCTGGCAGCAGAGTACGTTTTTACCCAGAAAGATAAAGGTGTTCAAATCGCGAACTCAATCTCAAGCGATAAAGAAGCAATTGATTTAGGGATTGGTTTTGAAAAAGATTCCATTACTTTTTATGAAGGCATGAAAAAAGTTATCCCCGAATATGACCTTAAAATAATCGAAGAGTTGATTGCGCAGGAAAAGAGTCATCTGAAAATGTTAACTGATTTAGGAGTCTAGTGTTTACAAAAGGGAAAAGATATGGAAAAAAATGTTTTGATTTACAGCACATCAACATGCCCCTTTTGCATCAGGGTAAAGCAATTTTTAACAGAAAATAATATTTCGTTTAAAAACATCGATGTTTCGGATAACCACCAAGCAGCAGAAGAGATGATTCAGAAATCAGGCCAGATGGGCGTGCCGGTATTGGATATCGATGGAAAGATCATTGTAGGATTTGATAAAGAAAGCATAAAACAGGCATTGGGGTTAAAATGAAATAATTTTCTTGACAAATTAAAATTTAAGTGTATACTCTACTAAGATGATAGAGATTATAGAGCTAATATGCGCATAACTTATAGAGGGGATTACGCCCTAAAAACAATACTGGATTTATCATTACATTACGGAAAGAGCCCGGTGACTATTCACGATTTGGCTAAGGGCGCGGATATCCCTATTAAATTCTTAGAGCAAATTCTTTTGGGTTTAAAAAGGGGCAAGTTTGTGATTAGTAAACGCGGCAAGGTCGGTGGTTATCTTTTAGCAAGGTCGCCTGCCCAGATAAAACTTGGCGACGTATTAAGGTTTATCGATGGCCCGATTGAGCCAATAATTTGCGTGGATAAAGATTACAATGGCTGCAGCGATATCAATAGGTGCGTTTTCAGGGGGATCTGGAAAAAAATAGCGGAATCGGATACAAAAATTATTGATAATATTACATTCGAAGATTTAGTAAAGAAAAATAAGAAATTCAGCTCGACTTTAACTTATCAAATATAAACCCAATAGGAGATCTGTTGCAAAATTGGGATAAATTATGAAAATTGCCAAGGATATTACAAGATTAATCGGTAATACGCCCTTAGTACGGCTAAACAGAATAACGGATAACTGTGTTGCTTCAATTGCTGCAAAGTTGGAATTCTTTAATCCCGGGTCTTCAATTAAAGATAGAATCGGTTTAAGCATGATTGAGCAGGCAGAAAAAGAAGGTAAGATTAAAAAAAATACAGTTATTTTGGAGCCGACTTCAGGCAATACCGGCATTGCCTTGGCTTTTGTCTGTGCGGTAAAAGGATACAAATTAGTTTTGACAATGCCGGAGACAATGAGCCTTGAGCGCCGCCAGCTATTAAAGGCATTTGGCGCTGAAATTATACTTACTGCAGGTAGAGAAGGAATGGTTGGAGCAGTAAAAAGGGCTGAAGAATTAGCTAGGGCTGATAAAAGTTACTTTATGCCGCAGCAATTTAAGAATCCGGCAAATCCCGAAATTCATCGTCGCACAACAGCCCAAGAGATTTGGTCTGATACTGATGGTAAAGTTGATATTTTAGTTGCAGGTGTCGGGACTGGTGGTACAATTACAGGTATAGCTGAAATGATTAAGAAAAGAAAGCCAAGCTTAAAGGTTGTAGCGGTTGAGCCAAAAGATTCAGCAGTTTTATCCGGAGAGAAGCCAGGGATACATAAGATTCAAGGAATCGGCGCCGGTTTTATACCGGAAGTTTTAAACACCCAGATTATCGATGAGATAATACAGGTTTCTAATGAAGATGCAATAAATACTGCAAGAAGCTTAGCTTTTAAAGAAGGGATATTGGCGGGAATTTCTTCAGGCGCGGCTGTTTTTGCCGCTTTGGAGGTTGCAAAAAGGAAAGAAAATAAAGGAAAACTGGCAGTTGTGATATTACCGGATACCGGCGAACGCTATTTAAGCACAGAATTGTTCGCTAAATAAGAAGGAGTGTTTGATGAGAGAGCAAATAGAAAAGGCCCTAGAACAAGTTCGTCCCATGCTTACCGCTGACGGCGGTAATGTAGAATTAGTTGAAGTTACAGATGATGGTATAGTGAAATTGAAACTTACCGGTGCTTGTGGTTGTTGCCCGATGAGCCAGATGACTTTAAAGATGGGCATCGAAAAGATTTTAAAACAAGCGGTCCCTCAGGTAAAAGAGGTTATTGCGGTATAAATAGGATAATAAAGATGAGAACGATTAAAGAGATTAATGAAAAAATAAAAAAAGGCGATGTTGTTGTAGTTACAGCCGAAGAAATTATTGATTTGGTCGAAAAAAAAGGGATAAAAAAGGCTGCTCAGGAAGTTGATGTTGTGACATGCGGCACCTTTGGCCCGATGTGTTCTTCCGGGGCGTGGTTTAACATTGGCCACTCAAAGCCGAGGATAAAACTTGGCGGAGGAGCTTGCAGGCTAAATGATGTTCCGGCTTATACGGGCTTAGCCGCGGTGGATATTTTTCTCGGCGCGACTGCTGTCCCTGATGACGACCCGCGCAATAAAGTCTTCCCCGGTGAATTTAAATACGGCGGCGGACACGTAATTCAAGAGCTTGTTTCGGGAAAAGACGTGCGCCTGGAGGCAACTGCCTATGGCACAGATTGTTATCCGCGCAGGCGCCTGGAAACTTATATTAACATCAAAGATTTAAACGAGGCAGTGCTTTTTAACGTCCGTAACTGTTATCAAAATTATAATGTGGCGGTAAATTTATCCGATAAGACAATTTATACTTATATGGGAATGTTGCGGCCGGGTTTAGGTAATGCTAATTATTGTTCCGCGGGCCAGCTTTCACCTCTTCTAAAAGACCCTGCCTATAGGACCATAGGAGTGGGGACTAAGATTTTTTTAGGCGGTGGTATTGGTTTTGTGGCTTGGCATGGCACGCAGCATAATCCTTCTGTAAAAAGAAAAGATAACGCTGAGCCAATAGGCGGCGCGGGAACATTAGCAGTAATCGGTGATTTAAAGCAAATGAAACCGCAGTGGCTGGCAGGGGTTAGCATGATTGGATATGGCGTGACTCTGTCTGTCGGTATCGGCGTTCCTATCCCGGTATTAGACGAAGAGGTAATTAAGCACGCTGCAATTAAAGATGAAGCAATTTATACCCAGATCATTGATTACAGTCAGAGCTACCCGCAGTTGGTTCCCGGAAACTTGGGGGAAGTTAATTACGCGCAATTGAAATCCGGCAAAATCATTGTGCAGGGCAAAGAAGTTCCTACGGGAAATTTATCCAGTTATTCGTGCGCCCGCGAAATTGCCGAAGAACTAAAAGCCTGGATTAAAAAAGGGGATTTTTTTCTTACGGAACCTGTGGCAAAGCTGCCGGACGCTGCCTCCGGTTATACCTGCAAGCCCTTAAAAGAAAGGCCGATAGATTACGGAGACAATAGATGATTAATAAAAAAATTGTTTTGCATTTTCCGCATCGCTTGGTTGACCAGCCGATTGTTTATAAATTGGTCAAGGATTTTGATTTGCAGTTCAATATCCTTAAAGCCTTTGTGACGCCTCAGGAAGAGGGCCTGATGGTCTTGGAATTGAGCGGAAAGAAAGAAAATTACGCTAAAGGCATAGAATATTTGCAGTCTTGCGGGGTAAAGATTCAGCCTTTAAGTCAGGACGTTGCCCGGAATGACAAAAAATGCACTAATTGCGGCGTCTGTGTGCCTATATGTCCAACCGGGGCATTGTTGGTTGATCCTAAGACGCGCAAAGTTCATTTTGACGCCAAAAGATGTATTGCCTGTGAGCTTTGTGTAAGGATCTGTCCTCCTCGCGCCATGGAAGTACGGTTTTAATGCGTAAGTTAAAAAAATTAAAAACGATCCTTGAAAAGATGCCATCTGTTTTAATTGCCTTTTCCGGGGGCGTTGACAGTTGTTTGCTTTTAAAAATAGCAGCTGATACTCTAGGAAAAAATGTATTGGCAGTGACAGCTGTTTCTGAAACTTATCCTTTGGAAGAACTGATTTTTGCCAAGAAAATGGCGAGGTTGTTAAAAGTAAGGCATGAGATAATTAGGACCAGCGAGATAAAAAACAAAAAATTTTTTTCTAACCCCTCAAATCGCTGCTATTTCTGTAAAAAAGAGCTTTTTCGCAGGTTAAAACATATTGCCCATCAGCAAAAAATAAATTTTGTGCTTGATGCCAGCAATCTGTCGGATAAAAAAGATTTTCGGCCGGGTAATCAGGCAAAAAAGGAATTTAAAGTCCGCTCACCCCTGGCAGAGGCAGGTTTAACTAAAGATGATATCCGTAGAATAAGTAAAAAATTGGGGCTGGTTACTTGGGATAAACCGGCTCAGGCGTGTTTAGCTTCAAGGATTCCTTATGGCACAAAGATTTCAACACAGCTTTTAAGAAAGATTAACCTCGCAGAGTCTTTCTTAAAAAAAGAAGGGTTTAATCAGGTTCGCCTGAGGCATTATAATATTGGATTATGCCGTATTGAGATATTAAAAAATGAGTTCCCTTTATTCTTTAAAAAGAGCAATAAGGTTGTGGAAAAACTAAAAAAGCTAGGATATAATTATATAACTCTAGATTTAGAAGGTTATCGCAGCGGCAGCCTTAACGAGGTGATTAAACAATGAAAAAAGTATACCTAGATTATGCAGCAACTACTCCTGTTGACCCCGAGGTAATAAAAGCAATGGAGCCGTATTTATTCGAAAAATTCGGCAACCCTGCCAGTATCCACTCATTCGGGCAAGCCGCTAAAGCCGCTCTTGAAGATTCTCGTGAAACCGTGGCCAAATGCTTAGGGGCAAAGCCCGAGGAAATAGTTTTTACTTCAGGGGGAACAGAATCCAATAATTTTGTCATTAATGGTGTCGCAGGCGCAAAAGCAAATAAAGGAAATCATATTATTACCAGTGTCATTGAACATCATGCCGTGCTTGAGCCGTGCAAGGCATTGGAAAAGAGAGGTTTTAAAATTACATATATCGGTGTTGATAAGGAAGGTTTGATTAACCCTCAGGATATTAAAAATGCAATTTGCGATAAGACAATTCTTATTTCGTTGATGCATGCCAATAATGAAATCGGCACGATTCAGCCGATTTCAGAAGTGGGCAGAATCGCTAAAGAAAAAGATATATATTTTCATACTGATGCGGTGCAGACCGTAGGACATATGCCGGTAAATGTAAATGATTTGAACGCGGATCTTTTATCTCTTTCCGGGCATAAATTTTACGGCCCAAAAGGCGTGGGCGCATTGTATATAAGAAAAGGAACGCGCATAGAGAGTTTCTTACGTGGCGGCGATCAGGAAAGAGGCAGAAGGGCATCAACGCATAATACTCCGGGAATAGTAGGTTTGGCCTGTGCTTTAAAATTATGTGCAGAAAAGATGCAGCAAGAAACACAAATTCAAATTTCCTTGCGTGACAAACTAATTCGGGAAATTCCAAAAAGGATCCCCGAAGTTATGCTTAACGGCCACCCCACCAAAAGGCTTGCCAATAACGTTAATTATTCGATAGAGTATATTGAGGGCGAATCGATGCTGCTTAACCTGGATATATTAGGAATTGCCGCTTCAACCGGTTCTGCCTGCACATCTACATCCTTAGAGCCGTCGCATGTATTATTGGCAATCGGCCGGTCTCACGAAGTTGCTCATGGTTCATTAAGGTTTAGCCTTGGGCGCTGGACAAAAGAAGAAGATATAGATTATCTGTTGGAACATCTTCCTAAAATTGTGGATAAGCTGCGCGCAATGTCTCCGTTGTATCAAAAAAAATAATGACCCAGGAAAAAATTTTAGAGATCCTCAGGCGTAAACATGACTATTTTTCCGGCGAGGAAATCAGCGACCACTTAAAGATTAGCCGCCAGGCGCTATGGAAACACATCCAGGATCTAAGAGACGATGGTTTTGATATAGTAGCCGTGCCGCATTTAGGCTACAGGCTTTTATCTAGTCCTGATAAGCTCCTGCCTTCTGAGGTAACTTACAACCTTAACACAGAATTTATCGGTAAAAAAATATATTACTTCGACAGTATTTCTTCAACTATGGATATCGCCTTGCAAAAAGGTATGGAGGGCGCGCCTGAAGGCACATTGATTTTATCTGAAGCTCAAACTAAAGGTAAGGGGAGGCTCGGCCGCAGCTGGGATTCCCCGAAATATAAAGGCATTTATCTATCCTTGATACTTAGGCCAAAAGTGCTGCCTAATGATTCGCCGATACTGACCTTATTAGCCTCAATTAGCATATGCGAGGCAGTAAAAGAAGTAACAGGGGTAGACGCAAGGATAAAATGGCCCAATGATATTGTCGTTAGCAATAAAAAATTGGGAGGGATATTAACCGAACTAAATGCCGAGACAGATCAAATACATTTTATGATTATTGGAACCGGCATAAATGTGAATAATGATAAAAATTCGTTACTGGCGGGTGCTACATCTTTGAAGGAACAGAAAAAAGAAAATATAAACCGCATTAGCCTATTGCAGGAAATATTACGCAGAGTAGAAATAAATTATATTAATTTTCAAAAGTGCGGTTCCGGGCCTGTTGTAGATCAATGGCGAAGCTGCAACATAACTTTAGGCAGAAGGGTAAAAATAGTTTGTCAGAAGCGGCATCTTGAGGGCGAGGCAGTTGATATTGATACTGATGGCGGATTATTAATAAGAAACGACTCTGGATTGACTAAAAAGGTAATGGCTGGCGATGTGGTCCACTGCAGGTAAGCAAAAGAAAATTATTAATGTAAACTAATAATTTAAATTTAGTTGACAATCTCCCGGCATCTTTTATAATGGAAGCTCGAGGAGATTTTTTATTTTGAAGGCAAAATTAATAATAGCTAATATTTCCTTTATCGCTTTATTTTACGCGGCTGGTTTCGCACAAGATACATATACATTGGAGAAGATTACAGTCTCGCGTTCCGAAGGTATCTATTCTCAAGACGTGCTTACCGCGGAGGATTTAAAAAAGCAAAATTTGAGCACACCGCAGGATGTATTAAATTGTATCTCTGGGGTTGATTTACGTTCCCGCGCTCCTTTTGGTATTCAAGGCGATATTTCCTTGAGAGGGTCAACCTATGAGCAGGTAGCTGTTTTAGTTGATGGCATAAAATTGATGGACCCACAAACAGGCCATTATAACCTAGATATCCCTCTGACTATTTTTGATCTGGAACGTGTCGAGGTAACTAAAGAAGCGGCGTCTTCATTGTATGGCGCAGGCGCTTACGCAGGCAGTATTAATCTGGTTATCAAAAAGCCCCAGAAGCAAGCCCTAAACCTAGAGAGTTTTTTTGGAGAGCATGCATTATTCGGACAGGCCTTCTCCTTTTCCTTGCCGCTGAAAGATTTTGCCGCTAGAATTTCTTTTGACCAAAAAAAAGCTAAGGCTGCCCGTCCCAATACCGATTTTGACTATCAAACAGGCTCATTTTATTTAACTAAAGATTCGGATAGCTTATCAATAGATACTTTATTGGGTTGGCAAAAAAAAGATTACGGGGCCGACAGTTTTTATTCCAATCTTTTCCCGGAAGAAGAGGAGCATACCGAAACTTTATTTATAAAATCACGGTTAGATGTAAAATTAGATAAATTTATTCTGAAAAATAATTTGTTTCTTCGTAAGCATGATGATAAATTTATCTTACGCAGGAACAATCCAACTTCAGCAAATTATCATACAAATTATATCTATGGCCTTGATTCATCCGTTAACTATCCTTTTAGGTTAGGAAATTTAACACTTGGGATAAGCTCAGGCGTGGATCAGATTAATTCGACTAACCTGGGGAAACATTCAAGGCTATACGAAGCAGGGATTTTTGGATTAAGCCTTGATTCAGGCAGCAGAATAGCCGCGGATTTAAGATTCAGGTTAGATCACTACCAAAAATGGGCAAGCCAACAATCTTTTAATCTGGGCCTTGGGGTCCGCCTTATTGATGATAAATTAAAATTTAGAAGTTCTGTTGGCAAGTCATTTAGGATCCCCACCTTTACAGATTTATACTATTCTGATGCCGGTAATAAAGGCAATCAAAATTTAGGCATAGAAAAATCCTATTCTTATGTTTGCGGGTTGGATTATAAAATAAATTCGCTTGATTTGGGCATTGAAGGATTCTTTCGCCGGGGGATAAATTTAATCGACTGGACGCGTACCTCTTTATCTGTCCCCTGGGAAGCAACAAATTTAGGCAGGGTAGATTTTAAAGGAGGAATATTTAATACTAAGGTCAGCCCGGATTTTACGTATAAATTTTTGCGGTTGGACAACGTATCATTTTCCTATACTTATACTGATGCGGATAAAAAATCCTCCGGATTTTTCTCAAAATACGCTTACGATATATTAATGCATCAGCTTATTTTAGGGGTAAACAGCCGTGTCTTTGGCTTGGGCCTTGATTGGCAATTAACTTATAGCAAAAGATACTACGGCGAGGATTATTTTGTAGGTAACTTCTATATAGGTAAAAAGTTTTCAAATAAAGATTATATTTTAGAGCCTTTTTTTAAAATAGATAATTTTACTAATACCGAATACAGCGAAACCTCAGGGGTGTTGCAGCCGGGCAGGTGGGTGCAGGCAGGCATAAAACTCGTTTGGTAGGCAAAATTTTTCTTTTTTGTAAGAAATAATTTTTGAACTTCTTTCAAGTGCACGCGTAAGTCCGCTTTTAGGTACTCCGGCAAAACAGTGGACCTGTCTTTATCTCCCTTTCCGCTTCTTATAAAAATTAGGCCGGACTCAAAGTCTATATCTTTCACTCGCAGACATGCCAGTTCCGCAATTCGTACACCTGTTCCATAAAGTAGCTGCAACATCAGTTTGTCTTTGCCAGAGACGTGTTTAAATATCTCTTTTACCTCATTTGGAGTTAGTACGACCGGAAGCTTAGGGCCGCGTTTCGCGCGTACAGAATCTCCTATTGAATCGAGCGCAATTTTCAGCACGTCTCTAAAAAGGAACAGAAGAGCATTAAAGGCCTGATTTTGCGTGGAAGAGGAGACTCTTTTTCTTAACGCGAGAAAACTAAGATAATCACGCACATCATTGCTTGCCAGGCCCGATTTTTTGATATCCTTTTTTTTGACATCAACCAGATATTCAAAAAATCTTTTTGCCCAATTGACATAGGTGCGTTCGGTCTTATATGAATAGTGTTTAAGCCGTATGGTATTGCTTAACGCCTTTATAGTCGAAGCAGGATCGATAGTATCATTTGCAGCAGGTGAAGGTAACCTTACATTAAGTTTTGCGGCGTTCTTATCGAACTGTTCAAAATAGAGTTTGAGGGTTGTTTCGGCCTGCTCCTTTTACCAGTCTTCGATTCCAGTAGAATTGGATAGTTGCTCAAGAAACCTCAATTTTCTTTCCAGGAAAACTAGATTTTCGTTGATATTCGAGAAGACGAGGAATTTACTTACCCAATGTGCGTAAAAAGGAGCGTGCTTTTCGTCAGCGATGCCGCACGAAGTGAGAAATTTCTGGAACTGGGGCAAGATATTTTCAAGCATCCGGCTCTCCCACATAAAATCCTATAAAAAACGAATTCGCACTTTCTGCTATTATAGGCAAATTACGAAATACGGTCAACAAATTTATATTGAAAGATTGGGTGAATATGATACAATTGCGTTTATGGTAGTACGGAAAACTATAAAAAACGAATTCGTATATTAATTGTTATAAGATAAAAATATGGAAAAAAATAAATTAATCCTTATACTACTTGTCATAACCTTTCTCGCAGGTGTAATTATATATGGATTTTCGTTCACCGTCCTAACTAACGATCTGGGTCTGACTAAATCTGATTTGGCAATTGGAGAACTACATGATTTTGAAGCCCTTCGAGCTAAGACAATAAAGGTTGCCGATTCTTATCTGTCACAACATGCTGCCAAGTTCAACGATATCTGTCATGACTCATGCGAACTAAAACTAAATTATTCTTTGAAAGGAAAAATACGTCCGTTTGGCTACAGGTCATCTTTTTATTATAGCCATTGGAATATTTATTTGCCCTATTCTACGGCTGGACCGGACAACAAATATATTTTTATTGTTCAGGTTGCCGATGTAAATGGAAACATTAATGACCCTAACAACAAATTCGATGTTGTACGCGCTATAATCATAGATAGTACTGGAGCTATTGTAAGACAAGTTGAAGGAAAATAAATGCCTTATAACAAGCTAATCCAGCCGACCTTCCCGCCGCGTTCCGCGGCTTCAAGGCGGCTGATTATTATGTTATGAGAAATAAATAAAGAAAAGGAGGAATATGAAAGGAATAATTTTAGCTTTGCTCTTGCTCGGAATAGCTTGGAATGCATTTGCAGAACCCGGACCACCAATACCAAAGCCAAACATTTCTTTATCTGAGGCATCTCAGTTGGCTAAAGACTATTTCGCTGCAAACATGAAAGAAGATAAATATTTTAAAATCGAAGATTATTTTGTTATTTTTGGGGAATACAAATATTTTGGTGATATATATAAACGCACAAAAGGTTGGTCAGCTGATGGTAGCAACAATAAAGAATATTTAGAAAAAGCTAAAGATTATTGGGCATGGGAAATTCGAATTATTCACCCTATTGCTAATGATATAAGCATTACTTATAAAATCACAAATAGTAAACAAATAATTGAATTAGAAAGAACAAATTGAAACTCATAACAACTCAATCCAGCGGATTTTGCCTGCGGCAAAACCGCTGATTTCGGATGTTAGAAGGAGATAAAAAAATGAAAAAAATAATTATTCTCGTGATTTTATTGATTGCTGGAATAACTTTTAATGTTTCTTATATATTTGCACAAGAAACAAAGAATGAACAAATTGAATTCTCAATGGAGCCATTACTGAAACTACCAGAAGCATTAGCTCTTGCCCAAGACTACATCAAAGAAAACAATATCGATATTTCTAAACATTATCTTAATAATATAAGGTTGTTATTTGATTCTCCCTGGATGAAAGGAAAACACTGGATAGTTACATGGAATTTAAAAACACCTTCGGACGGTGGTGAAATATTTATTATTGTTGGTATGGATAAAAAAATCATAAAAAACTATGGAGAATAACTTCTAACAACGCACTACACCTGACTGTTACCCGCCGCCTTTCGGCGTCGGGCACCAGCAGGTGAGTTTGAATGTTAGGGAAATGAAAATGAAATATAAATATATAGTGATAATCACATTTTTAATTCCGCTTTGCATAATACTAGTGCATTGTGAATTTAATTATGGATAATGCTATAAAATCTACCGAGTTTTTCACGAGCTTTGTTCTTTGTAAACTGCCAAGTAATTTTGGTTTGAAGGCGATTACGTTTTGCCGACCATGTCAAAACTTCTTTGGCTAAGA
>JAZDFW010000079.1:0-9039 GCA_043807505.1 Candidatus Omnitrophota bacterium | reverse complement strand
TCTTCAATAATTTTACCTGTGGAGCGTTTATAGGCATTGCATTCTACCTGCACCACTCTCTCGCGGTTTTTACGGTCAATATCCTGGGGCCCGAGGGTTTCGTAAATCTTGGCGATGTTTGATAATTTAATATGTTTGCGCGAAACCCCTTTCAAGGATTCAGCGTCAGCCAAAGCGAGAAAAGATGTTTTTTCCTCCGGCAGAGGCGCTACTACAGAAAGATTTTCAATATCTTCTATTTTCGTACGCGAAGCCTCTTCAAGCCGCAGATAAATATCATAAGTTTCGCCCTTCTCCCGGTATTTAGTCGCGGTTGTTCCTTGAATAAGAGCTTTAAGGGTATTAGCAATGGTACTCATATCTAAACCCAACGCTGCTGTTTTCTGGCGGTCAACCTCAATTTTCAATTCTGGCCGGTTAAATTCGCGTGAAATATCAACATCTACCGCACCGGGTATATTTTCCAAAATTTTCTTTATTTTGTCTGCCAAGGCATCTGTTTCCTCGAAGGAATGCCCGATGATTTCTAATTGAATAGCCTTGCCTCCGCCGCCAGTGATCATTCGGCCGATAGGATTACCGGTTGAAATATCAGCCTTGATTACCCCGGGAATATTCTTAATTTTATTCCTTATAATTTGCGCGACTTCCGTGACTGAACGCTTTCTTTGGGTTTTTACCACCAGCTTTGCTCCAGAAGCAATAGTGTGTGTTCCTTGAACGCCGCCAAATGCCCTGCCTAAGCCTCTGACTGAACCGGTTCTCGCATAATAATACTCTGCTTCCGGGACATCCCGGGCAAGCAAATCTTCAATTTGTTGCGCAATTTTATCGGTTTCTTCAAGCCTGGTGCCAACAGCAAGGCTGATATTGATACGCATATCCCCTGTATCTTCTTCGGGAATAAATTCATTGCCGACAAAACGCGCCAAAGTTAAACTAAAGATAAACGCCAAGGTAAAACCAATAATAATAATTTTCTTGTGCCGCAACGACCAACCCAATTGCCTGGCATAAAAATTCTCCCAAGCCTGAAACATTCTTTCTGAAAAATCATAAAACTTAACGAACAATTTAGGTTTGGCTTGAGCCTTACTATTATTGAAATGCAGCCATCTTGAACAAAGCATCGGGCTGAAGGTCACAGCAGTAAATAGCGAAGCTAGTAACGTAACAATAACAATTACTGCCAGTTCACCAAAGATAACACCAACGACTCCGGGGATAAATAACATTGGCAAGAACACTACTATTGTTGTCAAGGTAGAGGCGGCAATAGCTAAAAACATCTCTTGAGTCCCGAAAATCGCTGCCTCTTGAGGCCGTTGCCCTCGTTCAAAATGCCGGTAAACATTATCCACGACAACAATCGCGTTATCCACAACCATGCCTGATACAATAGCAATAGAAAATAGGCTAATTGTATTAATGGTTTTACCACTCAAGAAAAGATAGATAAAACTTACCAAGAGTGAAAAAGGAATGGTTAAAGCAATAATCATACTAGGCGCAAATTGGCGCAAGAAGAACCAAACCACTAAAATTACTAAAAATATTGCCAGGTATACCGAGCTTTTGAGGGAATTTAAAGAAGTTATGATATCTTTTGAGGTATCAAAAATAGTAATGATTTTTATATCCGGAGGTAGTGTTGTTATTAATTCCGCGATGCGCTTTTTCACACGTTCGGCAACTTCTACGGTATTGGTGCCGCTTTGCTTTTGTACCATCATCATTAGGCCTGGCTGTTTATCTACGCGTACGTTGCTCGTGACCTCTTTAAAACTATCTTCAACACGTGCCACATCTTTTAAATAAATAAATTTATTATCGCGCCTGCCTAAAATCACCAAGTTTATTTCTTCGGGACTGGCAAACTCTCCGGGAAGCCGAACCAAATAATCAGTCATGCCGGTTTTTAAATCTCCCACAGGCTGCATGATATTTTCTCTTTTTAAGACATTTTGTATATCGAGTATTGAAAAACCATATCCTTCAAGGCGCAAGCGATCTACCCAAACATTAATCTGGCGCTGTAAACCTCCACCCTGAATTTGTACTGTCCCTACGCCTGGCAACTGACGCAGGGCATCGCCTATTCTTTTATCAATTAAGTCGTAGAGCTCCGGATATGATTGTTTGGCAGTAAAACCAAAATAAATAATTGGGATGTTAGCAGTGTTAAATTTAAAAATAATCGGGTTATCCATCTCATCAGGAATATCCGGCAGGAGGCGCTTGGCTAAATCAATACGGTCGCGAATATCATTTGAGGCTTCGTCAAGATTTGTCCCCCAGATAAATTTCAATCTAATAGACGAAGCTCCTTCTGAAGAAGAAGAAGTAATTTTTTCCAGGCCCGGGGTCGTAGCCAGTTGATTTTCTAATACTTCAGTAACTTTAGCCTCCACATCTTCTGGGCTTGCACCCGGATAACTAGAAATTACACTGATAGAAGGAGGTTCAATCTCAGGCATGCTATCTATGCCTATTCTGGTCAAGCTGTAAAAAGCAAGCACGATCATCGCGGAAAAAATCATTAAATTTGTTATTGGGCGCTTTACGCCAAATTCTGGTAAATTCACTTTTCTTCCTCCGCTCTTACCTGCGCCCCTTCATAAAGTTTCTGCTGACCCATAATCACCACAGAGTCTCCATCTTTTAAGCCCGATTCCACTTCATAAACCTGCCCCTGGTGAATTCCTAAAGTAATTTTCCTTAAAATCGCTTTCCCATTCTCTACGAGATATACATAGAGATCCGGTTCTTTACCCATAATTGCCTCTTTTAAAACTACCGGCACATTTTTATGCTCGGCGATCACTAAATTAACTTTGGCGAACATACCAGAGCATAATTTCTTCTCTGGATTATCTACAACTATTTCAATGGGTACAGAGCGCGTCGACAAATCTACTACCGGGCTGATTTTAGTTACTTCTCCCTTAAATTCTTCCTCCGGGTAGGCATCAACCTTAATTTTAGCAATTTGCCCCAAAGAAATTTTTGCGTAATATTTTTCCGGGATGTCTAAGTCTATTTCTACGCGCTGCATATCCACTACCAAAGCAATCGGTGTTTGCGTAGTCACATTTTCGCCAATATCCACATATACCCTGCCAATTATACCGGCCAAAGGGCTTTCTACCGGCGCTTTCTCAAACTTTAATCCAACTTCATCGCGATCAATATAGGCGATTATATCATTTTTATTCACCAAGCTTCCGTCTTCCTTGATCTTCTCAATAATCTTTCCGCTTACCTTCGGATAGATTACTGCCTCTTCCCGGGCTTTAATGTTACCTACATAATCAATGGTTTCGCTAATGTCCTTAAATGCGATCTTGATTACTTTCACCGGGATAATTTCTTTAACTTTCTGCGCTTTCTCTTTGTTCTGGCAACCTGAAAGTAAAAGCCCGATAAATAAAAACGGCATCAAATAAAAACACAGGTCTTTCTTTTTAATCATTTTCACTCCTCTAACTTAATATTATTTCTGGCTAATGTTACCCCGCGGGACTTATCTAAATTAATAATTGCTATGTTGTAATCAATTAATGCTTTAATGTAATCTAGTTGGGCACTGGAAAGTTTATCCTGATAATCCAACATATCGTGAGTGCTGACTTCTCCTGAGCCAAAACGTTCTTTTTGAGCCGCATAATTCTGTTCTTCTTTCTCCTTGGAAATTTTTGCCACCAGTACCTGGCGGGCCTGAGTTTTGGCCATACGCACCTTATCTCTGACATCTAATATTATATCATGTTCCAGCTTTTTTAAAGAAAGTAATGCCTGGGCTTTTTCCAGTTTTTTCTGGTCAAACTCTGCCCGCTCTGCCCCACCCCAGGGTACGCTGACTTTTAAACCTAAACCCCAGTCAGGATAATTTGCGTTAGTTTTCTGCAGGGCATTTTCATAATCCTTGCCCAAACCGTTTAAACCAAGGCTGCCGCTTAAATCCAAAGTAGGCAACAAAGCATTTTTGGCCACTTTAATCCTTACATCACGGCTTTTTAAATCAATTAAAGCAGATTCATAATCAGGCCTGAATTTAAAGGCATCATTCAAGCACTTTAACAAGTCAACTTCCTCTTCTTTAAATTCCGGTTTATCTAATAGCTCTATTGTTGCATTCCAGCTTTCTGGATCATCGACAATATTAGTTACAAGCTTCAATTCGTCTTCTGCTAACTTTACCGCTGCCTCGCTAGTAAGCAAGGCTTTTTCTTTTTGCGCTGCTGATGCCTCCGTCTCTAATAAAGCTACGGAGCTAATTAGCCCTTTTTGATACCGCGCCTTATCTATTCCTAATAAATCATAAACGCGTTCCAAAGCCAATTTATCTATTTTGTAATTCTCCAGGGCAAAAATATAATTGTAATAGGTAGATTTTGCGCTGCTGATCGTGGCGATTACCGTATCTTTAAAGGATTTTTCTGATTGCTGCTTGTTATTTTGAGCAATAATGATATCCGCCCTGTTAACTAATATACCGAATCCTCTCAACAATGGCTGAGTGAGGGTAATTTTCGGCTCGATGTCATAATAGGGATTGTAGATTTGATAACTGGAATCGCTTTTATAGCGTTGATTTAAGAAATCAAATTTATATTGTGTACCGGTAACTATTTTACCCGCTATATTGGCGTTAAGATTTATATCGTGTGTATTATATACATCCGCCCCCTGCAGCCGCGAAGAAGCCAACACGGTATTATCGCTATAAGTAAAATCCGTATTAAAGGCCGGCTCAAAATCAGCTTCGGCAACCCTCTGGTCATTTGCTTTTAATTTCGGGTCAATTCGTTTAATCAAGATATCGGAATTTTTCTTTAACGCGTAAAGCATACAATCAATCAAACCGATTTTTAAAACACGTGCCTGCGACCCGGAAAGCATAAAAATGGATTTTTCCATTTCATTTTGCCTTAGATCGTTATTGCTTTTTTGTTCTTGCGTACCCGCAAAAGCAAAAGGTATGGCGATAACAAAAATAAAAAATTGTATAATTAGACTTTTCTTTAACATTTGCCTTTGGCTAAAATTTCTTTTATCTTTAACAAGATTCTTAAATAATTCTGGCGGTCAGCTTCTGAAATTTTACTAAATATCTCAACTATTATTTGCCTGCGCTCTCGATTAATTTTTTTAAATAACTCACTGCCTTTGTTAGTTAAGTTCACCCTGATAATCCGCCTATCGCCAAGGTCATAGCTGCGCGAAACATAGTTATCCCTGACTAACCGCTCAACAATGCCGGTTACTGCTGCAGTACTAACATTCATAAAAAGCGCTAAGTCTTTCATTTTACAAGCGCCTTTGGCATCTAAAAAATCCAAAACCAGCAACTGGGGCAAGGTAATCCTACCCTTGAATAGCTCGCATACCTGGCGCTTGGCTAAATCTCTCATAATTGCCGGGGCAATCTCGTTAATCTGGTCGGCAAAATCATTTATAGGCATTGGAACCATCTTTAACCTCCTTAATAGTTTATTATATTAACTATTAACACAACTAAATATAAACTATAAAAACTAATTTGTCAAGCAAAATCTTCTTTGGCGAAGCCAAAGGCGATTTTGCGCAGACCCCGGCGAATGTGCCGAAATTATCGTTAGAGAATTTCGGCGCATCTTATGAGCCGGGGTAAATAGCCGTAGTGGAGGTTTAAAGGGTTTGAATTAAATCGAAAAGGAATTTTGATTCGGTTTCTAGCATCTGTAAATTGTGTTCCAGGACATTTACACAGGCAGAGGAGCGTTCTTTTTTTAATGAAACTATGAGCTTTCTTAAATCAATTGCGAGCTTTTCTAAAACATGCATGCGGGCGCGCAGCCGGCGCTTGGCGATTTCAGGCTTAATATACTGCAAGAAATAAAGGCTTAAATCTAAGCTAAACTCCGGACGCTTAAAATTAAGAAAGCTTTCCGAGAGTAATTCGTTAAAACGACTTAAGCCCTTAGGAGTCAACTCATACACAAAACACTGCGGCCTCTTGCCTAATTTCCTGGCGCGTTTCATGACCATACCTTTACGCTCTAAAATCCTTAAAGGATAGTAGATAGATTTCAAATCCAACCCCGCGAACAAGGAAAGAATTTCTTTAATTTTCTTTTTTATCTCGTAGCCATGCTTAGGGCTTTCTTTCAATAAACCCAGGAGCGCTAATTCATGTTCAATCATCCTAATACCCCTATGCTTCTAAATTTTTCATATCTTGCGGCTAAAAGTTTCTCTTTGCTTTTGGGTTGTAACTCTTTGAGGTACTTAATGATCGCTTCTTTTAAGGTTTGCGCCATTTTTTGCGGGTTGCGATGCGCTCCGCCCAAGGGCTCCTGAATTGCTTCATCAATAATTCCCATTTTTACTAAACCTTCGGCAGTGAGTTTTAAAACTTCTGCTGCCTCAGGTGCCTTCGCCCCGCTCTTCCATAATATCGCGGCACATCCTTCAGGAGAAATCACGGAATAATATGCATTTTCTAAAACACAAACCTTATCCGCAATACCAATACCCAGTGCCCCGCCTGAGCCGCCCTCGCCGATAACGATAGCCACAATAGGCACTGCTACGCGCATCATTTCCCTCAGGTTCAACGCGATTGCCTGAGCCTGCCCTCGTTCCTCAGCCCCTAACCCTGGGTAGGCGCCCGGGGTATCGATAAAAATAACGATCGGTAAATTAAATTTCTCGGCTAATTGCATTACCCTTAAGGCCTTTCTGTATCCTTCGGGATGCGCACAACCAAAATTGCGTTTTAAATTTTCCTTGGTATCCCTGCCTTTTTGATGCCCAATGACTATAATCTTTTGTTGATCAATTTTTGCAAAGCCAGTAACTATCGCCCTATCTTCAGCAAAGATCCTGTCTCCATGCAATTCAATGAAATCAGTCATAATCATACTGATATAATCCAAGGTGTATGGCCTCTCTGGATGGCGCGCCAACTGCACCCTCTGCCAAGAAGTTAAACTGGAGTATGTATCATGTTTTAGGTGTTCGAGTTTCTCTTCCAGCTTTTTTACTTCTGAGCTTAGGTCAATCTTTTTATTAGAAGTAAAGCTTTTCAGCTCCTGGATTTTTTTCTCTAACTCTACAATTGGTTTTTCAAAATCTAGTCCGGCCATTTTGTCCATTGCTTAATCAACAATAGTTACTTCTGTGCCTTTGGGGACAAGCATGAACAGTTCTTCTACGTCCATATTATTCATACGGACACAACCCTGAGTAACTTGTTTTCCTAAACTCTGAGGGTCGACTGTTCCATGGATACCGTAACTGGGGAGGCTTAAACCAAGCCAACGGGTACCCAGAATGTTTTCGGGGCTGCCGCTTAAGATAGGCTTTGTTGCGCCCGGTTTAAACCAGGGAGGATTACTAATCTTTTCAACAATCTTAAAATTACCTACGGGTGTTGAGTTATTTAATCCGGTTGAAACAACGTAGGTTTTAATAATTTCTTCTTCCTTTGTCTTAAGGATTAGGATATTTTGCGACTTGTCTACCAATATAGAAAAAGGCATTGTCCAAACTTTAATTTTCTTACCCGGAGTAATCCTATCATTAGGCAAATTATTGCTTTTGATAATCGACTCAATGGTAGTATTAAATTCCTTGGCAATTTTATTTAACGTGTCTCCGGGTTTTATCTCGTAAAGAACGCTGCCGGGGATGACTAAAGAAGAAAACAATAATTTTATATTTAAATTTTCGATTTTCTTCTGCCAATTCATTATTTCATTTGAATCTGAAAAATTATTAATTAGTTTTTGATAAGCCAATTTTGCCTGATAAATTTCTCCTTTTGCCTCCAGTGCTTTTGCCTGTGCAAATAAGCTTGAGGCAGAACCCGATTTAATCTGAGAAAGGGGGCATCTCTTCATTGCTTTAGCAAAAATGATACTCAAGGATAAAACTAATAAAATTATTAATACTACCGCGATAATTTTTTTGTTCACTGCTCGCAAGCTCCCTTCTATTTATTATAGGCTAAAAATGCAATTATAACACCCAATAGAAACCCGCCGATTACTTCAATAGGCGTATGCCCAATAAGTTCACGTAACCTTCCTTCGTGAATTTTACCCTTCCAATAAATGTCCTCCATTAGCTTATTTAAGATCCTTGCTTGCTTGCCAGTTGCCCGGCGCACACCCTGGGCATCAAACATAACTACAATCGCAAACGAAGCAGCCAAAGCAAAATAAACGCTATCAAAACCATAATCGAGGCCGACAGCCGTTGCCAGGCACGATGCGCCCGCGACATGAGAAGAAGGCATACCGCCGGTTCCTACAAACCAACGGAAATCAAATCTCTTTTGGCGGATAACCCCGATTAACACTTTAATACTCTGAGCAATTAACCAGGTTAAAAGCGTAGTAATAAAAATCTTATTGCTGAGTAATTGTATAAATATATTGTTTTCCATTATTTGGTTATAGCGGGATTCACTTCTATTCTTACTTTCGCAGAAAAAGTGGGTTTGCCGTCACGAATTACGAAACCGCGGTTTCCTTCACTAAGCTTTTCAATATTAATCTTTTGCCTGACTTCTTTCTTTACCTTAGTTACTTGTTCTTTTAACTCCAGCATTGCTTTCTTGAGCTCTTTTATAGAACTTAGTTTGGAGCGAAAATTTTCATTTTCCTGAGAAACCTTGGATAAATCGGCTTTTAATTGTTCTTTCTCTGTTTTTAGCGAAGAAATTTGCACGCCTAAATCATCAATCACTTTTTGAGTCTGGCTAAAGTCATTTATCAAATCTTGAACCTTTTCTTCTTTTGCCCTTAAACTATTTTTAAGCCCATAGCCTTCATGTTCCAGCTTCTTTCCCCATGCCTTCTCTTTCTCTAATGATTCCAATAAGTTTTGTTTCTCTTGCTCTAGGACAAATGCTTGTTCTTTTATTTGGTTTAGTTGTTTTGCCAAGCCTAAGTTATCTTTTAAGGAAACAACGTATTTGTATACGCTAAAAATAGTAATACCTGTTAGTAATAATATTACTAGCGATTTAGTATTTTTTATCTTAAACAT
>JAZDFW010000078.1:0-3107 GCA_043807505.1 Candidatus Omnitrophota bacterium | reverse complement strand
ATCGGCGATATTAACGCAATGTCAGAAAGAATAGTTTTTTTATTAAAGGATGAAAAATTGAGAGAGCAAATCGGGCAAAATGCTATGGGTTCTCTAGGGGGTAATTTTCAAATAGAAAACATGGTAATTAATACAAAAAATTTGTATAATAGTTGTATAGAAAACAATTAACTTATGTTAACAAATTATCTACTCATTGCTCTATCCGCATTTTCATTAGGTATATTGGTTATATTCTTACTGAAATTTTTGAGTTCGAAATATAACCTGTTGATATCTAATGATATACCATTAATTGGCGGTATAGGTGTGGCCATTGTTTTAGTTTTTATTTCTGTTTTTAGTCTCTCCATTAGCGGTAATCTAACAAATGAGGCAACAGGGATAATAATAGCTTCTTTAGTTATACTTATATTTGGAATAATCGATGATTCCAAAGAGCTATCTATTGTTTTTAAGTTTTTCGTACAAATTATCGCAACAACTCTACTCATTTTGTCCGGGGTTAAAACAAAAATTGCTTTTATCCCAAGCTCAGTCAATATCATTATCACCTTTTTATGGGTTATTGGTATTACCAATGCCTTTAACCTCTTGGATGTTATGGACGGCTTAGCTGGCGGTACAGCTATTATTGTAAGCCTCGCCTTTTTTATAATTTCTTTTTTAAGCGGCAATATTCAAATAGGTATTTTGTCCATTGCTTTAACCGGGGCGGTTTTAGCCTTTTTAATTTATAATTTTCCTCCGGCGCGGATTTATATGGGGAATGCCGGAAGTCATTTTTTAGGTTTTTTATTGGCAGGGGCTGCTTTAGCAATAAATTATGCGCCCCTTGAGAAAAAACTCGCTTTAACAAGCCCGATATTGATTTTAGGGTTTGTAATTTTTGATATGTTCTTTCTTATCCTGATGAGGATAAAGCAAAGAAGGTCAATATTCAAGAAAAGCGCTGACCACCTGGCCCTCAGGTTTTTAAAAAAAGGCTATTCGAAAAACAAGGCGCTTTTATTTATGCTAACTTTATGCTTATTTTTTGCTGTCTCAGGCATTGCCACAAGCCTGGCCTCCAATTTTTGGAGCATGATCATAGTTTTAAGCGCGATTTTTTGCAGTAGTTTAGTTGCAATAATAATGAATGGGGTAAAAATTGAGGCCTAAAAAAAGAATCATTATATTAGGCGCCGGCCTTGCAGGATTAAGCGCCGCCTGGCATCTTAAAAAAAAAGGATTAGATGCAATTGTTTTTGAAAAAGAGCCGGATATCGGAGGCCTTTGCCGTTCTAGGCAAATCAATGGTTTTACCTTTGATTGCGACGGCCATCTCCTGCATTTCAGGCACCGCTATACATACAATCTTGTCAAGGGCCTGCTTGATAATCAATTAACCGAGCACAAAAGAAATGCCTCTATTTATACCTACTCAAAGTATAACCCCTATCCTTTTCAGGCTAACCTTTATGGCTTACCAGCGCCAATTGTTAAAGAGTGCCTTTTAGAGTTTCTTAAGGCCTGCCAAAATGGCCAATTCCAAAATAAAAACAAGAGAAGTTTTTTATACTGGATAAATCATACCTTTGGTAAGGGAATAGCCAAACACTTTATGCTCCCTTACAATAACAAATTTTGGACACTACCAGCGGATGAGTTGACTTGCGAGTGGCTGGATGGTTTTATTCCAGTGCCTTCCCTAAAACAAGTAATTGAAGGGGCATTGAGGAAGAATAGGAAACAATTCGGTTATAACGCGAAGTTTTGGTACCCTAAAAATGGCGGCATAGAGGCGCTGCCTTTGTCTTTAGCCAGCCAAATTAAGAATATCTACACTAATTGTTCTATAAGAGAGATCGACCCGGTGAATAAATATATAAAATTATCCTCTAATGACAAAGAAAAATTCGATTATCTTATTTCTACGATACCGCTTCCGGAGATACCAGGCCTGATTAAAAAATTGCCGAGTAATAAATCGCTTTTATTTAAAAAATTAAAATGGAATTCTATTTTTAATTTAAATTTAGGGCTAGATAATAAACATAATTCAACAAAGCATTGGATATATTATCCGGAAAAAAACACATGTTTTTTTAGGGTGGGATTTTGGCATAATTTTTCTTCTTCTCTTGCGCCAGCAGGAAAAAGCTCATTATATACAGAGGTTTCATACTCTAAATATAAACCAATTAATAAAAAACGCATTGTATCGCGGATTATCATGGATTTAAAAAAAGTTGGTTTAATTAATAAAGAAGATAAAATTTGTGCCCGGGATGCCTTTGATATTAAATATGGCTATCCAATTTATGACCGTAATTATGCGCCGGCAAGAGAAAGAATAGTTAGTTTCTTAGGGAAAAACAACATTATTTGCTGCGGACGGTATGGTTTGTGGAAGTATATGTCGATGGAAGACGCTATCCTTAGCGGCCAAGAAGCCGCGGAAAGAATAAAAGGTTAAATTTCTTTTGAAGAATATAATCCTTAATACAAGAATCAAAAAAATTTATCTCTCCCGTAATGCCATCTGGGAAATGTCATTGAAACAGCTGAAGTCTAAATATGCCGTTTCAGGCCTTGGTATACTTTTGGCTTTTATCAACCCGCTTTTGATTATGTTGGCAATAACCTTTGTTTTTTCCGTGATCTTTAAAACCGAAATAAAAAACTTTTCTTTATTTGTGCTTTCCGGACTCTTCCCTTGGATGTTTTTTTCATCCGCCCTATCGGAGGCAACTGAATCTATCATAAATAAGCAGAGTATCTTGCGTCAGTTTAATATCCCGCGGGAAACCCTGCCCTTGAGTTCGATACTATCTAATTTCCTGAATTTTTTGATCGGTTGGGTTGCCATATACCCTTTATTTGTGATCTTTAACCCAAAAATAATTTTATTACTGCCGCTATTTATAGGAATTCTTGTTTTAAGTTTAATTTTTATTTTAGGGCTGGGCCTTCTTTTGTCCGTGCTTAATGTATTTTTTCGCGATATCGGCCAATTATTAGGAGTATTTTTAATGTTTTGGTTTTGGATTACGCCGGTATTTTATTCTGCTGATATGATTCCGCAAAAATTCCGCTGGATTGCCGATTTTAATCCCATGACTCCA
>JAZDFW010000077.1:0-8004 GCA_043807505.1 Candidatus Omnitrophota bacterium | reverse complement strand
AGAATTCGTTTAGGTATTAATGCGCTCCTACCCGGCGATATAGCAGTAGTTCGGGTTAAAGATGTCGGTATTGAATTCAATAGCCGGTTTTTCGCGAAATCAAAATTATACCGTTACACTGTTTTAAACCGTACTTACCGCACAGCGCTATCAAGAGATTATTGTTTTTTGTTCCCTCATCGCTTAGACATAAATCTTATGCGCCGGCAAGCAAAGGATCTTTTAGGTAAACATAATTTTAAGGCATTTCAGGCAACAGAATTTAAAGAAAAAAACCCGATAAAAACGATAAAACGGCTCAAGGTTACCAAAGACGGCGATAATATTTACATAGATATAGAAGCTGATGGGTTTTTATACAATATGGTAAGAAATATTGTTGGTACCCTGCTTGAAATAGGCAGGGGTAAGTTAAAAAAGGGGGGCCTCAAGGAGATTTTGTATTCCTGTAATAGAAAATCTGCCGGCCCGAAAGTCCCGGCAAAAGGCTTGTGCCTTTTAAAGGTAAATTATTAATAGATTTTATTTGACTTAACAAAAAAATATGTTATAATTCATACTCTAAAAGGGTAGGTTAAATAATGAATAAGACATTTGTCGCAAAAAAAGAACAGATTCAGAAAAAATGGTATCTTGTAGATGCCAAAGATAAAATACTCGGGCGGCTTGCCTGTCGTGTAGCTGCGGTTTTAAAAGGAAAACACAAGGCAATTTATACGCCGTATGTGGATACCGGAGACGGCGTAATTATCATTAACGCATCCGGCATTAGGTTTACCGGAAGGAAACTTAAACAAAAAGTTTACCGTCGTTATTCCGGATACCCCGGTGGTTTAAGGGAAGTCACATTAGAGAATATGCTTAGTAAAAAGCCCGCAACCGTTGTTAGGTTAGCAGTAAGAAGGATGCTGCCTGGTGGGCCATTGGGAAGAAAAATGCTTAAAAAGCTAAAGATTTTTGCAGACGATAAATATCTGCAAGTAAGTCAAAAACCAGTTTCTTTGGAGGTTTAATAAAATGGAACAAACAATTAAATATACAGCCACCGGCAGGCGTAAAGAAGCAATCGCCAGGGTTCGGCTTATTATTGGTAAAGGGGATATTATAATCAATAAGAGGCCCCTTGACAAATATTTCATACGAGAGACAGATAGGATTATTATTCAGCAGCCTTTAATATTAACCAATACTTTAAATAAATATAATATTATTGCTATTGCTACGGGCGGCGGCCTCACAGGCCAGGCAGGCGCTTTAAGGCATGGCATTTCTCGAGCTCTTGTGTTGGCCGATCCGAGCTTAAAAGATTTATTACGCAAGAATAGCTATCTTACTCGCGATCCGCGCATGAAAGAACGTAAGAAATACGGTCAAAAAGGCGCGCGCAAACGCTTCCAGTGGACGAAGAGGTAATTTATGTAGAAATAAGAATTAAGAATTAAGTGTTGAGAAAAAAGAATCCCGCTGATGAAGCGGGATTTTTTATTGCAATAAGCAATACACCGGCCTATCCGATTAGGCCGGGTGAAACGCAGTAGGCAATTGGGTGTATGGGCTATCGACGATAAAATACTTGCCTGGTTAGAAGATTTATGCTAATCTATGATGAATTACTTTGGAGGTAAAATAGAAATGATTAATGTTGGTATTGTAGGCGGCACAGGCTACACAGGGGAAATATTAATTGATATTCTTTTAAACCATCCAAATGTAAGAATAGAATCTGTTTCTCGAAAAACTGATTCGCTTTTGGCGGTTTCAGATATTTTCCCAAAATTCAAAAAGCGGATTAATCTAATTTGTGGAACGCTTGACGTAAAAGAGATAATCGCCAAATGTAACTTAGTGTTTCTGGCTTTGCCTCATACAGCATCGATGAGTATTGTGCCGAAGTTATTAAAGGGGGGGCTTAAGGTAATAGATTTAAGCGCAGATTATAGATTAAAAAATACCTTGGTCTACCAACAGTACTATGGGTTTAAGCATTCGGATAAAGCTTGCCTTAAACAAGCAGTTTATGGATTACCTGAACTTTATAGAAATAAAATAAAGAATGCCACACTAATTGCTAATCCCGGGTGTTATTCGACTGCTGCAATATTAGCCTTGGCTCCTATTGTAGCCTTGGGCCTAGTTGATTTGGGCTCAATAATTATTGATGCCAAATCTGGCACCAGCGGTGCAGGTAAAAAAATTGACGATGGGCTTTTATTTTCAGAAGTAAATGAAGATTTTAGGGCTTATAAGGTAAACATACATCAGCATGCTCCTGAGATCAATCAAGTATTATCGAAATTGGCAACTAAATTTATAAAGGTAACTTTTGTGCCGCATTTATTACCCATAAATCGGGGAATCTTTGAGACAATATATGTTTTGAAGGCGCATGCTTCTGGGGCCAGAAATCTGGTTGAGCTTTATAAGAAATTCTACAAAGACGAACCATTTGTAAGGATAAGAAAAGATGGTGATTTTCCCAGGATCAAGGATGCAGCAGGTACAAATTTTTGCGATATAGGGATAAAAGATTACGGTGACAAGGTTATTATAGTCTCTGTTATCGATAATTTATTGAAAGGTGCTTGCGGCCAAGCGGTGCAGAATATGAATATAATGTGTAAGTTTCCCGAGACTTTAGGGCTTTTATAATGAAGGTATGTAACTTAGCGATTTTACCCTCTGGTTTTTCTGCTTATGCTATATCTTGCGGTATAAAGAAGAAGGGAAAGAGAGATTTAGCTATTTTTTATTCAGCTATCCCTGCGGTTGCCGCAGGCCTTTTTACTTCTAATAAGATTCTTGCTGCCCCCATTATTGTTTGTAAAAAGCACCTTTTAGTTAATAAAGGATATCAGGCAATAATTGTAAACAGCGGTAATGCGAATTGTTTTACGGGTGTTGTTGGTTTAAAAGATGCAGAGAGGATGGTTAGCTGCGCTGCCAAGAATTTAGGTATAAGAAAGGAAAGTGTATTTGTTGCTTCAACAGGCATAATTGGCAAAAGAATGCCTATAGAGAAAATCGAAAAAGCAATTCCAGTAATAGTTAAGGGCTTATCGAAAAATGGAATCGATAAAGCAAAAAAAGCTATTTTGACTACAGATACCCTTACTAAGGAGATAACCGTTAGGTTCAATATCGGCGAAGATGTAGTGACTCTCTGTGGAATCGCGAAAGGATCGGGGATGATCGCGCCAAATATGGCAACAATGCTGGCATTTATATTTACAGATGCATTTATCGCTAAAGCTGCATTGAATAAGGCATTAAAAACTGCGGTAGAGAATTCTTTTAATTGTATTACTGTTGATGGTTGCATGAGTACGAATGATTCGGTAATTGTTTTAGCTAATGGCGAGGCTAAAAATAATATAATAATCAAAGGAAAACACTACAACACATTTCTTTTGGCCCTAAATACTGTTTGTTTAAATTTAGCAAAAAAGATTATTGAGGATGCAGAGGGCGCGACAAAGTTTATTCAGATTAAGGTAGATAATGCAAAGAGCCGCAAAGAAGCAAAAATAGCAGCTTTAAGTATAGCTAATTCTAATCTTTTTAAAACTGCTGTTTTTGGCCAGAATCCTAATTTTGGCAGGATTGTCGCGGCAGTTGGCGCCTGCGGTATAGACGTTAAAGAGAAAGATTTAAAAATAAAAGTGAGCCCGTTAAATAAAAAAAATATAAATGTAGTTGTGTCTTTAAATAAGGGGAATTCAAAGGCTGTGATTTATACTTCTGATTTAACTCCTGAATACATAAAAATTAACGCGGAATATAATTAAGGGGGGAAGGCATGGAAGAGGCAATTAAAAAAGCGCAAGTTCTAATAGAAGCATTGCCGTATATTAAGAAATTTCATAAAAAAATAATCGTTATAAAATATGGCGGCAGTATATTAGGTGAAGAAAAAATCCGTAAAGGGGTTTTAGAAGATATCGTTTTTTTGAATTTCATGGGTTTAAGGCCTGTTTTAGTTCATGGTGGGGGCCCGAACATCAGTGACCGTATGCGCTCTAGCGGAAAAAAAGCGGAATTCGTAGATGGAATGCGGGTAACCGATGAAGAAACACTTGTTGTAGTCGAAGAAGAACTTCAGAAGTTAAACGATATTATTATAAGAGAGATTACTGAGCTTGGCGCAAAGGCGGCCGGCCTAAACGGAAAGAACGAATTAATGATTCAGGCTGAGAAGAAAAAAGCAAATATTGATTTAGGTTTAGTCGGCCACATTACCGGCGTGAACCCTGAGCCGATATTAAAGGCGATAGAAGCTAATAAGGTTGCTGTGATTTTACCCATGGGGCAAAGTAGAAGTAAAAATACTTATAATGTTAATGCGGATGAAGCAGCTAGTAATATTGCGATAGCCCTTAAGGCAGAGAAGTTGGTTTTATTGACAAACGTAAAGGGTATTATGCGTAACGCGGAAGATGCGAATTCATTTCTTTCTACTTTGACAATTCAGGAAGCAAGGGGGTTAATTAAAGAAAATGTGGTTCAACAGGGGATGATCCCAAAAGTTAATGCATGTATTGAGGCTCTGGAAGGTGGAGTTAAAAAGACACATGTTATTGACGCGCGCACGCCGCACGGAATACTACTGGAGATATTTACAGACGAAGGTATCGGAACAGAGATTATAAAATAAAGATGAAGGTTCAAGAAATATTCGATTCTTATAAAGAAAATATCATGCCGACTTATACCAAGTTTCCTTTGGTTTTTGTCAAAGGTAAAGGTTCGCGGCTGTGGGATATTCATAGCAAGGCCTACCTTGATTTTTTCCCTGGATGGGGCGTCTGTAACCTTGGGCACTGCCATCCAAAGGTTGTTTCTGCCGTTAGAGAGCAGGTTGGTAAGTTGATTTTTATCGCTAATAATTATTATCAGCTCCCACAGGCAAAATTGGCGAAAGAACTAGTCAAGCTTGCTTTCCCTGCAAAAGTTTTTTTCTGCAATTCCGGCGCTGAGGCAAATGAGGCGGCGATAAAATTTGCGCGTAAGTTCGGGCAGGGAAAATATGAAATTATTACATTTCAGGATTCTTTCCACGGAAGAACATTGGGCGCTTTGGCTGCTACAGGCCAAGAAAAATACCAAAAAGGTTTTGGCCCTTTACCTGCTGGGTTTAAGACGGTAAAACTTAACGACTTTAGCGCGCTAAAGTGCGCTATTTCTGATAAAACAATTGCCATAATGCTTGAGTTAGTTCAAGGAGAAGGCGGGATTAATATTGCTAAGAAAGAATTTGTGCAAGGGCTAAGCGCGCTTTGTACTGAGAAAAAACTACTTTTAATTGTAGACGAAGTGCAGACTGGAATCGGCAGGACAGGAGAATTATTTTGTTATCAGCATTACGGAGTAACCCCTGATATCATGACGCTTGCTAAAGGCCTTGGTGGAGGCTTACCGATTGGCGCAATGTTAGTGAAAAAAGAAATCGCCGATATCTTGGGCCCGGGAATGCACGCTTCGACATTTGGCGGCAGTCCTTTGGTTTCAAAAGCAGCTTTGGCGGTTTTAAATGTAATCCAAAAAGAAAAATTGCTAAATAATGCTCAAAAAATGGGTGAATATTTATTAATTAAGCTTAATGCGCTTAAAGATAAATACTCCTTGATTAAAGAGGTAAGAGGCTTAGGGCTAATGTTTGGCATTGAATTAAATATTGAAGGCAAGTTAATCGTAGAGAAGTGCATTGAAAAAGGATTATTAATTAACTGCACACATGATAAGGTTTTAAGGCTGATGCCGGCATTAAACATCACAAAAAAAGAAATTAACAAGGGGTTATTTATTTTAGATCAAGTATTGGGGGGTTTATGAAAAAAGACCTGATTTCCATTAAAGATTTAACGCTAAAAGAAATCGATGAAATCTTTGATTTAACTGACAGGCTTAAAAAGGATAAGACAAAATTCAGTAAGGCCTTGGCAGGAAAAACCCTGGCCTTAATTTTTCAAAAACCTTCTAACAGGACGCGAGTTTCTTTTGAAGTGGGAATGTATCAATTGGGCGGATATTCTGTTTATTTAGGGCCTGATGAGATAAATTTGGGCGTCAGGGAATCCATTCATGACGTAGCCAAAACTTTATCAAGATATGTTAATGGCATTGTTTTAAGAACATTTGAGCATAAAAATACCGTAGAGATGGCAAAATTTGCCACAATTGCGGTAATTAACGGCCTGTCGGATTTTTCGCATCCCTGCCAGGCTATGGCAGATATTTACTCAGTAAAAGAAAAATTAAAAAATATTAAAGGTAAAACTTTAGCCTATATTGGTGATGGAAATAATGTTTGTAATTCTTTGATTTTCGCTTGTGATAAAGTAGGGATGAATATTAATGTTGCTACGCCTGGCGGGTATGAACCAAGCCAGGAGATTTTAAAAACTAAATCTCGGCTAAATTTATTTAATGACCCTTTTAGCGCGGTAAAGGATGTCGATGTGATTTATACTGATGTTTGGGCAAGTATGGGGCAGGAGGCCCAAGCCCAGGAAAGAAAGAGAGCTTTTCAAGGCTTCCAGATTAATGCAAAATTAGTAAGTTTGGCTAAAAAAAATGTGCTCATTATGCATTGCTTGCCTGCGCACAGAGGGCAGGAAATAACCGAGGAGGTTATCGATAGCCCAAATTCGATCGTGTTTGACCAGGCAGAAAACAGGATGCATGTACAGAAGGCGATATTAATTAAGTTATTGGGAGGAAAATGTCCCGCTTCGTAAGATATATCAAAATTCTCTGCGTCCCCCTTCGGGGACCTTGTAATTTTGATACACTCAGCGGGATTTCGCTGTATATTATATAAAGAGGTGCTCAAAATGAAAAAAGTAGTTCTTGCGTATTCAGGCGGGCTTGATACTTCTTGTATAGTCAGATGGTTAAAAGAAAAAGGCTATGAGGTGATTTGTTTCATGGCGGATTTAGGCCAGGGCTTAGGAAAAGGTGAAAATATCCAAGCTATAGAGCAAAGGGCGTATGCCTCAGGCGCTTTAAAAGTATATGTTAAAGATTTGCAGGATGAGTTTGTCGAAGATTTTGTCGTCCCTGCTTTAAAGGCAAACGCGGTATACGAAGGAAAGTATCTTTTAGCTACTGCATTAGGAAGGCCCCTAATTGCAAAACACCTGGTTGAGATTGCGCATAAAGAAAAAGCCGATGCAGTAGCGCACGGCTGTACCGGAAAAGGCAATGACCAGGTAAGATTAGAGCTAGGAATAGGAATTCTTGATCCAAAGCTTGAAATCATTGCACCCGTGAGAATTTGGGAGTTTAAATCCCGGGAAGAAGAAATAGAGTATGCGTCAATGTATAACATCCCGATTGATGTGACAAAAAAGAAACCCTATAGCATCGATAGAAACTTATGGGGAATAAGTATTGAGTCAGGGGTATTGGAAGACATAGAGCAGGAGCCGCCGGAAGATGCCTATATGATTACTAAGTGTCCCAGCGGCACAACAAGTTACCCTAAATATATTGAGGTTTATTTTGAAAAGGGTGTACCGAAAAAAATCGATGGCAAAACCTATAAATTAAAGAATTTAATAAGCCACCTAAATGAGATTGGCGGGCTTTATGGCGTAGGAAGAAGCGATTTAATTGAGAATAGATTAGTCGGCATTAAATCAAGAGAGATTTATGAAGCGCCGGCTGCCACCATTCTTTTTATCGCGCATAAGGAAATAGAGAGCCTGGTTTTAGACAGAGAGCTGGCGCATTTTAAAGAAATAATTGCCCTTAAATATTCAGAGCTGGTTTATTATGGGCTTTGGTTTTCTCCATTAAAGGCGGCATTGGATAGTTTTGTTAATTCAACGCAAAGAAAAGTTAGCGGAACAATAAAATTAAAATTATTTAAAGGAAATTGCACGGCAGTATCAAGAAAATCGCCCAATGCGCTTTATAAAAAAGAATTGGCAACTTACGGCAAACAAGATAAGTTTGACCAAAAATTAGCCGAAGGGTTTATTAAAATATGGGGTATGCCGTATA
>JAZDFW010000076.1:0-14408 GCA_043807505.1 Candidatus Omnitrophota bacterium | reverse complement strand
AAATTTTATCGTTTTGATTACCTACTTAAATATTTTTCTAAAGAAAAGAATGTAACCTACGGCAATGGCATTTAAAGATGCGATTAATACTACTGCGGCGGCAATGTCTTTGATTAATTTTACCAGGGTGTGGTATTTTCGCACAGACATATCTATCAACATTTCAATAGCAGTATTAAAAATTT
Source organism: Candidatus Omnitrophota bacterium (assembly GCA_043807505.1). GTDB lineage: Bacteria > Omnitrophota > Gorgyraeia > Gygaellales > Profunditerraquicolaceae > JAZDFW01. The sequence goes on along the minus strand of JAZDFW010000076.1, from coordinate 14,223 downwards.
CGGCAACAAAAACAAGGGTTATGGTAACACAAAGCGCGGCTAACTCCAGCTTAGTTAAGCCAAGGAAGATGCCGAATAAAAAAGCAGCGACTCCGGTTAAAAAAATTAAACGCATATTACGATGGTATAAAAAAAGATAGAGAATCCCGTTTGTGGCAATTTTGAAACTTTCTAATAATCCATGGAACCTAAAAATATGCCTTAAAACTTTAAAGCGCCGCCTCATTTTCTCTTATATGCCTCCAGGTATGAACTACAATATATCTGTTTATTCAAAATAAGTTCGGCAGTAATCACTTCATTCATTAAGTCCTTGTCCAGTGGGTCAAGGATCGCGCTATCTAAGCCAAAACTAACCGCCATAGTAAGAAAAGTTCGATTGATTAAATTGCGCGCGTTTGTTCCTTGCGACACATTGCTCAAGCCTACAATTGTTTTTGGCGCAGGACACGAGATAATTTTTAATTCGCGGATGGATTCTAAAATATCCGTCATTTGCGCTTGCGCTAGGTTTAGCGGTAAAACTATCGGGTCGATATAAAGATTTTCGACAGCAAATTTTTGATCGATACAATTAGCTACAATTGCAGCTGCTAATTCCAGCCTTTGATCTTTGTTCTGCGGAATACCTTTTGTGCTGATAGTTAGGCCGATAAGCTTGGAATTATACTTTTTTGCCAAAGGTACCAGCTTATCCAATTTCTCGGGATCCGCGGTTGTCGAGTTAATAATCGATTTATTCTTTAAAACTCGCAGGCCTGATTCGATCACTGCTATCTTACTGGAATCTAAAACTAAAGGGCTATCCGTTACCTCTTGTATTGTATTAACTAGCCATTGTATATCTTCAATTGGTTTACTCGATGCCGGGCCGCAATTAATATCCAATGCATCGGCGCCGGCCTGAATCTGTTCTAAGGCAAGTTTTTGAATTACAGATTTATTTTTTTCTTTAATCGCGCCTCTTACATTGGCATACATTCCGTTAATCAGTTCACCGATAATAAACATTATTTAATTCCTCAAATTTTGCTATTTGCCATTTGTCATTAAACCTTCGATATATTTATTTACTTTCTCTATGGCAAAAGGATGCCTCATTACCAGAATATCTGCGCCAGCCTGAATTAATGCGGTTGCCGTTAATGTTTCCCAAATAATCCCTTGCTCTTTTTGCTCTGCTTTTGCTTCTTTTGCCCGCCATGCTTCTTGTCCGACAAAACAAACAAAAGGGTTTGCTACGGTTTTATCTCCTGATAGCGCAGCTAAGCGTGCGCGTTCCATAATCGAATAGGCATATTCAAGGCCGTAACCAAGTGAACCTATTGTAGGATTTATCACGATACGTTCCAAAGGTAACCCCATATCGGAAATAAGAATATTTAATTGCTTTGCGATATTTATATCAATTGGGGATTCGGCGATAATATTGTGCCCATCAGCTAAAACTGCCGCAGTCAATGTTTTATAATTATCCTGGAGCGCATTGCCAATTAGGCAGCGTTGGTTCTTGCCGGCTTCGCAGCAAAGCGGCAGGACAAGATTATCTTTTGTGTCATCCTGACTCCCTAAGATAACTAAAGGAACTGAAACTTTTTTTAATAATTGGGATATGAATTTTGCTTCTTCTTCGGCGCTTTTATTACCGAAATCAGGATGCGAACCAAGTAACTTTACACAAAGTAATTCTGCTTTAAAATCTTCTACGCATTTTTGGGCCCAGGAAAGAGGGTCGTTTAAAACATCGCCATAAATTTTAGTTAGTTCTTGAGGCCAATCAGAAGGTAAGATGTCCCAAATCTCAAAAGCAATAACCGGCTTATAAGGTAATTCTCCTTCGGGAAATAAAAATGGTAAAGTTTTTTGGCCGCCGACTTTAATTGTTTTGTTGCGGCTGCCGCCTTCCGCGATAGTTGCGCCGAGGCTTACCGTTGACACTATCCCGGGCCATTTTTCAAGCATTAACTCGACTGCCATATTTTGTCTCCTATTTTTCTTAATATGCTGATACTTTCGCAATGTTTGTCTAGATTAATCAAGGAATCTCCGTTTAGGCTTATTTTTGTTATTTGTTCATCTAAAGGGATATTACACAGATAATCTAAGCCAATTTTTTTTATTTTTTCATCCTCGATTTTCTGATTGGAACAATTTATAATCAGAAAGTTCTTTTTGGTTTTTAATTCTAGTTCTTTAGTAATATCACGGATTCTTTTTGCCGCTTTGAGCCCGGGCAATGTAGCATTAGAGACCACTAGTAACGTATCGCAAATCCTGGTTGTCCTGCGCGATAAATGTTCTAATCCGGCCTCATTATCTATAATGATATAGTCGTAATCTTTAATTAACTTAAGCATCGTATTGCGCAAAACATTATTTACATAACAATAGCATCCCGGGCCTTCAGGCCTGCCCATAGTTAAACAATCAAAACCACCTGTTTCTTGAATTGCGCTTTGCACCTGGTATTCTATGAATCTATCTTTGGACATACTTTTAGGTATAGTATCAGGATTGCTTGAAATATCATCAAGGATTTTTCCGATAGTCTGCCCTGTTTCTAAACCCAATGCTTCAGCCAGGTTACTGTTGGGATCAGCGTCAATTGCTAACACCGAACCAATTTTTTTTTCTTTAAGCAAGTTGACTAATAACGCGGCAATCGTGGTTTTTCCTGTTCCGCCTTTACCTGCAACTGCGATTACATAACCCATGGCTAGACCTTTACTGATGGAAATTTTGTTAAATCTGTATGCGGAAAAAATAATGCCGCGATATATTCGTCCATGTATGCAGGTTCAACAGAAAGTTCTAAATAATCCATTTTTTGCGCTATTTCATAGCCTTTTTTCATTGCCTGGCTAGATAGCAGCATTTGACGCGCACCGGCAAGGGAGCTGTTTCCTATAAAATGAAAGCAAGATTTATCTAAATCAGGCAATAATCCAATCGCGATGGCTTTTTCCATATCAAGATATGTGCCAAATCCTCCGGCAATAAAAACTTTTTTTAAATCCTTGAAGCTAAACCCCATATGTTTAACTAAAATTGCCGCTGCGGCATAAATTGCAGCTTTTGCGCGCTTAATATTCTCTATGTCAGCTTCAGTAATAAAAATATCTAAAGTTGTATCGCTGTCTTTCTTGTCAACGATTACAAATTCTTTGCCAAAATCACCCTCACGGATACGGCTGCAGCATTCTAGTTTAAATGACCCGAGCTTATCAATTAAACCTACGCGCAGCATTTCTGAAATTAAGTCAATGTAACCCGAGCCGCATATGCCGCGAGCTTTAGCTTCACCGATAGTAGAATACGTTACAGAAAAATCCTTAATGTTAATTTTTATGTTTTGTATTGCGCCAAAGCTTGCACGCATACCACAACTTACGCCTGAACCTTCAAATGCAGGGCCTGCCGAGGCAGCAGAAGAAATCAAAAATTCTCTATTACCCAGGACTATTTCTCCGTTAGTGCCGATATCAATTAAAAGGCATAAATCCTTTTCTTTGTCTATTCCGCTGGATAATACACCAGAAGTAGCGTCACCTCCGACATAACTGGATACTCCGGGAACGCAGGCTAAAATTCCGTGTGAATTTATTTTAACCTCTACTTCCCCGGCGCGGATAACCGGCAGAAAATTTGCCGTCGGAACATAGGGTTCTTTCCTGATATAGGTCGGATCGATGCGTAATAAAAGATGTATCATCGTTGTATTACCCGCGCAAACAACGCAATTCAGGTCATTCAAATCTATCTTATGTTCTTTGATTAATTCTTGAATCATTTCGTTCATTTCGTCTATTACCGCAAGGTGCAATTTTTCCAGGCCTTCTGCCTCCCGCGCATAAATAATACGCGTAATCACGTCGCTTCCGAAGCTCGCCTGTTTATTATAAGCTGCTTTTGTGCCAAGTATCTTACCAGAATCTAAATCAATTAATTGCCCGGAAATGGTTGTTGTCCCGATATCGAAGGCCATTCCAAAATTATTTTTTGAGGCCTCTCCAGGCTGCAAATAAAGGATTTCATTAGTTTCATTTTTTTTACTTATTGCAACAGTGACTTTCCAGTCTGAATCGCGCAGTAAATCTCCCAGGAATCTAATATTGGCAAGGTTAAAACTAGTCTGTAGAACAGAATGATTGATACGTTTGATTTGCCGGCTTATTCTTTCTAAGTCGCTTATTTTATCATTTAAATCCGGCTTGGGTAATTCCAGGTATAATTTTGTTACAAGAGGCGAATGTTCGTAGGTTTCAACTTTTTCTTCTGCTATGGGGAATTCGATTTCTTCAGGTTTAGAATAAGCGCCTTTGAGCCTTAATTCCAATTCTTGCGGAGATAATTTCTCAAAGTCTAATTTTGACTCTGAAGGAATTTCTACTTCCAAGTCGCTGCGGATCTCCGTAAGGCAGGCAAGATAGACGTTTTTTCTTCTTTCTTCGACGCTGATCATACCGCTGGGCTGAGTAATAACATCGCCTTTTTTTAAAATCACTTTGCATTGGCCGCAAACGCCGTCGCCTCCGCAGCTTGATTTAATATAAGCGCCCGCAGAAATTGCGGCAGAAAGAATGTTTGTGTCCTTTGGCACTTCTATAGATTTTATATCCGGATAAAAAGTAACCTTGAATTTTTCCATTATAAATTCTTTAAAAATGATGGGATTCCAGCTGCTTCTTTCGGGCCAACCAACACTTTTAGGCCCGATTGTTCTTCTAAATCGCCGCTGATTACCGCAACATAACCGGGGATGATGATTTTATTATGCGTAACTTTATCTTTTACGTTAAATTTATTTAACGAATCGGTAATTTTCTCAGGGGTAAATTTTTCCGCGGCCCATGCGGTTAAAACAGACATACCTTCCGTGTCAACACTTAAGATATAAGAAGGAATTTTACAGGCTTCGACTTCGCCCAAAACAGTATAATAAGTCAGCGAGAAGTTAGTAGTAATTAGTACCTCTGATTTATCATTTGCGTCTCCTACGGAATAAAGCCCCGGTTCAATCTGCAATGGTTTCTGCGGATCGGTATAGATATTTTGCCTTAAAGTTAAAAGCGATAAGATTTCCCATGTTTGGATCCCTTTTAATAAGATGAGCCCGGCATATTTTAAGATATAGGTAGCTGCTTCCATTGCTTCTTCGTATGGATCGGCTCTGTCAATAATCGCCAATATCGGATACCCCAAGCTGCGGTTTGATTTTTTAAGCGCTAGCCGCCTAATTTGTGTTAAATCCCAGATTTTATCTTTAATTGATTTTATCCCTGTATCAAGCATTAAATCACAAACACCCTGATTATTGATTTCTTTGGTAAGGCTGGAAAGATTTTCTAAAGACGCGGCTTGCGCAACAAGCGGCAAGGAATATTCTTTGGCTAATTTTGCCGAATTCAAATATTCAGCAGTATTTAAATTATAAATTAAAGGTTTTCTATCTTTTGAGATTTTTAATGCTTCTTCCAGCGTTTGAGCGTCTCGGGCAATAAGAGCAATGCACAAATTTGTGTTATCTAAAACAAATTTTACCGCCTTTAAAAAGTTTTCTTTTGTTTTATTCTGCCTGATCGCTATTAGGTTAACATTAAGTTCCTGGCCTACGCGCTCAAACTTTAGTTTATTAATATAAGACAGGCGTGATTGTATTTCATTCTCGCTAGAGGTATCTTCGATAATAAAGCCGATACCGCAGGGATTATGAAATTTTTCCTCATGGCGGAATAATACGGTTTCATTTCCTATATTTAGTTTTGTTTCGCCTGTTCCCATACTGACTAACTTTATCGGAGGTTGTCCCGATGCCTCCAGGGTATTTTTTGCCTCTTGGCTTAAGTAAGGGCATTTATCAATACTTACTGATTTTTTTGCCAGCTGCATCGCAAAGGCAAGGCAAGTGACAAAAGCGCATTCACGACAATTGGTTTTAGGCAATAGTTTGTAAATATCTAATCCGGAAAGGGCCATGTTTAGGTTATAGGTTACAGGTGTTAGGTGTTAGGTAAAAAATATTTAATGGGTCGGTTTTATATAAATTCCTTGCAAATGCTTCCGAATCCTTATGCCCCTTTAAATTATCCAGTTTTTTAATCACACCTTCCTTTAAGGACATTTTAACCTTCTTTTTATTCCGTAAATTGCAGAATAAAACTTGAATTTTATCATTTTCTATTTTTTGAATATTTCCCTTTCCATAAGTGCAACCGGTAGAAACCTGGATACCGTCTATCAGGCAGGACTTGGGTTTTTTTACCGCGCCTTTGATTATTGCTTTAATTCCAAAATGCTTTTTGAATTTGAATTTATTAATTATTAAATCACCCATTAATATTCCCAATACCAGATAGGGGCCTAAATGCCCGTGAAATTTAATCGCTTCCTTCAATGTTACTCTATTATTTTTTCTTCTCACCTATTAATTAAACTAGCAAAGTATCCTGCGCCGAAACCGTTGTCAATATTTACCACCGTTATGCCGGGAGAACAACTGTTTAGCATGGTTAATAATGCAGATAGGCCCCTAAAATTTGCCCCATAACCGCAACTTGTGGGTACGCCAATGACAGGGCATTTAACAAGGCCGCTGACTAAACTTGCTAATGCCCCTTCCATACCAGCAACTACTACAATTACGTTTGCTTTTCTTAGAATATCTATATTTTTTATTAACCGATGTACCCCGGCAACACCGACATCGTAGAGCCGTATCGCATTATTACCCATTATTTCTAATGTTAGGCAGGCTTCTTCAGCTATCGGGATATCCGAAGTTCCGGCTGAAACTATTACAACCATGCCTTTTTTTGTTTTTTGGGGATTTCGCGCAAAAAAAGCCAATCTTGCCGCAGCATTATATTTTAGCTGTGGTAAACTTTTTTTAAGATAAGAAAAATTCTTTTTATCTAATTTTGTAAGCAGCAGGTTTTGACTATTTTTTAACAGCTCAAGGCAAATAATTTTGAGTTGAAGATTTGTTTTCCCCGGGCAGTAAACAACTTCTGAAAAACCTTTACGGTTTAATCTATCAACATCAATCTTGGCAAAGCCTAAATCGCAAAAACCGGCCTTTAAAACCATCTGTCTTCCTTTTTGAGAAATATGTACCCCCTGAAAGAAAAGTCATTTCTAACCCCGAGGTTAATATCCCTGAAATATAATGAAAATTATCAATAATATAATTATCGCCGACAGTATATAGAAATCATTGAAATATAAAAAATCATTAAGTTTATCCTTAAATAAATAATTATGCGAAGTCAAGTTTCTCTTTAAAGTTAACCCAAGCCTTTTTCTATATTCTTCAATTTGTTGGCGTTTAAATCTTAAATAAACACCGCCGATTTTATAAGCAGGGATTTGCCCAGTCTCAGCCAGATCAATTACCTCTTTTTCTGAAATCCCTAAAATGGCAGCAACATCCCTGATATTTAAAAGTTTTTCCTCAGCCATATTTTATCTAATTTCCTGTATTTATGTAGTTATTTACCGGTTCTGCCTGTAGCGATCCAGGCGTCTATTGCTTTTCTTTCGAATTTCCAGTTGTCCCCTTCTTTTAACGCCGGAACTTTTCCTGAATTCGCCCATTCTAAGATAGAATTTAAATCTACTTCTAAATAACGGGCAAGTTCCTCTGTGTTTAAAAAGTCATGGAGCATCAGGCAACGGCCTTCTAAAATTGCGCCTTCGGTGATATTTAATTTAGCAGGGTAAATGTCGCCTTCAACAATCGCGGTAGGTAAAAGGGTAAGCCTTTCTTTGGCAGTAATCCGGCCCTTAACTTTGCCTCCCACAATAATATTGTCTCCGACAATATCCGCAAAAACCAGCGCCGTTACACCAATAGTTAAATTCCCCTTTGTTTCTAAGCTTCCATCAAATTTACCATTGATACGTAAATTAACCGGCTCTTTAAAATTTAAACTTCCCTGCATTGCCGCATCCACATCGAGAATCTTTTCTTCAACTTTTCTTTTAAAGGCCATTATTTATCACCTCCCTTTTTTGTTTTGAAAATAATGTTTCGGTTTAATTTATCGAATATCATTGCCTCAAAGTATCTTAAAAAAAACAATACAACCAGGGCTAGTAAAGTCGTAAAAATACTCCCTATGTAAAAACCGCTCCCTACAGCTAGGCCAATTCCAGCTACAACCCAGAGGCTTGCGGCTGTAGTTAAACCTCTAACTTCTGTGCTTTCCCGAATGATCGCGCCTGCGCCAAGAAAGCCGATGCCGGTAATCACGCCTGCCGCGATACGGGTTGGATCTAATGCTACTCTATCAATATATATATCAAAAACATACAGCGATGTCAACATTATAAGACAAGAACCTAAGGAAACCATGATATGCGTACGTAATCCCGCAGTGCGGCGGTGGATCTGGCGTTCAAGTCCAATCAGGCCGCTTAAGGCCACTGACATAGTTAATCTGATCATAATCTGCGTATCGGTCAACATATTTAACTAAAGCCTCCCTTCATTTTACGGTTTTTTTTAAAGCGTTTTTTTTGAAAAGTTGATACCCTAAGCCCGCAACCATTGCCGCATTATCCATACAAAGTGATTTTTCAGGGAAATAAACTTCTCTGCCTGTTTCGCTAAATACTTCATTAAATTTATCCCTCAATCTGTTATTTGCCGCCACACCCCCTCCTACTACCAGCCTTTTTACGCCTTTTGTTTTACAAGCTAATAAAGATTTTTTTACCAAACAATCGATTACTGACTCTTGAAATGACGCGGCAATATCTGCTTTTTTATATATCCGAATATGCCTATCTCTGATTAAATATAAAACCGCGGTTTTTATACCGCTAAAACTAAAATCTAATGGCGCGTTTGTCTGAGAACATTTAAACTTTATTTTTTTAGGATTGCCTTTTTGGGCCATTTTTTCAATATAAGGCCCGCCCGGATATTCCAACCCGAGTATTTTTGCTACTTTGTCAAATGCCTCGCCGCAGGCATCGTCTTGAGTAGAACCTAGAACCTTTATTTTATTGAAATCCTCAACATAAAATAAAGTCGTATGTCCCCCTGAAACAATCAAAGAAACAAATGGTTTAGCTATTTCTGCTGTATCTAGAAAACTTGCGTATATGTGGCTATGGAGATGGTTGACGCCAAAAATAGGAATTTTTAAACTAAAACTTAGCGCCTTTGCAAAAGAGGTTCCTACAAGTAGAGAGCCCGGCAGGCCGGGTTCATCGGTAAAAGCGACTAACTTTATATCCTTTAATTTAATTCCAGCTTCTTTAACAGCCAAGTCTGCCGCACAAGCAATAGTCTCCAGCTGCATCCTTGAGGCAATCTCAGGGACTATTCCGCCGAATTTCTTGTGCTTATTAAGGCTTGAGTTTGTTTCGCATGAAAGAATCCGCCTGCCGTTTTCAACTATTGCTATTGAAGTTTCATCGCAGGATGATTCTATTCCCAATACATACATATTTTTCTATCCCCTATTTAACTAAATCAGAAACAAAGACAAATTTATACCCTTGCTTTGTTAATTCAGGCATTACTTCTTTTAAGACCTCCAGCGTAACATGGCGGTCGTGGCCGATACCAATTGCCTGGCCATAAAGATTTGCTTTATTTCTCAATTTATAAATCTGTGTTTTTATGTACCTATGATTTTCTTCATTATCAAGAAATATGTCTCTTTTAGCGAAATTAATTTTTATTTTTTTAGCAAGTTGGGCGCAGACTGTATTTGGGGATACAAGGCTGTCTAAGAAATAAAGGCGCCTACTTTTTAATTCGTTCATTACAGCTGTCATAACAACTTTATTGCTGGTAAATTTTGAACCCATATGATTAGATACGCCTTGGCAGTATTCGACACTTTTTAAGTCTTCTTCAATAATCTTGGCAATCTGTGTACTGTTCATAGAGGTTAACAAGGTGTTTTTTTCCAACCTATATTTTTCATAAGGTTCCATAGGCAGATGCAGTATTACCTGAAATCCTAATTCATGTAATTTTTGCGAGACAGCTGTTGAATAGTTTAAACCGGGAAGAACCGACATTGTTAGAGGATATTTTATTTGGCTAACAATATCCAAGGTATTCGGTTGATAGCCCCAATCATCGATCACAATCGCAATTTTACCTTTTGGGATTAGAGTTACTACTAAAGGTTTCTTAGGTCTCTTAGGCAGCAAAAAAACAATTGCTATCCCTTCAAGGATAAGTAAAATCAGTAATACGATAATAATGAATTTATATTGTTTCAATTATTACTTAACTCCTTTATAAATTATTACTGCTTTTAGAATATCAACCGCGCGCATTAATTGATTATCTGTTTTAAATTTCGCTATATCTTCTTTATTTAATTCTTCTTTTGCGCTCTTTTCTTTATTTTCTAACTGTTCAAAAACTTCTTGGGGCTTTCCGGCACCAATTTCTTCTTTAGCGGTAATTTCAATTTTTCCTTCTTCAACGCTAATATCCGGAACAACGCCTTTGCCATGAATCTGGCGGCCGGAAGGCGTAAGATATTTGCTTGTCGTTAACCGCAGCGCGGAACCATCACCCAAAGGTACAACCGTCTGAACACTTCCTTTACCGAACGATTTTACTCCGACAATAATGGCGCGTTTGTAATCTTGAAGACAACCGGCTACGATCTCGCTGCCAGAAGCAGATCCTTCATTTATTAGTACTACCAAAGGTATGTCAAGAATAGGTTTGTTTGCCTTTGATCTAAATTCCAGGTTTTGATTAGTAATTTTTCCCCGGGTTGAAACAATAACCTTTCCTTTATCGATAAATTTTTCACTAACTCCTACCGCTACATCAAGCAATCCCCCCGGATTATTGCGTAAATCAAGTATCAAACCGGTCATTCCCTCTTTCTTTAGTTTCTCCAATGCAGTATTTAAATCATTCGCAGTGTTTTCTCTGAATTCCACCAAACGAATATAGCCGATACCATCATTAATGATCCGCGCGTCTTTAATGTCTTTAATTTTAATGATATCGCGAACAATTTTAAAATCCAAGAGCTTCTTTTCCGATTCTCTTAAAACAGTGATACTCACCGCATCCCCCGGCTTGCCTCTTAATTTTTTAACAGCGTCGGTTAGAGTGATATCCCTGGTTAATTCGTTGTTGATTTTTACAATTCTATCATTCGTCTTTAAGCCGGCTTTCCAGGCAGGTGTATCTTCTATCGGAGTAATTATGGTTAAAAGGCCGTCTTTTAGGGTAATTTCAATACCCAGCCCCCCGAACTTACCCTCGGTATCAACCTTTAATTCATTATAAGTCTCAGGATCCATAAATTGACTGTGGGGGTCCAGCGAAGAAATCATGCCTTTCAATGCCCCATAAATCAAATCATGCGCAGAGGTTTCATCGACATAATCTGTTTGTACGATTGCCAGAACATCCGAAAAAAGCTCTACTTGTTTGTAGAGGTCGTCATTTTTCTTTTTTTCGGCAGCGGAAACCGCGATTGAATAAACCGCAAAAATAATTGCTGCTAGAGCCGTCACGAAAAATAATTTTTTACGCATCTTTAAGCCTCCGTCTTAATAATTCCTGAACTATTTTAGGATTTGCCTTTCCGCCGCTTTTTTTCATCATTTGCCCTACCAAAAACATAATGGCATTTTCCTTTCCGGACTTAAAAGCATCTATAGATTTGGGATTTTCTTTAATTATTTCTTGAGCAATTACTTCTAAGCTGACAGTATCCGAAATTTGAAAAAGGTTCTTTTCCTGAATGATCGCTTCAGCTAATTTTCCGGTTGAAAGCGATTCGCTAAAAACTGCCTTTGCTACCAGGTTAGAGATTTTTCCTTCTTCAACCCATTGAATTAGTTTTAATAATTCGCTGTCTCCTCCGGGAATTTTTAGTTGGGCAGGGTTGCAATTTAGGAAACTCGCAGTTTCTAGTATCGGCCCAATTGACCAATTCGCTATCGGTTTTTTATTTTTGCCCGGGTATGCTTTTATGCGCGCTTCGGTAACCTCGGCATATGCCTTTGAGGCAACGATAACTTTTGCGTCGTATTCAGATAACCCGTAGTCCTTGATAAAACGCGATAATTTTGCCGTTGCCAGTTCAGGGATAGTTTTTTTAATTTCATCGATTTTACTTTTACTGATTAAAAAAGGCGGCAAATCCGGTTCAGGGAAATAACGGTAATCCTGTGCGCCTTCTTTAGCGCGCATAGAGGCAGAAATCATCAATTTTGCGTCCCATAACCTTGTTTCCTGAATAATTTTTTCACCGGCCCTCAAGTTTTTAGTCTGGCGCTGGATTTCGTAATCAAGAGCATCCTTGACGCCTTTAAACGAGTTCATATTTTTAAGTTCCGTTTTTGTGCCCAGCTCTTTTGTTCCTTTTACCCTGATAGATACATTAGCATCGCATCTTAAAGAGCCCTTTTCCATATCGCAATCCGAAACTTCCAGGTACTCAAGTATACTTTTTAATACAGTAAGGTAATCGTATGCTTCTTGCGGGGAATTAATGTCCGGTTCGCTGACAATTTCTAATAATGGGATTCCTGCGCGGTTATAATCGACAAGGCTAGAATCTTCTTTGTGTATTAATTTTCCCGCGTCTTCTTCTAAATGTACGCGAGTAATGCCGATTCTTTTGATTTTACCTTCTATGCCTATATCTAAGTAACCCTTGATTGAAAAAGGAAGGTCATATTGAGAAATCTGGTAGTTTTTTGGTAAATCCGGATAAAAATAATTTTTGCGGTCAAATTTAGTATATTCTTGAATTTGGCAGTTTAATGCTAATCCGGTTTTAATAGCGTAATCAAAGGCTAATTTATTTAATACGGGTAGTGATCCCGGAAAACCTAAACAAACCGGGCACACCTGTGTGTTTGGTTTGTTTCCAAATTCCGTAGAACATCCACAGAAGGCCTTGGTTTTTGTTTTTAAATGCAGATGAACTTCTAATCCTATAACTGCTTCGTATTCCATTATTTTATACTCTTTGGTTTCTCCAAATGCCACGGCGTATTCTGCTCGTAAGTATAAGCAGCCCTAAACAACATTTCTTCGTTAAATGGCTTAGCTAATATTTGTAATCCTACAGGTAAACCTTTTTTTGTGAATCCGCAGGGTATAGAGATTGCGGGTATTCCGGCCAAATTTGCCGAAATAGTGTAAATATCGGAAAGATACATTTTTAAAGGATCTTTTACTTTCTCCCCTATTCTAAAAGCAGGAGTTGGAGAAGTCGGCGCCACTATGCAATCAAAATCTTTAAATACTTTGTCAAAATCATTCTTTATTAGCGTCCTGACTTTCAGCGCTTTAAGGTAATAAGCGTCATAGTAGCCGTGCGACAAAGCAAACGTACCCAAAATTATTCTTCTTTTTGCTTCTTCGCCAAAGCCATCGCCTCGCGTTTCTTTATACATTTCAATTAACCCTTGTTTGGAACTAGGCCCCTTATTTCTATAACCATATTGCACGCCAGCAAATCTGGCTAGATTTGAACTTGCTTCGGCGGTCGCAACAATATAATAAACACCAACCGCATATTCCGTATGCGCTAAAGATACTTGAGTATATCTAGCTCCGAGTGTATTTAACTTTTCGATGGCATCTTCAACTATTTTTTTTACTTCCGGATCCATGCCTTCGATGAAGTATTCCTTAGGTATCCCTATTTTTAGCCCCTTAATATCATTGATTAAAGACTTGGTATAATCAGGAACCTCAATATTAACGGATGTAGAATCTAATGGGTCATAACCAGAAATAGTATTCATTAATAAAGCGCTGTCATGCACATCTTTAGTTATTGGGCCTATCTGGTCTAAGCTCGAAGCAAAAGCAATTAAACCATATCTTGAAACTCTGCCATAAGTAGGCTTGAGCCCAACAACGCCGCAAAATGAAGCAGGCTGACGAATAGAACCGCCTGTGTCCGAGCCTAATGCATAGATTGCTTCATCTGCAGCCACAGCCGCTGCTGAGCCTCCGGATGAACCACCAGGCACGCAATCCAGGTCCCAGGGGTTGTGCGTAGGGCCAAAATATGAGTTTTCAGTTGAAGAACCAAAAGCAAATTCATCCATATTAGTTTTTAGTTTTAAGATATTTGCCCCGGCGCTCTTTAATTTTTTAATTACAGTAGCATCATACGGAGGTTTGAAACCTTCGAGGATTTTAGAACAACATTCTGTGTTGATGCCTTCCGTACAAATATTATCTTTAATAGATATAGGGAT
>JAZDFW010000075.1:0-2663 GCA_043807505.1 Candidatus Omnitrophota bacterium | reverse complement strand
AGCCCCAAGGCTATATTACTCATTTCTTTTACAAACACGGGATAAAGATAAAGGGTTTGATCGATCCGCCGAAGATAACCAGCAGGTATTCAGTTTTTAGGAGAGAGGATTAAATATGCAGATGCAGAATTTCACGATACTTGAACTTTTATTGGTAGTCTTGATTTTCGCCATTTATTTCTTGCCGACTTTGATAGCATTCTTGAGGCGGCATAAAAACAGTCTGGCTATATTTTTGCTAAACCTGTTTTTGGGCTGGACTGTGTTAGGTTGGGTAGTTTCGCTGGTTTGGTCGGTAATAAAATAAAACATAAGGGCTGAGAAATTAACTTGACAAGTATACGCCAATGGCGTATACTTTAAATGGGAAGGAGAGCAACGTGGAGATTGTGGAAACCCCTATTTTTACTAGGAAAATAAAAGATGTTCTTCCTGATGATGAGTATAGTAAGTTACAATGGGCATTGGTGATTAACCCCGAAGCAGGAGCGCTTATCCCTGGGGCAAAAGGGTTAAGGAAACTAAGATGGGTTATTCCCGGAAAAGGTAAACGGGGCGGGTTAAGGATTATATATTATTGGTATGTGCGGGATGAAACAATATACATGTTGCTGCCTTACAAAAAATCAGAACAAGAGGATTTAACAAAAGAACAGATAAAAATATTAAGTGAGTACGTGAAGGAGGGTGTGCTATGAAAAATAAGGATTTTAAGGATTTATTAACTAGTATTGATCAGGCCAAAAAGATACATGCCGGAAAACTAAAAGCTGCCAGGATTTTTAAGTTTCATCCCATAATTGTGAAAAGAATACGCAGGAAGCTTCATGCATCGCAACTTACGTTTGCTCACATGATCGGGGTTAGCGTTGATACATTACAGAATTGGGAGCAGGGCAGAAGAAAACCCGAAGGACCGGCATTGGCATTGCTTAAGGTGGCGGAAGCTGATCCAAAAACGGTTATGGAAGCTTTGCATGCGTAATTTCTTAATTAGCATCCGCAAACTGCCCGGTGAAATTTTCTTCATAAAGAGTCTGCTTGAGGGCTCTACAAAGCGAAAATCCCGACCACTAGGATCGGGACCGCGTGTTTAGGCAGGTCTGTTTTTCAGCCTGCATATAAAATATGCCGCAAATTACAGGTTCTGTCAAGGCTTTTTTGGGGTGATGCAAAAAAACTTGACAAGCTAGAATTATAGTGTATAGTAATTTTGTAAGTTAAAAATTTAGGGAAGTTAGAAGCAAGCAGCCTTATTAGAAGAACTAAAGGGCTGGTTTCTCGAGTCAGACTCGGGAGGCCAGCCCTTTTTATTTGCCTTTTTCTATGACACAACCTATTTTTCAAATTAACGGCGGTTATACAAAAATCCCCAACAATATATTACGTGCAATTTATCGGTCACCTTTTAACGGTACCGAGATCCGGGTCATTTTTTTTGTAATCAGAATGACCAACGGCTGGCATAAGGAAAACAAGCTCCTTAGCTATGGTTATATCGCAAAAGAGGCAAATCTTAACAAACGCAATGTCAGAAGAGCGGTTAATCTACTTATCCAGTCCAATGTCATCATAAAGAGCAAGGACGGCCGTAAAAACAAACTTGCTTTAAATCAAAATCCGACAACTTGGTATCTGTGTAAAAGTCGCAATGTCAAAGGGGCTAAATTATCCCTATATAAGGGGTGAGTCGGCCCCTATTTTTGGGGGTCAACTAACCCCTGTAAAGCATTAAAGAAATAATTAAAGAAATAGTAGTAAAGAAATGAGGCTGTGAATTCTGTGGATAAGTTATTTGGTAATGAAAAAAATTTAGAAGAAAAAACGGAAAAAGATTATTCAGAATACCGTTTGAAACGGCTCTTAGAAATTCTTCTTGAAGCTGATCTGAAGCGGTTAGATGAAATCTATCAAAGCGAGAGAAAAGATAGGCAACCATCTAGTCTCAAAAATAACTTGACTCATGGTGTTTGATAGTGTAAAATAACACCATGAGATACGCTTTGAAGAAGATCGGTAAGTCAAGGGTTTATACAGTTACTGGGGCAGCGAAGATATTAGGTGTGAGCCGGCAGGGTATTTATCATTGGTTAAAAAAAGGCTGGATTAAGGTTAAACGCGATTTCCGTAATCTTCCTGTTTTCACAGATGAAGATATTAAAAAAATAAATAAATGGCGGAATACATTCAGAGTTACCAAATAACGATAAAACTTTTGGGGCATAAATGAAAGTAGCAATCTATATACGCGTGAGTACGGAGGAACAGGCAAGAGAGGGGTTTTCTATGGAAGTGCAGCGTGAGTATCTTTTAGACCATGCTAAGCGCTTAGGTTGGGAAGTCTACAAAATTTATTCTGATGACGAAAGCGGGTATGTTCTAGACAGGCCTGCTTTAAAAGAGATGTTTCAAGATGCAAGGGCTAAGAAATTTGAATTAATCATTACCTATAAACTCGACCGTTTTAGTAGAAAATTAAAAGACCTTTTGAATATAGTGGATGAATTGGAAGGCTATGGAGTTGCATATAAATCCGCTACCGAGCCTTTTGACACTACGACAAGCGCTGGGAAGCTAATGTTTCAACAGTTAGGGAGTTTTGCGGAATTTGAAAGAAACAGAATAAAAGAAAGAGTTTTCCCTGGAATGATTAAAGGCGTCCA
>JAZDFW010000074.1:0-2485 GCA_043807505.1 Candidatus Omnitrophota bacterium | reverse complement strand
GCGCTAAAGCCAATTATCCGGCATTTAGCTGGGCAGAGGATTTAGATTGGCAAGGTTATACTGATTGGCGTCTGCCGACAAAGGATGAATTAAAAAATCTCTATGATTATGGCCGGACATATATTACGTATACCTCCACCACCTATTGGTCAGCTACGGAGAACGTTGCGTCGAACGCCTACTACGTCTATTTCGGCAATGGCGACGTGGGCCTCACCAATAAGACCTACACCAGCTCCGTGCGGGCGGTTCGTTCAGGCCAGTGGTGAGTTTTTGACAGTTTGACTTTGACGCTAATTTACGCTAATGATAAACGCCAATTACCGCTAATAGGAGAACGCTAATGAACGCTAATAAAAAGTATGTAGATGATTTAATTTATAAAGACTTAGCTTACAAAATAGTGGGTTGTTTTTACAACGTTTATAACGAGCTTGGTTCAGGTTATAAAGAGTCAGTCTATCACAAGGCATTAGCAATCGAATTTGATATTCAAGGTATTCGTTATGAAGAAGAAAAGAGGATTGTTATAAAATATAAAGGTAAAAATGCAGGCTATTATACGCCAGATTTTGTAGCCGATAGAAAGATTATTGTAGAAATAAAAGCGGTAGATATTATACCAAAACTGTATGAAACGCAGCTTTATTATTATCTGAAGGGTACGGATTATAAATTAGGCTATATTGTTAATTTTGGCGGCCCTAAAATAGATATTCGTAGAAGGGTATATGACACAGCGCGAATTAGCGTAACGCGAATTAACGCGAATATTAGCGATGATTAGCGTATACGAGAATCTGCCGATTTATAAGAAGGCGCTGGATTTAGTGATATATTTTGAGAAGATTGTAAGAAATTTTTCCAGGTATCATAAATACACTGTAGGCACAGAGTTAAGAGATTCAAGCAGGGAGATTTTAAAACTGATTGTGAAGGCAAATTCAATGAAGGATAAGAGAGAGATGCTTCTTAAGGTTAGAGAGGAGATAGAGGAGTTAAAGGTTTTGATAAAAATCTGTAAAGAAATAGGAGCGTTTCGTTCTTTCAAGTATTTCGAGTATTCAGTGAGAAGCGCAGTTGATATCGCGAAACAGAACGAGGGGTGGTTGAAGAGCCAGAATCGAGATTCTAAAGAAATAGAATCTTGAGTGAGCAGATGCCACTGGGCGTCTATTCCGCCTGAAAAGGCATAATGATGCAGAGGCCCGTACTTTTTTTTGGTAAAAGCTCGGGTTTCAATGATCCGAAAGGATGTTTAAGTGGATAGACAAAACTCCAACAACTATTGGTCAGCTACGGAGAACAATGCGACGAACGCCTACAACGTCAATTTCAACAATGGCGACGTGAACAACAACAATAAGACCAACACCAACTACGTGCGGGCGGTTCGTTCAGGCGAGTGGCGGGATATATTTTTATTCGGCAACATATACAGATGCTATCTTAAGTGCAGGAGGAATAAGCGAAATACGATGAATGCGCTTAGGTTTGAGATGAATGCTGAAGAAAATATATTAAGATTGGAGAAAGAGTTAAAAGATAAGGCTTACCACCCCTCGCGTTCTATTTTGTTTTTTGCCAAAAAACCGAAATTAAGAGAGATATTCGCCGCAGATTTTAGAGACAGAGTGGTGCATCATATATTAGTAGGATATTTAGAGCCGCTCTTTGAAAAGATATTTATTTATGATTCTTATGCGTGCAGAAAGGCAAAAGGCACACATAGAGCAGTAATGAGGCTGCAGGGTTTTATGAGAAGAGTTTCTAAAAATGGAACGATAAGAGGGTATTATTTGCAGCTTGATATAAAGAGTTTTTTTACAAATATAGATAAAAAGATTTTATTTGGTTTAATCAGAAAAAGAACTAATAACAGGGATATTCTTTGGCTGGCAGAAAAAATAATTTTTCATGATTGCACAAAAAGTTATATCTTAAAGGATAATAACGAGTTGTTTAAGGAATTGCCTGAAGACAAGAGCCTTTTTGGCAAGGAAAATAAAAAAGGAGTTCCCATTGGAAATCTCACCAGCCAGTTTTTTGCCAATGTATATTTAAATGAGCTTGACCAATTTGTAAAACATAACTTAAGGTGTTGTTATTACATCCGCTATGCCGACGACTTTGTCCTTTTAGATACTTCGAGAGAAAAGTTGGTTAACTGGATGGGAAGAATAGAAGAATTTTTAGAGAATAGATTAGGCTTAAGGCTTAATCCCAAGAGGACGAAGCTGCAGCCTCTTTCCAATGGAATAGATTTTTTAGGATATATCTTAAGGAGAGATTATATATTAGTCAGGCGCAGGGTAGTAAATAATATGAATACAAGGTTAAGGTATTTTGAAAATTGCAGGATTAAAGGTTTAGATTATGAGATGCTGGAAGGCTTAAGAAGCTCTCTTCAGTCATATCTGGGGCATTTTAGATGGGCGAATAGTTATCGGTTAAGGGAAAATTTATTCAAACGAGCGATTGTGAA